>JACQFV010000106.1 GCA_016199865.1 Candidatus Zixiibacteriota bacterium | reverse complement strand
GTGCTTGCCGTGCGGAATCAGGTACTCCTTGATCTCTTCGTTTTCCCCGTGGACCAAGACCTGCTGCTGGCCGCGGACGATCTTGCCGAATTCGACGGTGCCGTCGATTTCGGTGACCACCGACGGATCGCGCGGCTTGCGCGCCTCAAACAGCTCCGCTACGCGGGGCAGGCCGCCCGTGATGTCGCGCGTCTTGGAGATTTCGCGCGGAATCTTGACGAGGACCGTCCCCGCCGTCAACGTGTCGCCGTCGTGAACCGACAGGTGCGCGCCGGTGGGAATGGAGAAGGACGCGATCGGCTCGGCGCGATTCTTCGGGTTGAGGATGATGATCTTCGGCAGCGAGATGCGATCGCCCCGCTCGCGCGGCTCCACAACGACGCGCTGGCGCAGACCCGTCGTCTCATCCAGCTCTTCCCGCATGGTCAGACCGTCGGTGATGTCCTCGAACTTGGCGATGCCGGGCTTGTCAGTGAGGATGGTCGACGTGTACGGATCCCATTCGAACAGCACGCTCTCCCGCTCGACGGAGGCACCGTCATTGACAAACATCGTGGAGGCGTACGGGACGTTGTAGCGCGAGCGGACACGGTGTTGGGCATCAACCACCTGCAATTCGCCGTCGCGGTTGATGACCACTGGCTTGTCTTCCGGGCCAATGACGGTCTTCACACTGCGCAAGACGACCGTTCCGGCGGTCTTGGCCATGACTTGAGATTGCTCGGCGATGCGCGCCGCCGTGCCGCCGATGTGGAAGGTCCGCAGTGTCAACTGGGTGCCCGGCTCGCCGATCGACTGGGCCCCGATGACGCCCACGGCTTCACCCAGGTCGACCATGCCGCCGGTCGCCAGGTTGCGGCCGTAGCATTTGGCGCAGACACCCTGGCGCGATTCGCAGGTCAAGACGGAGCGAATACGTACGGTTTCGATGCCCGATTCATCGATCGTCTGGGCCGCCGCCTCGGCGATCTCCTCGCCGGCACGCGCCAGCATCGCACCGGAAATCGGGTCGACAACGTCCTCCAGCGCGACCCGTCCCAAGATACGATCCTCCAGCGATTCGATGATTTCTTCACCCTCTTTGAGGGCCGTGGTGCTCAAGCCAAGAATGGTGCCGCAGTCGGGCTCGTTGATAATGACGTCCTGCGCCACGTCGACCAGCCGGCGGGTCAGGTAGCCGGCGTCGGCGGTCTTCAGCGCCGTGTCGGCCAGACCCTTGCGGGCGCCGTGGGTCGAGATGAAATATTCCATCACCGACAGCCCTTCGCGGAAATTCGAGATGATGGGCGATTCGATGATCTCGCCGATCTGTCCGGTGATTTTCTTCTGTGGTTTGGCCATGAGTCCGCGCAACCCCGCCAATTGGCGAATCTGTTCTTTGGAGCCGCGGGCTCCCGAATCCGCCATCATGAAGACGGGGTTGAATCCGGCGCGATCCTCCTTGAGCCGTTCGAAGAGCACTTCGGAGATTTCGCTGGTCGTGTGCGTCCACAAGTCGATGATCTTGTTGTACCGTTCGCCGTTGGTGATGACGCCGCGCTCGTACTGCTTCATGACGCGCGCCACTTCCTTCTTCGTCAACTCGACCAATTCCTCTTTTTCCGGGGGAACGATCATGTCGTCGATCGAGACGGTCACACCGGCCTTTGTGGCGTAGGTGAAACCGAGATTCTTGAGGTCGTCGAGAAACTCGGCAGCGCGGTGCGGCCCAACCGATCGGTAGGCCGTCAATACCAGAGACTCCAGTTTGGACTTGTTGGCCACTTCATTGAAGAATTCCATCTCCTTGGGGACCACTTCATTGAAGATGACCCGGCCGCAGGTGGTCTGAACGCGTTGGCCGTTCAGGCGCACGCTGACGATTGCGTGTAGATCGAGATCCCCAAAGTGGTGGGCCATCACCGCCTCCTCGCGGGAGGCGAAGGTCATGCCTTCGCCCTTCGCGCCGGGGCGCTCCTTCGTGAGGTAATAGCAGCCCAGCACAATATCCTGACTGGGCGTGGCGATCGGCCGTCCCGATGAAGGAGACAGAATGTTGTTGCTTGCGAACATCAACACGCGGGCCTCAAGTTGGGCCTCGAACGACAGCGGGATATGCACCGCCATCTGGTCGCCGTCGAAATCGGCGTTGAACGCCGTGCAGACCAGGGGATGCAAACGAATCGCCTTCCCCTCGACCAGAACCGGGTAGAAGGCCTGAACGCCCAGACGGTGCAGAGTCGGCGCACGGTTCAATAGAACGGGGTGTTCATCGATGATTTCTTCCAGGATGTCCCAGACTTCGGGGCGCTCGCGCTCGACCAGCCGCTTGGCCGATTTCACGGTCTGGACATAACCTTTTTCTTCGAGTTTCATGATGATGAAGGGCTTGAACAACTCCAGCGCCATGTTCTTCGGCAGGCCGCACTGGTGCAGTTTCAATTCCGGCCCGACGACGATGACCGAACGGCCCGAGTAATCGACGCGCTTGCCCAACAGGTTCTGACGGAAGCGTCCTTGTTTCCCCTTGAGCAAATCGGAGAGCGATTTCAGGGGGCGACGGGAGTCACCGCGAACCGATTGGGTGCGGCGGCCGTTGTCCAGCAGCGCATCCACCGCTTCCTGCAACATCCGCTTCTCGTTGCGGAGAATGACATCGGGGGCCTTGATATCCATCAACTTCTTCAGGCGGTTATTCCGGTTGATGACCCGCCGGTACAGATCGTTCAGATCGGAGGTGGCGAACCGTCCGCCCTCCAGAGGCACCAAAGGGCGCAAATCGGGCGGGATGACCGGGAGCGTCTTCAAAATCATCCACTCGGGACGGTTCTGCGACTGGCGGAAGGCCTCGATCACGCGCAGGCGCTTCAGGGTGTCCTTTTTGCGCTGGGCCGAGGTCTCGACTTTCACCTGTGCCCGCAGGGACAGTGAGAGTTCCTCGCTGTCGATCCGTTTGAGCAACTGCTCGACGGCGGGAGCACCCATGGCCGCTTGGAATTCCTTGCCGTCCGCGATGTATTTCTGATACTCCTCCTCGGTCAACAAATCCCCTTCACGCTGTTCGGTCTCGCCGGGATCGATGACGACGTAGCTTTCGTAGTAGATGATCCGCTCCAGATCGCGGATTGACAGGTCCATCAGATAGCCGATCCGTGACGGCGTCGACTTGACGTACCAGATGTGCGTGACGGAAACGGCCAAATCGATGTGGCCCATGCGTTCGCGCCGCACCTTCGATTGGGTGACCTCCACGCCGCAGCGGTCGCAGACGATGCCGCGGAAGCGGATGCGTTTGTACTTTCCGCAGTTGCACTCCCAGTCTTTGACCGGGCCGAAAATGCGTTCGCAAAACAAGCCGTCCCGCTCCGGCTTGAACGACCGGTAGTTGATCGTCTCCGGTTTAGTGACCTCACCGTACGACCACGAGCGGATCGTTTCCGGCGAGGCCAACTGTATGCGGATGGCCGCAAAATCCGATGGACGCTTCTGCGTCCGAGCCGGGAATGCCACCTTGACCTCCCTGGGTTCCCGCATCAACGGCAGGCGCGCCACCTTGGTTGCCACGCCGTCTAATTCTGTCAACACGTCGTCAGCCGCCCCTTTTGCCGGCCACGACGGCCGGCACTGCCCCGATAATTATCGCACCAGAAAAACACTCGTGTCAGACAATGCACGCAATCCGAAGCGCATGAAGCTCGACTGGCGCTCCCGATTCGGCACGCACCTTATGTCTTCTCCACCAGATCAATGTCCAGACCCAGGGCCTGCAACTCCTTGACCAGCACGTTGAACGATTCGGGAATACCCGGCTCCGGCGGGTTCTCGCCCTTGACGATCGCTTCGTAAATCCGCGACCGCCCGGTAACGTCATCCGACTTGACGGTGAGCATCTCCTGGAGCGTGTAGGCCGCTCCATAGGCCTCCAGCGCCCACACTTCCATTTCGCCGAAGCGCTGGCCGCCGAACTGGGCTTTGCCACCCAAGGGCTGCTGAGTCACCAGCGAATAGGGACCAATCGAACGGGCGTGGATCTTGTCATCGACCAAGTGCGACAATTTCATCATGTAGATCATGCCGATGGTGATGGGCTCGCCGAAGGGCTCGCCGGTGACGCCGTCCTGCAGATGCGCCTTGCCGGTGGAGGGAAGACCCGCTTCCACCAGGAGGGTGCGAATCTCTTCCAAATGCGCCCCGTCGAAGACGGGACAGGACACCTTGCGACCCAGTTTCCAGGCCGCCCACCCCAGGTGGGTTTCAAGGATCTGGCCGACATTCATGCGCGAGGGCACGCCGAGGGGATTTAGGATCATATCGATCGGAGTACCGTCCTCTTGATGCGGCATATCCTCGACCGGCACAATGCGGGCCACGACCCCTTTGTTGCCGTGGCGTCCCGCCATCTTGTCCCCAACCGCCAGTTTGCGTTTGATGGCGACCGAGACTTTGACCAGTTGCTTGACACCGGGCGGAAGCTCAGCCCCCCGGATGACTTTCTCGATTTCAATGTTCAGTTGTTCCTGCAACCGCGTCAGCAGCTCCCCCGCCTCGCTAAGGACCTTGTCGACGCGACGGTTCAGCCGTGCATCATCAGTCCAGCCATCCGGGGCGACGATCGTGGTCGGATCAATCAGCAGGAATGTATCTGCCTTGTATTTCGAGCCCGCCTTGATCGCCACCGAATCATCTTCGGCGAGGCGGACCGTCAGCGCCGACTGTCCTTCCAGCAATTCCGCCAGACGATGGGACCGCAGGCGACGAACGGTGTCCAATTCCTTGCCGAACCGCCGTTTCAGTCCGGTGATCTCCTGCTTCTCGCGCTTCTTGGCCTGTTCCGTGCGCTCTTTCCGAGAGAAGACCCGGGTGTTGATGACGACACCCTTCATCCCCGGCGGCGCCTTCAGCGAGGCGTCTTTAACGTCGCCCGCCTTCTCGCCGAAAATGGCGCGCAACAGGCGTTCCTCCGGCGACAATTCGGTCTCCCCCTTGGGGGTGACTTTGCCGACGAGAATATCACCCGCTTCCACCTCGGCGCCGATGCGCACCACCCCTTGTTCGTCGAGGTTGAGCAGGACTTCCTCGGAGACATTGGGGATTTCGCGGGTGATTTCTTCCGATCCGCGCTTGGTGTCGCGCACCTGCAGTTCGAATTGTTCGATATGAATGGACGTGAAGATGTCTTCCTGAATCAGCCGCTCGGAGACGATGATCGCGTCTTCGAAATTGAACCCGCGCCACGGCATGAAGGCGACCATGATATTGGCGCCCAAGGCCAGCTCCCCGGCTTCCACGGCCGGACCATCGGCGATCACGTCCCCGGCTTCCACCTTCTGGCCCAAGCGCACCTTCGGCTTGTAATGCAGGCAGGTGTCCTGATTGGAGCGCTCGAATTTCGGCATGACGTAGGTGTCGGGGCCCTCGAATCCCAGCTCCCCGGTCGCGGCACGTCCCTTGGGGCGGATGATGATCTGCTCGGCGTCCACCTCTTCGACGACACCGGCGTGTTCGGCCATGACGGCCACACCGGAGTCCCGCGCCACGCGACCTTCGATTCCGGTGCCGACGATGGGCGATTCGGCCTTCAGGAGCGGCACTGCCTGCCTTTGCATGTTCGATCCCATCAGGGCGCGGTTGGCGTCGTCATGTTCCAAGAAGGGGATCAGCGAGGCGGCCACCGAGACCAGTTGCTCGGGGGCGACATCCATGAAGTCGACTTCGGTGGGCGTCAGCATCGGAAAATCACTGCGCTGCCGGGCCCGCACCAACTCGTTGACAAATCGCCCTTTGTCGTCGAGCGGCTCATTGGCCTGGGCGATTTGATGCTTGTCTTCCTCGTCCGCGGTCAAATAGATGATGTCGCTCGTCACGATACCGTTCTTCACGCGACGGTATGGAGTCTCAAGAAAACCATAGCGGTTGATCCGGGCGAAAGTGGCCAGCGACGCAATTAGGCCGATGTTCGGACCTTCCGGCGTCTCGACGGGGCACAGGCGTCCATAGTGCGTGTGATGCACGTCGCGCACTTCAAAGGCCGCGCGCTCGCGTGTCAGACCGCCGGGACCCAGGGCGGACAGGCGCCGCTTGTGGGTCAGTTCCGCCAAAGGATTGGTCTGATCCATGAATTGCGACAGCTGTGAGGACCCAAAAAACGTGTCGATCACAGCCGAGACCGTGCGGGCGTTGACCAGATCATGGGGCGTGATCGCTTCAGTGTCCTTGAGCGACAGCCGCTCCCGGATTGTGCGGGCAATCCGGGACAATCCCACGGAAAACAGATTGGAGAGAAGCTCTCCCACCGAGCGGGCGCGGCGATTGCCCAAATGATCAATGTCATCGACGAATCCGTCGCCGTTTCGCAAACGGATCAGGTAGGCCACGATCGCCTCGAAATCCTCCGGCGCCAGAACCGTGCGATCCAAGGGCACGTCCCGCCCCAGCCGTTGGTTGATCATGTAGCGCCCGACTTCGCCGAGATCGTAGCGCTTCGTGTTGAAGAACAATCGCTCCAGAAGGCCCTCGGCCGTCTCCAGGGAAGGCGGCTCGCCGGGACGCAGGAGACTGTAGATCTTGAACAGCGCCTCTTCGCGCGATTTGGTCGGGTCTTTCTTGAGCGTGTTCGGGATGATCAGCGCGTCGGTGCCGGGATCGACGCTGAGCACCTTCAACTTGGCCAACTCGTATTCCTTGAGCTTGCCCACGTGGTCTTCAGTGATCAGATCGCCGGCCGCCAGGAGCACCTCGCCGGACGACTCATCGATGATGTTCTCCGCGGCGATTCGCCCCGTGACCTTGGCCCAACGTCGACTGACGCCGTCGACGACCTCGATCGGATAAAACTTGGCGAGCAGCTCCTCATCGGTCGAGATTCCCAGCGCCCGCAGGAGCGTCGTCACGGGAAGTTTGCGGCGCGAATCGATATGCACGAAGAGCACGTCGTTGATGTCGAGATTGAATTCGACCCAGGAGCCGCGGAACGGGATGATGCGGCCCTGGAACAGCCGCTTGCCGTTGGGATGGGTCACTTCATCGAAGAAGACCCCCGGTGAACGGTGCAACTGGCTGACGATGACACGCTCGGCGCCGTTGATGATGAAGGTACCACGCGGGGCGATCAGGGGCAGCTCTCCCAGAAAAACATCCTGCTCGAGGACGTCCTTGACCTTCCGGCCGCCGGTGGCCCCATCGGCTTCCTTGCTGATCAGCCGGAGCGTTGCCTTCAGCGGCGCGGCGTACGTCATATTGCGTTCTTTACATTCGACAATGGAATAGCGCGGCCGGCCGACCTGATATTGAACGAATTCCAACTGGAAGTTTTCGTGGACGTCGGTGATCGGAAAGACGGACAGAAAGATCTCCTGCAGCCCCTCTTTCTTGCGCTTGTCGGGCGCGACATCGGGTTGGAGGAACGCCTGATAGGATTCCAACTGGACGTCCAGGAGGTTGGGCATCTCGCCGCCCCGGGACATGCGGGCATACGACACACGACCGTTGGTCCCATTCGTGCTCACCGGATACCTCCGTCACATGGCACGACACCAGAGCGCCCCCGGCCGGATTCCCTGCCGGTGGCGGCGGTGCCTATGCCCAGTGGTTTGTCAACCTGTGGACGCGGCAAAGTCGCTATTTGATTTCGACGGTGGCGCCGACTTCGCGCAACTTGGTCTGGATCGCCTGGGCCTCTTCCTTGGAGACGTTCTCCTTGACCGGATTCGGCGCATTGTCGACCAGGTCCTTGGCTTCCTTCAGACCCAACCCCGTGATCTCGCGAATGACCTTGATCACGTTGATCTTTTTCTCCCCGACCACGGTCAGATGCGGGGTAAACTCGGTTTTTTGCTCCTCGACGGCGGCCGCGCCGCCGCCCCCGCCGCCGGCCATCACCGCCACGGGCGCCGCGGCGGAAACACCGAATTTGTCCTGCAGGGTCTTGGACAGTTGCGACAATTCCATCACCGACATACCCTCGATGATGCCAACCACTTGATCAATGGTACTGGACACGACCTTGTCCTTTCTGTCAGAACTGCTTTATCGATGACGTGAACAATTATCAGCGTATGCAAGAATCGGAATCGGTTATGATCCTGCGGCCCCTTCGGCCTCTCCCTTTTTTCGGGCCAGGGCATCCACGGTGCCGACAAACTCCCGAACGATGGCGTCGAGGATGCCTATGAAACCGGAGATCGGACTCTCCACGGCCGCGACAATCTGGCTCAACAGCACCTCCCGCGACGGGAGCGAGGCCATGGCTTTCAGGTCCGTCGGCGCGTAGGCGCGTCGTTCGACGATGAAGCGGCGAACCTTCGGCCGCTCCAATCGCGCGACAAACTCCTGAAAGATCTTGGCGGTGCGGACCGGATCGGCTGGACCGAATGCGACCGCCGTTGGTCCCTTGAAATCACGGTCCAGATCGGTCATTCCCGCAGAGCCGGCGGCGCGGCGCAGCAACGTGTTCTTGGCGACCAGGAAACGTGTCCCGGCCTCACGCAGTTGCTTGCGCAGTTCGGTCATGTCGGACACCTTCAATCCCGAAAAGTCGGCGACGAACACCGAACCCGCCGACCGGAACTCCCCGACCGTCGACTCGACAAACTGCACTTTTTCCTGGCTGGGCATGACTTGATGTCTACCTTTTGGACTGTCCAAAACGTTTTCTCTTAACAGCAATCCCCATCAAAAGTTCCACGAATGATCTAATGCTTCGTGTCCGCCACCATGCGTCCGTGATCGACTTTGATCCCCGGCCCCATTGTCGTGGAAATCGCGACGCGCCGGACATACTGCCCCTTGGCCGCGGCCGGCTTGGCGCGAACGACGGCGTCGATGAACACCCGGGCGTTTTCGATGAGCTTGTCCACGGGAAACGAACTCTTGCCGACGACCGAATGTATGTTGCCGGCCTTGTCGACCCTGTATTCGACCTTGCCCGCTTTGAGATCGGAGACGGCCTTGCCGATGTCCATGGTGACACTGCCCGTCTTGGGCGACGGCATGAGACCGCGCGGGCCCAGAATCTTGCCGAGCCGCCCGACCTGGCCCATGACATCCGGAGTGGCCACCAAGGCGTCGAATTCCAACCATCCCTCCTGAATCTTCTGCACATACTCATCGCAGCCGACATAGTCGGCGCCAGCGGCCTTGGCCTCGGCTTCCTTCTCGCCTTTGGTCAGCGCCAGAACTCGCACCGCCTTGCCCGTCCCATTCGGGAGGACGACGGAG
The DNA here is from genome assembly GCA_016199865.1 of Candidatus Zixiibacteriota bacterium. Classification (GTDB taxonomy): domain Bacteria; phylum Zixibacteria; class MSB-5A5; order WJJR01; family WJJR01; genus JACQFV01. Next base: position 12,166 of record JACQFV010000106.1, on the reverse strand, counting down.
CCGCGCACCATTTGATCGGCGTGTTTGGGGTCCACTCCCAGGCGCATGGCGATATCCATGGACTCATCGAAGCGGGTGTGCTTTAACTGGCTCGCCAGGGCCACGGCCTCTTCGAGAGGGTACTGCTTCTGAGGATCAACCTGGGCTTTCGCCGCCTTCTGTTTCTTGCCTTCCTTCATGACGAATTCTGTCCTCTGCGGGAAATCCAAACTCAACATCAAATAACGTCAATCCCCATGCTCCGCGCCGTTCCTGCCACCATCCGCATGGCCGCTTCCTCGCTGGCGGCATTAAGGTCGGGGCGCTTCAACCGGGCAATCTCACGAACCTGGTCGGCCGTGACGCGGGCCACTTTGATGCGGTTCGGCTCCGCGGAGGCCTTGTCGATCTTGGCGGCGCGCTTGAGGAGGATGGCCGCGGGCGGTGTTTTAGTGACGAATGTAAACGACTTGTCCTTGAACACCGTGATGACGACCGGAATGATCAGTCCGACGTCCTTCTGCGTGCGCACATTGAACGCCTTGCAGAATTCCATGATGTTGACCCCCTTCTGACCCAAGGCCGGGCCGACCGGGGGTGCCGGGGTCGCATTCCCGGCGGGAATCTGCAACTTTACATACCCAGTAATCGGTTTGGTCGCCATACCGTCACCTCAACGCCGGCTCAGCCGGGATGGACCTGCAGGAAGTCGAGTTCCACCGGCGTGGGCCGCCCGAAGATCGATACCATCACCTTGATCTTCTTGCGCTCCATATTGACTTCCGAAATGAAACCGGAAAAATCCGAGAACGGACCATCGACGACTTTCACCGGGTCGCCGACCTTGTAGGGAGTCTCCGTCGGCTCCTTCTCGCGGCTGGTGTCCATCTGTCCCAAGACATGGACCACTTCGTCCGGCCGCAGGGGGACCGGACGTCCGCCGGCACCGACGAAATTGGTAATCCCCGGGGTGTTCGTCACCAGGTGCTGTGTTTCCTTGGTCAGGTGCATTTCGATCAGGATGTATCCGGGTAGAAATTTCTTCATCGACGAGGAGCGCTTCCCCTGCCGCATCTCAACCACTTCCTGGGTCGGCATCAAGACACGTCCCAACTGATCTTCCACGCCGGCGTTGGCGAAGGCGCTCGCCAGATACTTGATCGCTTTCTTCTCATGGCCGGAATAGGTGTGGGCCACGTACCAATTCATCTCCAGACTCATCCGATACCCAAGAGCGTGGACACACCCTGCGCCAACAGCAGATCCACGCCGAAAATGAAAAACCCCAGAATGAGCGACACGACAATGGTGACCATGGTCGACCCGACGATTTCATCCCGGCTGGGCCACGTGACCTTGCCCAATTCGCCGATCGTCTCGCTCCAGTATGTCCTGATCTTCTCAATCATATCAAAACCGGCCCTCTGATCCTGCAGGCCTGGAGGGACTCGAACCCCCAACCCCCGGTTTTGGAGACCGGTGCTCTAGCCAGTTGAGCTACAGGCCTGTCAACTCGTTGCAGGCCCTCGTGATTGTACTCCCGTCATCTGCCCTTGCCTCACGGCACATTCGACGGAGCGATTCCTCGGTCGCGGCTATTCAAGGCGGACATCGGATGCTCCGCGCCTCCCGGTTGGCCGCCCGGCCGTCAGGGACTATGTCTCAACTCGAACGCTACTCCAGAACTTCGGCGACAACGCCCGCACCGACCGTCCGTCCGCCCTCGCGGATCGCGAATCGCAACCCTTTTTCCATGGCGATCGGGCAGATCAACTCGGCACGGATGGTGACCTTGTCCCCCGGCATGACCATTTCGGTGCCGGTGGGCAGATGGGCAATCCCCGTCACATCGGTGGTCCGGAAATAAAACTGGGGCCGATACCCGTCAAAAAACGGAGTATGCCGCCCCCCTTCTTCTTTGGTGAGAATGTACACCTCGCCCATGAACTTCGTGTGAGGCAAGATCGAACCCGGGGCGGCCAGCACCATCCCTCGTTCCAGATCGTCCTTGTCGATGCCGCGCAGAAGAAGCCCGACGTTGTCGCCGGCCTGGGCGTCGTCGAGAATCTTGCGGAACATCTCCACGCCAGTGACCACGACTTTGCGGGTCTCCTTGATGCCGACGCGTTCGACTTCCTCACCCATCTTGATCTTGCCACGCTCGACGCGGCCGGTGCCGACTGTGCCACGGCCAGTGATGGAGAAAACGTCCTCGACGGGCATCAGAAACGGCTTGTCAATTTCGCGTTGGGGCACCGGAATATAGGAATCCACCGCTTTCATCAGGTCATAAATGCACTGAAACATCGGGTCTTCCTTGACTGGCGTGACGGCGGCTTCCATGGCCTTGAGCGCCGACCCGCGGATGATCGGAATTTGATCGCCGGGGAATTCATACGTGTTCAACAGATCACGCACTTCCAGTTCAACCAGTTCCAAGAGCTCCGGATCGTCGACCATGTCAACCTTATTGAGGAAGACCACGATGTAGGGCACACCGACCTGGCGTGCCAGGAGGATGTGCTCACGCGTCTGCGGCATCGGTCCGTCGGCAGCCGAGACGACCAGGATCGCGCCATCCATCTGCGCGGCCCCGGTGATCATGTTCTTGACATAGTCGGCATGGCCGGGGCAGTCCACGTGGGCGTAATGACGGTTGGCCGTCTCGTACTCCACATGCGCCGTGGCAATTGTAATTCCGCGTTCGCGTTCCTCGGGAGCGTTGTCGATCGAATCAAAGGTTCGCACCGACGCCAGTCCCTTGCGCGACAACACCATCGTGATCGCCGCGGTCAGCGTCGTCTTGCCGTGATCAACATGCCCGATTGTGCCCACGTTGACGTGGGGCTTTTTACGTTCGAATTTGGCCTTCGCCATGGTCGAAGGTCTCCCTCCTCAAGAAAGTGTCATGGCCGGGAACCCGTTGTTCCGTCCTGTCCGGGTCCGCCGCCGGAATTGCGACTGTCGACTATACTCCCGATGCCCACCGGCATCCCTCTGTCAGCCCACGACCGGGATTGAACCGGTGACCTCATCCTTACCAAGGATGTGCTCTACCAACTGAGCTACATGGGCCAAACTCTTCAACAATGCAATACTCAGGCATCTGCGTCCAAAACCCAAGGTTCGGATTTGGGCGCGTTCGCCCAAGTTACAGACCCTCAGTATACGGACCGGGCAGGCCCAGTCAAGAAAAAAACGTGCTAAATCGCGCCGAGTGCGTCACTTTGCGAAATAGAGCGCACGGGTGGGCTAAAGTACCGCTGGCGTCGGAGCATGGAACTCCGACGGTACTGCCGCCAGCACTCGGATCGCCATGCGGCGGACTTTCGACCCGAGGGATCCGGAGTTATATCCGTCATCCAAATGCCGGAAAGCCGCCCCAGGCGATCCGCCTCCCAAATGACGCCTTCCGAAGACATCCAAGAACGGACGGCGGGAATTTCAGATAATACAATAAACAACAATGACTTATCTGGCGATGCAATAATCCGGCAATAAGGGAAACAGATGGGAAAATCGAGAAAACGATGGGTAGCGAGAGAAAAGTCCATCGGGGAAGCCAAATCTAAGTCCGCTTCGATCATGGCGCTGCCAAAAGCGACTTCGATGAAGACTGGCCAACCATCGCCGTCGACGTCGATCCGAATGACATCGTTCTGGATGGATGAGGCATAGGCGCGCGTTGGAATCGTATGATATTCAATGAGTTCCTCCTCTTGATTCCAAAAACACTGACCAGCCGTCAGTCCTTTCACTGGGGACGTGAGAACGCGAAGATGAGATCGGCTTGTCAATGCAACTCGTTGACCTTTATTATGATACGTCGAACATCCCACATCGGGCGTGGATGGCTGGGGAGAATCTCGGCGAGAATCGAGCATATACTGTTTGTACTGAGCCGATACGTGCGGCTCGAGCCGCTCTGACTGATGTAAGGAGAAGATTGGAGATTTGACAATGGGTTATCTCAACCCGTCCAAGCGGCTCCGGGCTGGCTTGGCTTCCAAGGATCGCGGAAAGTCATCGACGACACGTTGATAAAACTGCCGGGCCTGGCGCGTTCGTCCCAGTTCCTCGTGACACCTACCCAATTTGTAGAGTGCGGTCGGGATACGCTCCGAGTCGGGGTACTTGTCCACCAGATACTGGAATTCGACGATGGCGGAGTCATAAGCCGCGGTGCCAGGACTCGACCCGGTGCCCCCGGCGAGGGAGTACCAGCATTCCCCGATCCAGTAGTGGGCTTTCGGCGCATACTCGGTCTCGCCAAAGTAGTGCAGAATGTCGCGAAATTCGGATATCGCCAATTCGTAGTTGCCCTTACGGACGTCGAGGAAGGCGCTGCTGTCCATCCGCGACGGGTCCATGTCCGAAGGCGAGGTGCGGCCCGTGCTGTCGGAGCTGACGCGGCCGGAATCGCGACTGGCCGGCGCTTGATAGACGATTTGGGGCGGATGGCGTTCAATGGACCGACGGAGTTCATCCACGGTTTCGCGCATGGAGGCGACTTCGGTGTGGAAATCTTCGAGGGTGCTGCTGACCTCGGCGCGGGTCTTGCGGGATTCGTCGCTCGACACGGTAACCAGCGAGTCCATCCGGTCCAGATCCTTCTCCATGCGTTTGTTGGATGCCTCAAGGTAATCGACCTGATCCTGCATCCGACGCATCGCGGCCCGCGACACACAGCCGCAGGCCGCCACGGCCACGGCCGTCACCAAGGCCAGCCGCCGCCCGTCCCGACTCCATGCGTGACCGCTAATCGTCGTGCCCGCCTTCCATTGCAATCCTCAAACGCCATCGGGCGTTCATTTCGGCATGAACTCGCCGCGACGGTTCCGCTGCCAGGATTCCTCGTCGTGTCCCGTGGCTATCGGGCGTTCCTCGCCGTACGAGATGACGTCGATACGGGAAGAATCGATCCCCAGCTTTTCCAGATACTCCTTGGCCGACCGCGCGCGCTTCTCGCCCAACGCTAGATTGTACTCGTCAGTGCCCCGCTCATCGCAATGACCTTCGATCACGATGTGCATGTCGGGGCTTTTGCGCATCAGGTCCGCATTGGCGTTCAATGTCGTCCGGGCATCCTCGCGAAGGTTGTACTTGTCAAAATCGAAATAGATGGTCTTGAAGCCACCCTTGGAACCAGTCCCCTCGGTTACTTCGCCCCGACCGCCGGGATGACTGCCGTCATCGACTCCCCCGGGTTGATCGGCTGTCCCAGGTCCGTGTCCGCCGGCACCGCCCTGCCCGGTTTCTTTGCGCGGCGCATTCGAGCCGCATCCGGCCATCGCAACTCCGAGGGCCAAAATCGCTACGAGTGAAAATCGTTTCACGTTCCCCTCCTCAAAAAATGAAGTCAATTTGCCCCGTTCACTCTCTCACAGCCGCCATATACGCCCAAATCTATTCCGCGTCAATAATAAAGGTGACAAGAATTTGAGTGCCGCCGCCGGTAGAGTGTCCCTGCCCAGTGGAGTTGAGATTGCTTCGTCATCCCCGCCCGAGGCGGGGATTCCTCGCAATGACGGTGCAAGTTGTTAACGGGCATTTCAAGACTCCCCAGAAGCCGTGGGCGGGGCTCACGGTGACCAGGATGGATTGCTGTTGCCTGCCGTGGTTGTGACCCGCCGCACACCCGAACCATCGAAACTCATCGTGTAAATCTCATACCCCCCAGTTCGGTTGGAGGCAAAGACTACGTGGAGACCGTCCGGCGACCAGTGCGGGTTCTCGTTCGAGGCCACTTCCGTGAGTTGGCGCAGCCCGCTGCCGTCGGGGCGGATCGTGCAGATCTGGAACACGCCATACCCGCGCGAGACAAAGACGATCAAGTCCAGGGTCGGCGACCAGTCCGGCGAATCATTGTACTCCCCCTCGGAGCTCAGCCGCTCAAGATTTGCGCCATCGACGTCCATGATGTACACCTGCGGTGTTCCGCCACGATCGGAAGTGAAGACGATGCGCTTGCCGTCGGGGGAAAACGCCGGTGAGGTGTCGATCCCCGGCGAAAAGGTGATGCGTTCCGGCGGGCGGTGCGACGCCCGTTCGCCGACGTAGATCTCGGGATTCCCCTCGACCGACATCGACAGGGCGTACAGTCGTCCGTCCTTGGTCCACGAACATCCACTGTTCAGCCCCGGCAGGGAGGAGAATTTCGTGGCCCGATCCTTGAGGAGATCAAAGAGCCAGACATCGGGGTTGCCGTCCCGGTAGGACGTGTACGATACGGCGTTCGGTCCGGCCCATCGGGGCGACAGGGCGATCGAGTTATCACCGGTCATGCGCGAGTCATCGGCGCCGTCGAAATCGCACACGTGGACTTCCTTGTGCCCGCCATTCTCGTGCAGGTACGCCAGCCGCGATTGAAAAATCCCATCGGCCCGCGCCAATTCCCGGTACACCTCATCGGCCAGGGCATGCGCCAGAAGGCGAACCGACTCGCGGCGCGATTTCAGGACGCGGGTGAAAAACTCCTTCTCGGTAGCCACGTCGGACAAGGTGTAGGTCAAGGTCACGTTGTCGGCGTCGAAGGATATCTCCCCCTCCACGAGGTAATCCGCGCCCAAGTGGTGCCAGCCGCGATGGTCGATCTTGCTCAGCCCCATGATGCGCAGATAGACTGAGTCGGGACGTACCGACTCGAACAGATAGGAAAAGTCCAGATCGGCAAAGACGATATCGGAGGCAGCTTGGGCCAACTTGCGATCATCATCGGTGGCCTGATCGGGGTTCTTGAGCCGGAACTGATCGACCCCCACTCGAAATGGTTCGAATTCGCCCCCCACCTTGACCACCCGACCATAGATCTCCGAGACCGTCCGCCCCCAAGATAGCTCCCCGCCAGCCAGCATGAGCGCAGCCACGATTGTGAGCAGCCATAGCCGCTTTGGAATTGGGCGGCGGCGGTCAGGGACGGTATTCAAACTCAAGATGGATGATCTGCTCATCTTCCTCCCACGAATCGGGGAACTGGGGCCAGGAGCGTGTCAGTGTCACCGCTCGCAAAGCCGCACGATCATATATGTCCAGACCCGAGGATTGTTCGAGCGTGATGTCGGTCAGGTCCCCCGTTTTCCGGACAAGAAACCTCACCACACACTTGCGCGGGATCGCCCCGACGATCGGATTGCGCCAGTTGGCGCGGATCGACGCGAACCCCTGCCGGTGATAGGGGTTGACATTCGCGCCCGTCTCCACCCCCCAGATGTCGCCCGCTTGGGCCCCTTCGGATAACTTGCCGCTGACAGCATTGGCGGAATCGGCATTGGCCAACTTTGGCGGCTTCTCTTCCTGCTTCTTGGGGGGCTTCTTAATCTCTGGCTTCGGCTTGACCTTGGCGGGAGTTTGATCCTGAGCGGGCTTGACCGGTATCGGCTGATCCGCGGCCGGATTCGGCACCGGAATCTGTGCCGGCGCCGTCTTGACCTTGGCGGGGTTGGCGTAATCGACCAACCCGACGGTGATCACTTCAGTCGGGCGAATCGAGCCGCCGAAACCGCGCATCGGCGCAATCAGCGCCCCCCCCAGGAGAATCACCGCGTGCAGGACAACGGACCAGACCAGATACCGTCGCACCAGGGACCTCTAACCCCACTTAATCTTCGCCCCGGGTTTGGGTTTGTTCTCGTCTTCGATCGGTCGCGTGACCAATCCGACCTCTTCCAACCCCAGACGCTTCATCGTTCCCAAAACTTGAACAACCAGCCCGTACCCGACCGAGGAATCGGCGCGCACATACGCTTTCTGTCCGGGCTTGACGGCGATCACCCGCTTGAGTTCGTCCTCCCATTGATCGGCCGTGCGGTAGACGTCATTGATGAAGACGCCCCCTTCTTTGGTGATCGAGACCACGATCCCTTCGGAGGGTTCCTCGGCGGTCGCCGTGGTGCGCGGCAGGCGCACCTCGATTCCGCTTTGGAGAAGCGGCGCGGTGACCATGAAAATGATCAGGAGAACCAGGACCACGTCGACCAGATTGGTGACGTTGATTTCAGAAAGGGCGTGATAGGTTCGCGGTCTCACGGACGTTCTCCCGGGTCAGTTCGGTCAGAAACTCCAGCGACAAGCCGGACAGGTCATCGCCGATCTCACGCAACTTCCGCACACACCAATTATATGCCACCACGGCGGGAATGGCCGCCGCCAGACCAACAACCGTGGCGATCAGGGCCTCGGCAATACCCGGGGCGACGACGACCAGCGACGCCGACCCGGTTGCTCCGATCCCCACGAAGGCGTTCATGATCCCCCAACAGGTGCCGAGAAGCCCCAAGAAGGGAGAGACATTCGCGGTCGTGGCCAGCAGAATCGTCCACTCCTCCAACCGGGTGATCTCCTCCTGCGTGACCCGCTCGAGAGTGTCGGAGACCGCCCGCTTTTGTTCGGGAGTCAGGTCATACCCGGCCTCGGGACGCGACGGCGCGCCGCGATTCTGCTCGGTGAACGATGACGCCTCGCGCAGCCCGGCATCGACCAGCCGCCATTGCGGCAGATCGCCCAAAGCCGACAGGGCTGAAATCCGCTCCGAGAGACGGCGCCCCTTCCGGAAGATGACCCGGATCCGGGCGCTATGGCCCAGAACCCGTCGATACGAGCGCCACTTGAACAGAATCACCGCCCAACTGATGATCGACAGGACAAGCAGAATGGTCAGGACCAAGAGCGCGAAGGTGCTCGAATTGAGTACGAGTTCCCAGACATTCGCACCGACGATCGCCGGTTGCCCGAGCGCGGAAAACCCATTTATCAGCATTCCCAGATTCAAGCACCCCTCCAAAGTCGGTTCGGTTCTGGTCCAGACGGTTGCGGCCGGCCGCCAACTGGTCATCCAGACAAGGCCCACCGCGGCGGTATATTCCAGCCGGCGGCGGGTCCGTCAAGCCATTTTCGCCGCGACCGCCCTTGACCGCCTGAGCCGCTGCCACGTTTTTACCCGCCGCCCGATGGGAAGATCACCCCGATGACCAGCCCCCGCAAGCCCGCCGCGTCACCCGTGCCGATCCCCCAAGCGGTTCGGGCTGAGATCGAGGAACTGAGGCGCCAACTGCGATACCACTCCCACCGGTACCATGTTCTTGACCGTCCGGAAACCTCCGACTCCGAATACGACCGACTGTTCGACCGTCTCGTGGAACTGGAAAAGCAGTTTCCCGCTGCGGTCACACCCGATTCGCCGACGCAGAAGGTGGGAGCACCTCCGGCTTCGGCTTTCGGCACGGTGCGGCACCATGTGCCGATGATGTCGCTCCAGAAGGTTACCGATGAAACCGAATTCCTCGAATTCCACCAACGTCTGATCCGCCTACTCGACGGCGAGGAGCCCGCCTACGTCATCGAACCCAAGCTTGATGGTCTGGCCGTCGAATTGACGTACGAGAACGGAGTGCTCACCGTCGGTTCGACCCGTGGCGACGGCGCCGAGGGCGAGGATGTCACGGCCAACCTGCGAACGGTGCGTTCGATCCCTCTGTCGTTGTTTGGGAAATCCCCGCGCACCCTCGACGTGCGCGGCGAAGTCATCCTGCGCCGCTCGGATTTTGCCCGCCTCAATACCGAACGGCTGGCCCGAGGCGAAGAACCAATGGCCAACCCGCGCAATGGCGCGGCCGGTTCGTTGCGACAACTGGATTCCACGGTCACTGCCGCGCGGCCGCTGGTGTTTTATGCTTACGGAATCGGCCGTTGCGAAGGGCTCGACTTGGCGCGGCAATCGGCGGCACTCGAATTTCTCGGGCAGGCCGGTTTTCGTGTGCATCCTTTGGTTCGCCTCTGCCCAAGCAAAGACGATGTGATGGCGGCGCACCGCTCCATCGGGACGCAACGTGACGAGTTGGACATGGACACCGACGGCACCGTGATCAAAGTGGATGATTTCAAACTGCAGGAACGCCTCGGCGCCGTCTCCCATCACCCGCGTTGGGCCGTGGCCTGGAAGTTCCCGGCGCAGGAGGAAACGACGATTGTCGAAGACATCATCGTCCAAGTCGGGCGCACCGGGATCATCAGCCCGGTCGCGATCTTGAAGCCGGTGCGCGTCGGCGGGGTCGAGGTCCGGCGCGCCAGTGTGCACAACGAGGATGAACTGGCACGCAAGGACGTGCGCCCGGGCGACCGGGTCATCGTGCGACGGGCCGGCGACGTGATTCCGGAAGTGGTCAAGGTGGTGCCGGGAGGGCAGTCACCGCGGGCCCGGCCATTCGCATTCCCGCGTGACTGCCCCGTGTGCGGCGCCCCGACACATCGCGATCCGGATTCGGCCTTTCACCGCTGCCCGAACCCGGCGTGTCCCGCCCAGATCAAAGAACGGCTGGCGCACTTTGTCTCGAAAGCGGGGGTGGACGTCGAAGGGATGGGGTATCGCTACATCGAACAGTTGACCGACAAGGAGATCATTCGAGACGTCGCCGACATCTACTTCCTCGATAAGGACAAACTCAACCAGATGGAACGGATGGGCCCCAAACTGGCGGAGAACCTCCTGGCGGCGATCGATCGGGCCCGACGACCTGACTTGCAGCACCTTATCGCCGCTTTGGGCATCGACGGTGTCGGCGAGCACATCGCCCGCGTGCTGGCGAAGGCCTTCGGCTCACTCGAAAAAATCGCAGCGGCGTCCATCGAAGAGCTGCAAGCCGTCCATGAGATCGGCCCGATCGTCGCGACCTCCATCCAGCGGTTCTTCGCAATGCCGCAGACGGCGCAACTCCTAAAGAAACTCAAAGATGGCGCCATGGTCTTCCCTGTCATGGCGGGTCAAGCCGCGGGCCCCAAGCCATTCGCCGGACAGACATTTGTGCTGACCGGCACGCTTGTCGCGATGAGCCGCGCCGAGGCCGCGGCCAAGATCGAAGCGCTCGGGGGGCATGTAGCCGGTTCGGTCTCGCGGAAGACCAACTATGTCGTCGCCGGAAGCGAAGCGGGTTCCAAGCTCGATAAGGCGCGTAAGCTGGAGATCACGATCTGGGATGAAGAGGAGTTCTTGCGGCGGATCAAGTGAAGTCGCGTGGCCGCAATATCTGATTGCGGGGCGCGTACGTGATTGTGCCTCTCGTCGGCTGCGACTTTGAGATTGCCGCGTCTGCTGGAGTCGGGGGGCCCGCGATGACGAACCGTACGGCAACTGCGTTTACCGTCATTGCGAGGAATCCCCGCCCGTGGCGGGGATGACGAAGCAATCTCGCTTTGGGATGACAGTGAGCAAGGGGTCGACGCCCTCTACTTGATAATCACGATCTTCCCGATCTGTGTGCCGAGCCGGGAGTCGACGCGGTAGATGTAGATCCCCGATTCGACCTCCTGCGTGTTGCGGGAGATCAAATCCCAGCCGACAACGGACGAATAACGGGTCAAAAACCGGTCGGGGTGATCGATCTCGCGGACCAGGTCGCCGTCGAGAGTATAGATGCGGATCGTGGCCGAGTCGGGGAGATTGATGAACCAGATGCGCCGGTCAAAAGGGGTCATCACCCGCCCCGGCGCTTCATACCCCTGACCGTGGTAGGATTGCCAGTTCCCGAAGGCATCGCGAAAGCGGCTCTTGTACGGATTCGGATAAACGGACACCTTCAGATTGGAGTCGGTCACGACCTCGGCCGAGTAGATCGGGAAACCGTACTGCGCGTTGTTCGACGGCGACGATTCGATCGAGGGCACATTCTTCGCATAGTCGCCGAAGTCGAAGGCGGTGACGGCAAAGTATAATGGCACACCGCCGTTCAGGTTGTCGATCGTGATCTCGTAGACTCCGTACGTTAGTGAATCGCCTTCCACCACGGTGTCTCGGACCGCGACCCGTTGGATCGGATTGGATTCCTGGCGGTCGGTGCCATAGTAGCTGTTGCCGCGGTTGGGTCCCTCCGCGAGCCAGTAGGAGTACCGTTCGCGGCGGACGATCTTGATTATGGTCCCCTCGACGTCGCGCACGGTGTCGATGAACGTGTCGCGGTAGGCGGTCTCGAACGAGGGATGAGAGCATTGCACGGGATCAAAGGCCGGATTGCTCAGTTCCTTCTGCCATTGCGGGGTGGTGAGGGGGTAGGAGACTTGTTTCCAGTCATTGAGGGTTGAATCGTACGCCCAGCGGGTGAAGTCCTCTTTGTCCCAATTGGCGACGAGGGAGTATTGCTCGTTGATGTCGAAGCGCGAAGTATAGACGCGGTAGCCCTCGAAATCACGTTTACGTGAG
>JACQFV010000091.1 GCA_016199865.1 Candidatus Zixiibacteriota bacterium | reverse complement strand
GTCATCGTGCTGGCCGTGCGGTTCTCCGGATGGTTCTTCACCAATCCCGCCTTGAGCAACAAAGTCATCGAGCCGGAGATCAAGTATCTGTTCGTCCTGCTGTTGCTATTCATGTATTTCGCCAATCTGGGTGAGGGGCACGCGGTCCTGCCGGCGTTCGTACTCGGCCTTCTGATGTCCGGGCAATTTGCCGCGACGTCCGGCGCGAAGGCAGTGCGCAACCGTTTGCGGACGGTTGCTTATGCCCTGATCACACCGCTGTTTTTCCTGGTGGGCGGGTTGCGCGTTTCGCTGCCGAGCATCGCGGCGGCTTTTGGACTTTTTGCCGCGCTATTTGCCCTGAAGATTCTGACCAAATTTCTGGGCGTCTATTTCTTGGCCAAGCGCCACATCCCGCATGGCAGCATGTACACGACACTCCTGATGAGTACCGGACTGACCTTCGGAACCATCGCCAGCGTCTTCGGACTCAACTCCGGCCTGATCAATCAGGTGCAGTATTCCGTTCTCGTCGGTGTCGTGGTGGCGAGCGCCGTGATCCCGACCTTTGTGGCGCAGAAGTGGTTTCTGCCGAAACACTCGGAGGACATTGTTGACGTCAACGGCGATTCGGGCGTGGCATAGTATTGGCGTATAGCCATTCGCTGATACTATCAGGTCAAAGCGGTGTCAGTTCGCCCTTGACTCCACGTTCCAGTAATCACGCGGATACAGGCGATACAGAATCACGTTTCCTTCCGCCGAGTGGAGATAATTCCCGTATGACTGAAACTGCTTTTCCGGGCCGATGATGAAATTTACGCCGTCCTGAACGTCGGCCGCGGGCGGGCCGTAGCCGGGCAGGACTTGGCCATAGACGTATTCCATGCGCCCCTGCAGGTTCGCGTACAGATCGCGCGAATCGCGCAGGGCCAGAATTCCCTGACGGAATTGCCGCACGCTGTCGGGCGTGACGCCATCGGCCAGATCGGCCGCCATCGCCTCGGCCCGATCCTCATAGGAAGAGCCGGAGCGATAGTTCATGAAGGCCTGCGCGATCGCATACTGTGCCAAGGACGTGTCATAGGGGGCCTTCTTGAGTTGGTCGACGACAAACTGCATCGTTTGCGCCAGATCGGGGCAGCGCTCGGCATAGTAGATGATCCGGCCGTTCGATTCGTTGGACCGCAAGCCGTTGGAATAGGCCAGCCCGGCGCCCCAGGTCTTCATGAACATGCTGTGCGCGCCATGGCCGCCGTAGAGCCGTGCCGCCAGGAAATTCAGGAGTCCGTCCTTGTCATGATGCACGAAACTGGCGCAGGGGGCCGTGTTGATGAACACGCCGGAGCCGGTGTTGCCGTTGATCAGCCCGACGTAGAGCGGCCGTTGCAAGTCGGGGGTGTGATCGCGCAGCCGTTCGATGATGCGCGGGGTGCGCGCGTAAATTTGCGCTGACGACACTTTCTTGTCGAGACGGGCCACGAGATGGTCAACGGCGGGCTGCAGCGCCTGTTGATTGGGTGTGCTGCCGACCATGAAGCCGCGCACGTTGTCGGCGTGGAGGATCAGTCCCATGAGTCCGTGCAGGTCGGCCAGGACTTTGGCCGGCGGCACAGCCAGATCGTCAGTCATCTGGCGGCAGAGATATTGCCAGTCTGAGGCGAGCGTGGCATCCGGCACGTCGGGCAGGCACTGGCGCAGGTCTTTGGCGCCGTCGACCACGAGCGACCTGGCGGTCGAAGACAATGCGGTGATGCTCCCTACCAACGCGGCGCCATCGGGGAGTAACGTCGAATCCTTCCCGGTCTCGCCCGCCAGAGCCGCGGTCAGAAGATTCAGCTGATCGCGCCCCGCGGCGCGGCCGAAGGCCGCGACGCGCGTGAGGAAACCCGCAAACTCAGACTGCGCCGCCGGGGAGCCGGCATCCTTGAGCAGCCAGCGCAGCCGTTGCAGATCGTGCGCCCTGGTCAGGAAGCAATCGGTGTTGAGGATGACCGGATTGGTCTGCTTCCAGTAGGCATTGGCGGGATCCATCACCCATGCCTCTTCGGCGTTTTTCATCGTGTTGCGGGCATCGGAGAGCGCCAGATCGATGGCGTCGCGCAGCCGCGAGAGATTCTCGGAGCGCCAGTCGGGGCCGTAGAGAACGGCCGTCATCCAGTCGACGGCCCGATTGGATTCGTCCCGGTCGCTGCCGGCGCCGCGCACGACCAGTTCAACCCGCTCACTGCGGTAGTTGACACTGTAATAGGCGGAGAGCTCCAGGATCTCGCGGCGGATTTGTTCTTTCATCTGATCGTACGGGACGGGCTTGCCGTCCTTGATGACGCCGACCTCGGTCAGCAGAGTCGGCAGGGCCGCGGTGTAGAATAACAGCGACTCGGGGACCACGTTGATACCGAAGGCCAGCCCCACGCTCGCGCCGGTCATGTTGTCGAAGGTGGACTTGACCAGGGGCTTGCTGCCGGGCAACGTGTCTTTGGCGAACTTCAGTTGATCGTCGAGCGTCATCGGCGGGTTGCTGATGAAGGGCGGCAGGGTGAGTGTGGCCGCGGCGCTGTCGATGACGGCGGTCTGGGCGTCATAATCGGCGCGGAAACGCCGGATCGCGGCGGCGCGGTCGGTCAGCGCATACTTCTGCTGCAGGTTTGCCACATAATCGTCGATTCGTTTTTTGCGTGCCTCTTCGGTGCGCTTCGACAGATCGGGATCGGGGACGGCCGCCACCGCAAAGGGGACTTGGTCGACCAACTGCCATTTCTGAATGTAATCCCTCCAGAAGTTCTTGCCGGAAGACAGAAGCGTCTGGGCGTTTTTCAGTTCGTCGTCCAAGGTCAACGGTTTGCGGAATCCTGCGCTCTTTTGCATCCGTTTGAGATGCTCCATCCACTCGGCGCCGATGCCGCGGTAGCCGAAACCGGGGGGGGTGTTGAGAAACTTGCGCAGGTCACGGCGGCGTTCGGTGAGGCGACTTTGGGCGCGTTCGTTGAACGTGGTCAGTTCCGGCGAACCATCGGCCCAGCCGGCGATCGTCGCGATCTCCCGGCGGATGATCGAGCGGACGGAGTCGATCTGCGCTTCATTGAGGGCGTCGCGGCGTACGTTGTCCAAGCCGATGTAAACCGGGCGCCCCAAATCCGTCGCCGCCCAACCGAAGACCGAGGTCGCGCCGACGTCCTTCGTGCGCGTCTGCGAGTCGATGAAGAGCCGGTAGAGGTCAGAGGTTTCCCCGCCCGATAGATTCGCGACCAGCAAATCGAGCAGATAGGCCTCGTTGTTGTCCATTGTGCGCGTGGGCAGCCACCCGAAGATGAGCGGTCCGGGCTCGTTGGGGTTTTGATTGGGGAATCCCACGATCTTGATCGTCCCCACCGGGGCCGATTGGGGCGCCGGCAGACGGTCACGGTTGAGCGCCGGGTCCAAGCCGGTCTTGGCGTCGGGCTCGACACGGGCGAAAATCGCGCTGGTGCGCTTCAGGCAATCGTCAATCTCGATCTGGTCGGGAATCGCCACGATCATCCCCATGTTGTTGAGATGATAGGCGCCGCCATGGAACCGCCGCATGTCGGCGGGGACCATGGTGCGGATCGAATCGGGCAGACCTCCCGATTCGAGCGCCAAGGGGTGTCGGGCGCCGTACTCAAGGATTCCCAATTGCCGAAACAACGGCGAGAAGGGGCGCTCGTAGGTCGATACCATCTCATTGTAGACCGTCCCTTTTTCCTCCAGCGACAGCGAGCTGTCGGTGGGGTCCATCTTGATGCCCATGTTGCAGACCTCCCGACGAATTTCCTCGTCGGAAAAGTTGGGATGCAACAGCGCGTCGAGTTTTTTCTCCATCAGGTTGAAGAAAACATCGGCGCCGGCGGCGGTGTGGTAGTCATAGCAGGTTTCCAGTTGCATCGTGAAGGCCGAACTGGTCCCCAGGGACATGTCCTCCAAAGACGCGACGGCGCGGCCGCGCGGCCCTTTACCCAACAGGAGATGTTCGCAGGTGTGCGGCTCCCCTTGATCGGAGGGCGGGGTCGAGTTGACGTACATGAACGCCTGCGGCACCGACTGGATGCGCAACAAGTCGAGGACGAAATCGGAGGGGACATGGCGAAAGCGCCCCCCCATGGCGGTTCCGGCCTCATCGACGTACAGACACTCGACTTTGAAATCGGCAATCTGTTGATTGGCCGTCAAATCGGAAAACGACACCCCGGCACGGGCCGTGGCGCCGGGCGCGACGGCCATGATCATGGCCACACCGAGCCCGACGGAGATTGGCTTGCCCATTGGTTCACCTCAGAGGAAAAACGTTGACTGTTTCGAATTGAATTCTGATTCGCAAGACCCCCAAAAGTCCAATCGATCCCGGTTGCCCGGGGCGATGGCGCGAACGGTGAGAATAGCGCCACCGCCGGGGAAAATCAAGAACAAAGGGCGCCGTACGGAGGGTTCCCGCCCGGAACGCCGCGCACCCGGTCAGACGATGGCCGTGGTCATATCCGTGATCCGGCAGCCGGCCCTACCGCTTCAGCCGCAGGCCGAGAAACACCCACGGGCGCAGCATCGACCACCAGCCGGTGAAGATGCGAATCTTCGAGTAGTTCTTCTTCGAGGCGGGATAGGTCATCGCCACCGGGACCTCGGTGATCCGGTATCCGAGGCGAATGGCATAGTAATGGATATAGTATTCCATTTCGTACCGGTCCAGCCAGGACTGACTGATGTCCAGCCGGCAATCGCGGATCAGATCCAGCCGGTAGGCGCGGAAGCCGCAGGTCAGGTCGGTGCCGCGAAATCCGATCAACCAGCCGATCAGACGGGTCAACATCGGAATCACAATCTTGCGAAACAAAGGCAGATACTCAGAGCGGCCGCCGGACAGATAACGGGAGCCCTGCACGTAATCATAGCCGCCGGAGAGCAAGGGCGCCAACAGGACCGGAATGTCGGAGGGGTGCATCTTGCCGTTGCCGGCCATCGGAATGAAAATGTCGTAGCGGTGCTCGAGTGCGTAGCCCAGCGCCTAGCCCAGCGCCGTGCGGAAGGCGGCGCCGACGCCGCGGTTGGCGGGATGGCGGAGGTGGGCAAAGGGAAAGGCGTCGATGATCGATGCGACGCCGTCGTCGGAGCCGTCGTCCATCACCAGGACGTCGTAAGGGCGCGGCGCGGGAAAGCGAGCCAGCGTTTCCCGGAGTTTCTCGCCTTCGTTGTAGACGAAGACGCAGGCGAGGATTTTGGGTGACGGCGTGGAACGGGATTGGGCGGGTGATGGTGAATCGCCGATCACGTCAGACCCTTTCCCGGAGAGGGAGAGGGAGTAGAAGGGCAACGCGGACGGCCCGGCGCCGCGGCTCGATCAGTCGCACGTCAACCCCCACCGGTTCGGCGGATGTTGACCAGCGAGCGGGCGCGCTGATCGGAGGGATAGTATTCCAGCCATTTCGCCGCGGCGCGCGCCGCTGGACCAGTCTTCGTGTGCGCGGTGAGAAACTGAACGTAATCCTGGTAGACCATCTGATCGTTGGGATTGTTCCAGAAGGCCTCGGCCAGATACTTCTCGGCGTCGTCGTCATGCCCGGCGGCTTCGCACATCTTGCCCCAGAAATACCAATACATCCGATTGTCCGGCAGCAGTGTCGCGTACGCGCCGACTTGCTGCACGCCCTCTTCGAGCACTTTGGTGGCGGCGGTCGAGTCACCGGCGGCGCGCAACTGCTGGGCGCGCATTTCATGGGTGCGGTAATACGACGGGAACGTTGACCGGGCTTTGTTGGCCCAGTGGTCCGAATTGGCGGTGTCCCCCAGGCGGCGGTAGTAATCACTCAACGCGAGCATTCGTTCCGGGAAAGCGACCGCCAGCCCGACCGCGTTGTCGTCCAGGCCGATGGTCGGATCGTCGAAGCCACGGTAGAGGTAGGTCGAATCCATGAGCGACGCGGTGGCGGGATAATCAAAGTCCATCGGCGCGTCTTCGCGGACGACTTCGAAGGCCTCGCCGACGACGCGGCAGTGTTTCTCCAGATGCAGCCGCGATTTGTCGGACGGATTGGAGGAGAAGTAGATCGGCCGTTCCCACTTGTTGTTCAGGACGATGTGTTCGACGATCATCTCGTTGACGGGCAGATAGCTGCCGCCGTCGCGGGTGGGGAATAGATAGTGCCGGTTGCCGGAGACCGGGTCCTTGTAGGCCTCCTTGGGACGGTCCAATTCCATGCCCAGCGAACGGTCGGGCACGCTCCAGAGAATCTGATCGTCGGTGAAGGTCACCGGCAGGCCCCACATGTGCTTCATCTGCCAGATGTACCAATCGGTCTGCGCCAGGGAAAGATTGACGATGGCGACGTCCTTGCGCACGCCATAGACCTCCTGAATGCACCACAACGGGAAAGTGTCGTTGTCGCCGGAGGTGAAGAGAATGGCGTTCGGTTTACAGGACTGAAGGAGATTCCAAGCGTAATCATAGGGTGTAAAGTTGCGCGAGCGGTCGGCGCCGCGCCAGTTGGCCTGCAGGGTGCGCAGAGGCAACAGCGCCGCGACGATCGCCAGCCCGACGGCCAGCTGCCGCCCCGCCGCGCCGCGTTCCCCGAGCCGTCCCGCCAACGCCGCCAGCCCCAGCCCCATCATCATGCCGAAGACGATGTACGCCGGCGTGAAGAAATAGTCCCGGTGTCGGACCTCCATATAGGCATCCGGATTCAGCCGGTAATATTGGGTGCCATCGGCGAAATTCATGTAGAGAATCAGGCCGACTGACCCCACGAAAAACAACATGAAGATCATGACGCCCCAGGGTGGGGCGCGCCGGAAGAGCCAGAAGGCGCCATAGAAGCCCACCAATATGACGGGCACCATCGCCCATCCGCCGAAACCGTACTGTTCCTTGAAATAGCGATAAAATCCCATGTGGGCGTGATCGCCGAATTGGTTCAACCACTTGCCCCGTCGGTCAAACATGCGGGAGATCATGCCGGTCTGGCCGTACTGTTTGCGCTGCAGGAAACCGCTGAACGACTTGATCGTCTCGGGGTCATTCTCGTCGATGTTCGGATCCTGTGTCGAGCGGACCAGGAGGAAGGTTTGCGACGAAAACCCGAGCCAGGCCGCGACCATGATCGCGGCGATCAGTCCCCAACCGGCCACGGCGCGCCGCGTGACGGCGGCGGCCACACTGATCAACAGCCAGAGGCCCCCGGCGACTACGAACCAAGTAACGTCAACCGCGATGAAAAACAGCACGATGCCGCTCACCCAGAAACGCCAGTTGCGGCGTAGGGCGGGATCGATGCTGATGATGAACAGAAAGATGACCGGCATGGCCAGATAAACGGTCATGTGGATGCCGACCGACAAGAGCGCCACATAGGAGATGGCGATCAGGTAGCGGTCGGAGAGTGGTTTGTGACGTCGATCCGCCCACCGCATCGCCAGCCACGCCAGGGCCAGGGTCAGGAACATCGAAGCGCCGTAGACCTCCGCTTCAACGGCGTTATTCCAATGCGTGTTCGAGAAGGCCAGAAACAGGGCACCCGAAACAGCGCCACCGAGAGCGACCCAGGCCTGCCAGCGGGTGACGGTTTTCTCGCCCTGAAGCAGGCCTGCCAGGATCAGCCGCACCAGCACGAAAAAGGCGATGCCCGCCGCCATAGCGCTGGTGGTGACCGATAGAAAATTGACCCGCACCGCAATGTCGGAGGCGATGGGCAGGAGCGTGAAGACACGTCCCAAGAGCACGAACACCGGTGAGCCGGGCGGATGAGGGATGCCCAGGATGTTCGCGCAGGCGACGAATTCGCCGCAGTCCCAGTAGGAGAACGTCGGCGCCGCGGTTTTGGCGTACACCGCGAACGCGAACAGGGTGACCAAGCCGCCGACCACAAGCTGCAGGCGCCGGAACTGCGAATCGGACATGAATGTCGATCCGGAAGTGGTTTCCACGCGTTCCGTTAACCTATTCTCGGTGCCGACCATGTGCGCCCCCCGGCGACGCCGCCCCTTTCGCTCAGATGCTTCGTCATGTATTCCTGGGGAGGACGGTTTGAGTACTGGGTCAGGCCTGTTTCCTTGGTCTCTTAAGCATCCGCGTCGGCAGCCGATAACACAAGGGCGGATAAACTAAGGGTCCGCGGCGACGGCGACAACCGAAATCCCATCACTGGGGGAGATGAATCTTCGTCGTCCGATTTGGGCCCGACTGTCGATCCATCGTCTTTTCAACCACTTACGGGGAGGTTATCATGCTGGTCTGGTGCGGAATCTTGTTTTGCCTGGGGATCATGGCCTTCTTGGACAGTCTGTTCAATTACGGCGATATCTTCCGGCAGGTGAATTCGGTCTTCTTCATGCTCGTGTCGCTGGGTCTCTTGGTCCGCACCACGATCAAGATGCGTTTGCGGACACTGGAGCAGGCGGCGGCACGTATTCAGACACTGGAAGAAGAAGTCCACACGCTCCGTCAGGGAAGTGAGACGGTTGTGGGCGGGCGGAAAACGCAAACCCCGACCGGCGTTGGAGTCTAGCCATCCCACAGAAAGACATCGGGCGATCGAGAAATTGAAGATGTGCGCGTCACGCGCCCTCGCGTGACGCGGCGCCACCCGAGGGCGGGTGGCGCGCACAGTTGTGTCGGCTGGTGTACCGATCTTCTTCTGTGCACGCACCAAAGGCCGATCGAGCCTCTCCCACGGTCTGACTTCGGGCAATTGATCTGTGGATTAGTCGCCATCGGAGGGCGCCGGAACTCGCACGCCCGGGATGGCTTGGGCGATTACGGCACCGGCAGGGCCTGCAGGTGCGCTCGCGCCTCTTCCACCAAGGGTGAGTCCTTGAAATCTCTCAGGATGATCTGATAGGCCGTCTTGGCCTGCGCGGGGTCGGCCAACGGTCCGGAGTACAAATCTCCCAGTTTCGCCCAGACACGGGGCACGAGGAAGCTTCCGGGAAAGCGCGCGATCAGCGACCGGTAGGCCGACACCGCCTGCGGGTATTCCGCTTCATCGCTGTAGAGTCGACCGATGGCCAATTGGGCATCGTCCGCCAAGGAATTGGCGGAATCGGCCGCCAGTTGGCCGAAACAGGCCAGGGCGGTGTCGGGCATGCGCCGTTTGATAGCCAGCAAGCCAGCCGAATAGCGCTTCAACGACCAGTTCATCGGGTCTTTGTTTTCTTTGAGGATGATGCTCATTTCCAAGGCGTCATTGACATAGAAACCGCGCGGGAACTGGCGGACCAGATTCTTGAGTCGGGTCGCGCAGGTGTCGTAGCTGCCCGAGAGAAACGACAATTCGGCCTGGTGATAGGCCGCTTCTTCCTTTTGCGGCAGGGCCGTTGCTTCCTGCGAAGCCCGCTGATAGGCGGAATCCGCGCCGGGAAGGTTGCCATGAAAGAGGGCGATCTCGCCCAACCGGATCAGGGCCGTGGGTTTGTCGGCCGGGTGGCCGGCGGCGTCGACCACTTTCTGGAAATAGGCCGCGGCGGAATCCATGTCGCTGGTGTGGGTCCGGTAGACGTCGCCGATTTGAAACTCCACGTGGGCGCGTTCGTTCGGATTCGACATCTGAGCCGCCAGCGCCTTGAGCATGCCGACGGCCACCGCAACGTGTCCCAGTGACAATTCGGCCTTGGCCAGGGCGAAATGCACCTGGGTGGCCTCCGGGTACGACGGGTAGTCCTTGAGGAAGGCGACCGCCTCATCTCGGGCCACCTGGTAATGGCCGGTTTCCAGGCAGCGTTGGATGCCGAACCAACGATGTCCGCCGGGTTGATCGGAGAGATGGTCGGCGCGGCGGTATTCGGCGAAGGCCGAGTCGGTCAGGCCGGATTCCATCAAGAGATCGCCGTACAGACGGTGCGCGTATTCGTGCGAAGGACGCGCGATGACGATCCCGCGTAACGCGGCGGTGATCTGCGGCGCCGCCTCGGGGATCTTGATCAAGCTGGTGATCTGCTTTTGCACCGTGCGGCGCGACTCGGGCTTGGCGTCCAGCCAGCGGAAGTACTCGCTGACCGCCCCGGCGTACTCACGCCGCGCTTCGAGAATGCGCGCCAACTCCTCCGAGAAGGCCACCGAATCGCCCAAGGCCACACGGGCCTTGCGGTAAACCTCCATTCCCTCGTTGGTCCGTCCGGCACGCAGATAGACGTCCGCCGCCAGATGGTGACGTTGCGGATCTTTGGGATCGAACTTGATCAGCCGATCCAGCGTTGCCTGCGCGGAATCGGCCTGTCCTGAGTCGAAATACAGATTGGCCAGTTCCGACAGCAGGAAGGGCTCAGCGTTGGTGGCTGCGAGCTGACGTTGCAGGACCCGTTGGACGCCCTGATAGTCCTTCAGGCCGCGATAGGCCCTGCGCAAGGTTGATCCGATCGGATCGTCGGCGGTGACCTGAGTCTGTTTGTCCCACAGTGGCAGCAGAAGGTCCACCGCTTCTTGAAAATGATCCTCGGACATGAGCCGTTCGGCATCGAGCAGTTCTTCGCTCATGTTGCGCGTGATGACTTTGCCGAGTCGACGCCGATCCACGGGGAAGGCACTGTTGTCGCCGCTGACCGTATCCAGAAGGATCACCGGGGCGAGTCGGATCGTGTCCGTCGGCTGCGGAGCTTGGGCTAGCGCCGTGGCGCACCCAAAGCAGGAGATCAGCCATGCCAGACCCAAATGGGGCGGTAGACTGCGTTTCCACCGGAAGGGCAGAGAAACTCGTTTCATCGTTAATCCCGGCTTGCGCATCGACAGACTCAATTGTAAACCAGGGTCTTGCCTTCGTTCCGTGATCGGCTGACCGATCTGGACAAGATAACACGCCCGGCGTCTCTTGGCGCCGGAACTGGATGGAAAAATCCACGTTTGGGTGATCGAAATGTCCCGCGGGCGGTTTAAAGAGTGGTGATATCGGGGCCGCGATGGCGGTTGATCCTTCTCGCGGAAGCCGATATATTATAAGGACATGGAGAGCGGTGGCCGCCGGTTGACCGCCGGCTTGGGCTGGGTGTGCGAGGAGCAACGATGACACAAGCAATGCGGGCAAGCCGGTGGGTGATCTTGGCCGCCGTGGTGGCATTTTGGGGGTCGAACGCGGCCGCCGAACTGCGGGTCGGGACCGTGGACGTGCAGCGGGTGCGCAAGGAATCGCCGGGCTTCCAGGCGGCGCTCAAAGAGATCGACGCC
>JACQFV010000103.1 GCA_016199865.1 Candidatus Zixiibacteriota bacterium | reverse complement strand
GAGACGATCTGCAAAGACAGGATGATGGTACCCGACATGGCCACGAAACTCTGCTGGAACGCGGCTTCGGTCTCCGTGATTGTTTCATCGGCCGAATTGTCGAACTCGCGGTCAACGGCCGTCGAGATCGAAGCCGCCTTGGCGGGATCGTCGATTTTGATCACCCACCAGCCGACCTGTCCCGTGCGCGTCGGCCAGTCGCGCTGCATGCGCTGCTCGATGTAGTCCCAGTTGAAAATAAACTGCGAGACATCCGTCGCTTCGGAACGGCCCGTGTAGACGCCGCGGATGACAAAGTCCCAATCGCCGGGATAGATTGTCCCGGTCAGATGGACAACGTCGCCCATCTTCCAGCCGAACCGTTCCATCGTTTTGACGCCGACGATGACGGCATTGCGCTCGGTGGCGAAGGCCCGCAGCGCCGAAGTATCGATCAAGAACTCCGGGTACAGCTGGAACGACTCCACGTTCTCCATGGCGAACTGCGGGAAGAAATTTCCCGGGTCCTTGTAGATGCCGCCGAACCAGGTGCCGTGCGTGACCGCGACCACGCCGGGAATGCGCTCGATGCGTTCTTTCTGTGCCAGAGGCAGGGTGAAGGTAATCGATATCTTGCTGCGCGTAATGAGCCGGTCGGGCGCCGAGGCCGTGACCCCCAGATACCATGCCGAGATAGCGGTCCGAATGAACCCGAAGGCGAGAAGGGCGATGGCGACTGCGACGATGGTCAGCACCGTGCGCAGTTTGTGCCGCAGCGTGTTGTTCAGGATCAAACGGAAAAAACGCATATCACCGGACTCCGGCCACGGAGCGAGGTTGCTCACGACGAATCGCGCGGGGCGCGATGGTCATGGCGGCCGAACTCTTCAATTGAGTTCACCATGGTCTTCTTGAATTCGCCGTTCAGGCGGGCCAAGAGGTCAAGAATTTCTCCTGCCGACTGTTTGTCCAGATCGCCGGTCGGCTCATCGGCCACGATCACGGTCGGGTCGGTTACGATGGCGCGGGCAATCGCCACGCGCTGTTCCTGCCCGCCGGACAACTGGCGCGGGTAGTGGTGCAGGCGGTCGCTCAGCCCCACGAGTTGCAAAACCGTCTCGACGTGCTCGCGGCGTTCCTGGGTCGACAGTTTCGTCAACAGAAGCGGCAGTTCGACGTTGCCGAAGGCAGTCAAGACCGGCAGCAGATTATAGAACTGAAAGACAAAGCCGATATGCCGGGACCGCCACTTCGCCAGTTCGGATTCTCCCAGCCGGGCCAGATCGGTCCCCGCCACGGTGACCTGCCCGGTATCGGGGCGGTCGATACCGGCGATGAGATTCAAGAGAGTCGTCTTGCCGGATCCCGAGGGACCCATCAGCGCGACAAACTCCCCTTCGGGTACGGTCAACGACAGATTCGACAGGACCGGAACAGGGGTCTTATCGCGTTGGTACGCTTTGCTGACTTCTTTGACTTTGACGACGCTTTGTGGCATCTGCATATCCTTGGGTTGTCATCATACGCATTTCAAAGGGGATTTCGATCACGGGACAGTGAACGAGTTGTGCCATGTCATGATAGGGCATGAGTATCCCTTTTCCTGGGGATTCTTAGAACGACTAACAGAAAGACCCTTTACGGCAGCGGGTGGTCCCGTGCCCGCCACCCGCCCTCGGGTGGCGGAGCGTCACGCGAGGGCGCGTGACGCGCACATTACCAGTTCGCTGATTGCCCGGCTTCATTGGGTTAGAGGGTCCTAGGATTTAAGCTTAACCTGTCCCCGATCGGACAAGGCATCGGGCACCGGAGTCACAACGACATCTCCCATCTGCACGCCGCTCTTGATTTCCAGTGCGCTCCCGTACGTTTGCCCGACCTCGACCTGGGTGGCGTAGGCCCGTCCCTGCCGCACGACAAAGACAACGTCGTGGCCATCCCGGTGCACCAGAGCGCTCTGGGGCACCGATAAAACCGTGGCCGTGTTGACCGCCTGAAGATCGGACTGGGCCGGCAGGAAGTTCACCTTGGCGCTCATCTCCGGCAAGACGCGCCCATCCAATCGGTCGAAACCGACCTTGGTCAGCACCGTGGCCTTGGCCCGATCGGCCGTGGGGACAATTTTCTTCACCGTGCCACGATACGGCTCGGCCGGGAAGGCGTCCAGCGTGATCAGGCAGGGCTGGCCCACCGCAATTCGCTGGATGTTCGATTCGGAAACGTCGGCTTCCACTTCCAAAGACGACATGTCGGCGATCGTGACGACCGCGGCCCGCGATGAGGATGACGAGGCAAACGGAGCGACGACTTCGCCGACGTCGGCTTGTTTGGTCAGAACCGTGCCGTCAAAGGGCGCGCGGATGATCGTATTCTCCACCTGCACTTCGGCCCACTTGACGGCGGCCCGTGATGTCTCAAGCGCCGCTCGCGCGGCATCGGCGCCGGCTTCGGCGGAACCGTAGCGGGCCTCGGCGACGTCGAAATCGGATTGCGAGGCCAGGTCCTTGGTGCGCAATTCCTGAAC
The DNA here is from genome assembly GCA_016199865.1 of Candidatus Zixiibacteriota bacterium. Lineage (GTDB taxonomy): Bacteria > Zixibacteria > MSB-5A5 > WJJR01 > WJJR01 > JACQFV01. The sequence continues at coordinate 14,143 of JACQFV010000103.1, read as the reverse complement.
GCGGTCAAAATTCAACTTCGCCTCGCGCTCGACGGCGCGGGCCTGTGCCAGAGTCGCCTCGGCTTGCGTCACCGATGAGCGTGCCGATTCCAGAGATGCATTGACGTCATGCGCCTCCAAACGGGCGATCACGTCCCCGGCCTTGACGGCGTCGCCTTCTTGAACGTTGAGGACTTCGAGCCGCCCTGTCCCCTTGGACGCCACCGCCGCTTTACGCTGGGCGACGACATATCCGGTCGCCGTCAGAAGCGACTGCACGGTCGCCGGCGCGAGCCGTTCGACACGCGCCGTCTGCACTTCGATCACCCGTCCGTGGGACGTCCACGCCCACAGCCCGCCCGTGGCAACAACCACTCCGGCCAGAACAATCCACACCCACGTGCGGCTCTTGCCGTCGCTGGCCGCGGCAGCGCGCGGAACGTCGCGCTGGATGCGTAGTGACGCCAGATCGGCTTTGGCGGTTTCCTCACTCATCTTCAGCCCGCATGTCGGACACAGTTGAAATCGGCGTCCAGAAACCCAAATATACGCAGGATTGAGAGTTTTCCCTGCGGGAAACCGGAGTCAGAATACCTTGAAATGATCCGACGCCGCGCCCGGCCACGGGGCAATAATGTATTGTCACGCAAACTCTTACGAGGGAAACACACACGATGGACTGGGCGGCATGCGCCCGCGGCCCTGACAAAAGTGATAGCGCCGAATGCGTTTGACTCACTCGTTAATGGTGGAGTTCCTTGGCACAGGAATCGATCCGCGATTCCGGACGGCGGAGATAGACCGATGGATTGGCTTCTTCTTCTCTTGGGTATCCTGATCGGCGCGGTTGCGGCGTGGTTTTTGGGACGGGCGCAGGCGAAGGGAGCACTTGACATTGTCAAGCAACAGATCGAACAGAAGGACAGGGATTTCATCGAATTGCGGCGGCTCTACGAAGCTGAGAGCCGCTCTAATACCGAGGCACAGACTCAGCTGATTGCAGCACGGGAGAGCATTGCAGCGCAACAGAAGTTCGTAGATGAGAGCAAGAAACAGCTTGAGGACGCATTCGCATCCCTGTCCAGAACTGCGCTGACCGGCAACAGCAAGGAGTTCCTTGAGCTGGCAAAGTCCGAACTCGGCACGGTGCTCGCAACCGCCGAGGGGAAAATCGACCAGAAACAGCAGGCCATTGGAAACTTGGTCCAACCACTGACTGACGCGCTGAGCCGATACGAGCAGCAGACCCGCGCTTTGGAAAGCACACTAAAGCAAGACTACGGCAGCGTCCGGACCGAGTTGAAGACGGTCGCTTCGACGAGCGTGCAGCTGCAACGCGAGACCGCCAATTTGGTTCAGGCGCTCCGGAATCCACGTGTCCGCGGCCGGTGGGGCGAGACCACTCTCCGCAATGCGGCCGAAATCTCGGGCATGTCCGACCATTGCGATTTCACGGAGCAGCAGACCATCAATGCCGGTGAGGGGAAGCAGCGACCGGACATGACTGTCCATTTCCCGGGCGGGCTGAAGATCATCGTCGATGCCAAGGTCCCGCTGGAGGCCTATCTCGATGGTTTGTCATCGACGAATGACGATGAACGTGCGAACAACTTCCGACGGCACGCGGTCAACTTGCGGGACCACGTCAAGAAACTCTCCGACAAGGCGTATTGGGCCGCTGATGTTCCGACGCCGGATTTCGTCGTGATGTTCATTCCCGGCGACTCCTTCTTGAGTGTCGCCGCAGATATCGATCGGAACCTCTTCGATGATGGGTGGCGGCGAAATGTCTTCGTCACCACACCGACAACGTTGATCGCTCTGCTGCGCACGGCGGCCTTGGGCTGGCGGCAGGAGAATCTCGCCAAGAACGCCCAAGACATACGGCATCATGGAGAAGAGCTCTACAAACGTATCTCAACGTTCGTTGACAACTTCAAAGGGGTCGGCAAGTCACTTGGACAAGCCGTCACTTCCTATAACGACTCCGTTGGATCGCTTGAAGGCGGCGTTCTGATCTCCGCCCGCAAGTTCAAGGAATTGGGCGCCACCGCGCGAGCCGATCTGCCCGAGGTATCGCCGATCGACCGCCTGCCGCGCACGCTGCAGACGGACCTTCTCCCGGGCGCGAATGTGAACCACGAGAAGGCGGATTGAATTTTATCCCAGCCACTCCCGCAGGTCAAGCCCCCGTGACGGCGTCAGCGTCACGCCAGGGACTGGTCTCCCTGTAAAGCGATTGACCTCCGAGCCTATCCCTTTACAACTTAGGTCCTCTAACAAAATGATGCTCCCGGCACCCGCGAACAAGGTGCACGCCGCCCGCCCTCGGGCGGCGAAACGCCAGGCGAGGGCGCCTGGCGTGCACAGTTTCTTCCTTGGAGTCATATTGTTAGAGGGTCTTAATGCAAGAGGGTATCGCGACAGCCGGACCGACGGACCAGTCCCGCGTTGCCGTTGCCGGGAGTAACTGCGAGGGACAGCACCTGCGAAAGAGTGATTCAAAGGCGCCGACCGGCAGCGGTCGAAATCCCAAGCCCGGTGGGTTTGTGTTCCACCCTCTGACGGCGGAGCGCTGGTCGGACTTGGAAGAGTTGTTCGGCATTCGCGGCGCCTGCGGCGGGTGCTGGTGCATGACTTGGCGGCTTGCGCGGAGCCAATTTGTCCGTCAAAGCGGCGACGGAAACAAACGGGCCTTCAAACGAATCGTAGCCAAAGGCGAGCCGACGGGCATCCTGGCATATTCCGGAGATCGGCCCGTCGGCTGGTGCGCGCTCGCGCCCCGCCAAGTCTACACACGGCTGGCGCGTTCGCGCGTGCTCAAGCCGGTCGATGCCGAGCCGGTCTGGTCGATCACCTGCTTTTTCATTGAAAAATCACACCGTCGTCAGGGACTGAGCGCGCGGCTCTTGGAAGCCGCCGTACGGTTCGCGAAAACACAGGGCGCGAAGATCGTTGAGGGGTATCCCTACGATCAAGTCGCGAAACTCCCCGACCCGTTCGTCTGGACCGGCTTGGCGTCGGCGTTTCGGAAAGCGGGATTTGTCGAAGTGGCGCGTCGGTCCAGCACGCGGCCGATCATGCGGTATCGAATCGGGAGGTGACTGCTCCTTTGACTATACCGCGAATCCGTCACGGCGCGCACGGCGCCGGGCCCTGCCGGTACAGGTAGCCCATCAGTCCGACTACGTCGGTTAAGTCCAATGTCCCGTCGCAATTGACGTCCGCCGGTTCGTAGGGCGGAAAGCCCGGGCCGCCGCGGAAGAACATATCGATCAGCCGCACGAGGTAGGTCACGTCGTACTGCGGCGTTGCCAGGACGCCGGAGTTCCACAGGTCGGCGCGAAACTTCGGCCAGGGTCTGCCTCGAAGGCCGGCCTTGGAACCCAAAGACCAGATGGCGACATTGGTGGAGTTGGACTGGACCGTGACCATGTCGGTGATGCCGTCGTGGTTGACGTCGCCGATGATCGGCGCGGACATGATGCCCGATGAACCATTTCCGAAAAAGAGCGGATAACCCGGCACGAGTGACCCGTCGGGCCTGAGCGCCACGATCTCATCGGGACCAAAGATCAGATCACCCATCCGCACGACAATCTCCGGCTGGGCATCGCCATCCAGATCGACCAACGCCACCCCCGACAGCGATCCCGAGAGCGAGGCAAAGAGCCCGTCGCTCGAATCGGCGCCCAGCGAAGAGCCGTTGGCGTGGTACGCGTAGATGAAGCCATTGCCGAGCGAATAGGGCGCGACGAACAGTTCGGGAGTGCCGTCGCCATCCACGTCGCCGGCGGCCATGGAAGAGAGAAGATATTTGCTCACGGTCAAAGGTATCATGCGCGGCCAGCCGGGGAGTGAGCGTCCGTGCACGTCGATGATATCGATGACAAATGGGCTGCTGGGTCCCTCGGAGGCGACATAGGCGATGTCGCGCACACCGTCATGATCGAAATCGCCGACCACCATGCCGTGGATGGAGTAATGCGACCGGAGTTGGGTCGACGGATTGCCACGGAAGGGTAAAGCGGTGCGGCCATCGAACAGGAGGATGTCGTCACCGGCCGCGATCAACTCGGGACGGCCGTCACGGTCCAGATCGCAGATGGTCAGCCGAGGCAGGGAATTGAAGAGAGAGTTAGTCAGCGTGATACTTCCGAATTGCCCGCCGTTCTCGGGCAGATAGTCTGACCCGTCCGCTTTCCAAGCGAGAATCCGTCCGAGCCGGTCAATGGCCGCCACTTCCAAGGCGCCGCGTCCGTCCAGATTGCCCACCGTCGGCAGACTATTTCCATAAACACTCGGCAGCCCTCCCGCGAAGGGGCGCGGCCAGCCGGCAAACTCTTCACCGATGAAGGCGTACACGTGCAACTTCGTCGGGCTGGCGACGATGATCTCCACTTTGCCGTCATTGTCCAGATCGGCAACGGCCGGCGCGGTGGAAACGTCGGAGGTTGTGTCACGCGGCCACCCTGGGTAGATGGTGCCATCGCCGTTCAGAACATACAGTCCCTTTCCAGTGGGGCAAACGATTTCATCCATCCCCCGTCCGTCGAGATTGACCGCCGTCACCGCAAAATGTGCCGCTGCGGGAAGTTCAACCGGCCAGCCGCGCAGAAAGGCGGAGCGCACCGCCACGGTCACAGAGTCACGACGGGCGACGCCGTCGGTTTGGACGGTGAGAACCAGGCGATAGTCCCCTTCCGGCAGTGAATCGGCGCGCCAGATGGCCAGGGTGTCGTCCCAGACCGGACGGGAGGATTCCGTCACGACGTGGACCGTGTCAGTCGGCATCGGCCCCATGGCCTCGATGCGATAGGACACAAATCCCGGCGCCGCTGCGCGCCCGACGATCGTTTTCAGGAGCACAACCGTGTCGGAGGGCTTCGGCGAGTTAATCTGCGCCGTCGGCGCTTGCACCAGATTCACGGGGACGTCGATGAGCGCATCCGGCCCGGCATCGAGACGAATGGTGAACGGCCCTTCCAGCCCCGCCGTCGGCCAGAGTGCCAGGATCGCAGTCTCGACTGGATTCGCCGATGAGGTGATTGTCGTCCACTCCGTCGCATGCTCGATGTAACCCGGGGCGACCAGAACATTGTAGTGGGTGAAAGAGCCACCAATGGCGGAGCCACGGATCACCACCTCGCCGCCGATCCAAAGGCCGGGCAATGGCCAAGTGACGCGCACGAACAGATCGGGCAGTGAGGCCACGGCCGCGGCCAGGTCGATCCGGCCGGCGCCGGTGTAGCGATCAAATCCCGGCAGATTCTGCCCATCACCATAGGGGTCGACAATATCGATGGCGGTCGCGCGCAGAATCTGCCGCACCCGCTCATTGGACAGGCCGGGCGCCAGGGACAACAGGACCGCTGCCGCCCCCGTCACGTGAGGCGCGGACATCGAAGTTCCGGAAGCGTTCAGGTAATATTGATCGATCACGTGAACGTTTGGTTCGCCGACGTCGGCATAAAGATCGGTTCCGGCGGCGCGCAGCGATAGAATGTCCTGTCCCGGCGCGATGACGTCGACGAAATCGTTGTAGGTGGAAAACCGCGACAAAAGGTCGCGCGCCGTCGATGAGCCGACGCCGATCGTCTGCGGATAGGCCGCCGGATAGAACAACTGATCCCTGCCGGAGTTTCCCATCGAGGCCACGAGCACGACACCGCGCGCGTGCGCGTACTCGAGCGCATCCTCGAGCGCCCGCGAGGGAAAATCCCCGCCCCAGCTCATGTTGATCACCCGCACGCCGCGCGCGACGGCATAGTAGATGGCCTGGGCCGACACCGAGAGATAGGAATTGGGGAACATCTTGATGCCGACGATCCGCGCCTGATCGGCGATCCCGGCCATTCCAATGCCGTTGTCGGAGGTTGCCGCAATCGTGCCGGACACGTGCGTGCCATGGCCCAGGAAATCGGATACATCGTTGTCGGGGACCAGATCCAATGGCGTGGCGGCGATGTCTCCCGAGAAATCCCAGCCGTTTACGTCATCGACAAATCCATCATGGTCGTCATCCAACCCATTGTCGGGAATTTCGCCGGGATTGCGCCAGACGTGATCACGCAGATCGACGTGGCCCGTGTCGATGCCTGTATCGACCACTCCGACCAGAATTGTGTCGCGGCGGCCGGCATGGCGGTAGACGGGCCCAAACCGAATGTCCGCGCCGGGTGTGCCGGTTCGCTCGATCAGGACGTCGTTACTGTCACCGGGGACACCCAAGATCGACCAATAGGGCTGACCGGTGTTCTCCAGATCCCATTGGCGCGCCACCAAAGGATCATCGGGAAGCTGGTGCAACTCGACTTTATGGTCCACCTCCGCATATTCCACCCAGGGCAGATCACTGAGACGCCGCACCAAGCCGTCCGCCGCCAGAGAGTCGACACCGAGGATGAAATTTCGCTCACCCGGATTTGGCGGCGCGGCGGCCGCAGCCGTGGACGGGAGATTCGGCAACAGCCGCTTGACGGCATGGACGCCCAGCGGTTCACACCACTGTTGAACCTGTCGGGTCGCCGCCGCTGGATCGGGCATTGCGGCATGTCGGCTTGACGCAGATGGAGACACTGCCAGGAATCCCGGCTTCACTTTGACGATCACACCACCGATCGAGGGGCCGTGGTTCGAGTAATGGTAGGGAGGAGCATCTGCCGCCGGAGAAGTGGCGGTCAGAAGCAGGAAAAGTGGCACCATCGCCGCGGTCGAAACACGAACCGCCGAAGACGTTCCCCGTGGATTGGATGTCCCGTTGGCAACCATCTTCAGAATGGAATCAGTGGCAGACGCTGCCAAGCGGTGAGGGGGGTCAAGACCCCCTGTTCAGGGGTCCTGACTTACAATATACGTATCATCCGTGCGATCTTTGCACTGCTATCAAAGGAGAACGGCCCCACATCGGGGCCGTTCTCGAATCTCAGTGCCCGCCGTTCGCGCGGTCGGTGCATGGAGGGGATTCGATCATCCCCCCTCTTCGCTCGGCTGCTTGATCTGGCCGGCGGCCGCCGAATCCAAACGGGCCAAGTAGGCGGCGGGGGCCTTATTGAAGTCGCGGATGCAGTTCTTGCAGCAGAATTTGATCGTGCGCCCCTGGTACAGGTAGGTCACGGGGTCGCCCATTTTGCCCAGTGTCGAGCCGGAGACGATGCACCAGTCGATCGGGTATTTCTCACTGGCCGGCGCGGTCTGGACCTGCGACTGCGCGCCCTTCGTTTCCGGCTGCTTCTGATCGGCGCTGCATCCGCCCAGGAGCAGGGCGGCTGCAAATGGCCACAGGAGCATCCGCAAGTTCCGTTTGTTCATCTGATATCCTCTTTTGGGGAATCTCCAACCGTTCTGACTCCCAGTGCCGACCTGGAACCACCAGTTGATACCCTCGCGCACTGAGAACGAGCCCGAAAAGATGGCTTAGGCCAATTCCAGCCGGAATTCCCGTTTCAGCGCCTGAGTCGCCGCCTCCAGGAAACGGGCGTCGATCAGGCAGGTGACCGCCGTGTTCGCCGCCGAGATCATGTCAATGTTGATCCCCTCCGCCGACAGGGTGCGAAACATCCGTCCGGCGATCCCCGGCGACTTGGCCAGCCCATCGGCGACCAGACTGACGGCGGCGACGTCGGAGCGCTGCGACACGGAGCTGGCTTCCAATTCGGCTTTGGCCGATTCCAGCATCGATACCACCCGTGCCGCGTCGTCGTCGGCGACGGTCAACGAAATATCGGTCCGTCCCCGCTCGGCGCCCGAGGCGGCCATCATGTGAATGTTGATTCCGGCGGCGCCGACGCGGCTGAACATCTCGGCGGCAGCCCCTGGCCGGTCCGGGACACCATGAATCATGAATTTGGTGATTGCGGCATCGGTGACGATTGCGACGTTGTTCATATCGAATCCGCCAGCGGCATCCCAGCCGCGCCGAACGGGCTTCAACATACCGTTCGGGCGGGCGCCGCGCAAGGCACGTACCCGGTCAGTTTGCGATCGTGAATGTCTTTGGGTTTCTTTGAGAGCTGGGCGGTGCCACGAATCCGGCCGGTCATTGAATGGTGATCTGATACGGCATCGCGTAAGCCGCGTCATCATCGCCAGCCGGCGGCAAGACGCCGATTGCTCCGAGGGCCTGCCGCAGCAGATGGGCGGGGCCGGCCAAGGGCGCGCTGGTCGCCAACAGATTCAACGGCCCCGCATCCAACAACCGCCAACGCTGTTCGGGGAGAATCTCCACTTTGACTTCGGCGCCCTTCTTGATCCGGGCCATCCGGGCGGCGACTTCAATCGTCTCGTGCAGGTCGGCAAAACGGTCGACCAGACCCCGGGCCTGTGCGGCGATGCCCGACCAGACCCGCCCCTGTGCGATCGCATCCACCGAATCGGGGGACAACCGTCGCCCCTGCGCGACCAAGTCGACGAAATGCTGGTAGGCCCGCGTGATCTGGTCGCGGACGACGGCCCGTTCGGCGTCGTTGAACGGACGGGTCGAGCCATACATATCGGCAAAGCGCCCACGGGTCAGGACTTCTTTGTCGAGCCCGACCTTTTGATACAAATCTCCAGCCGCCAGCTTGCCGGAAATGACTCCGATGGAACCCGTGATCGTGCCAGGCAAGGCGAAGATCGAATCGGCCGCGCAGGCGATATAATACCCCCCCGAAGCCGCCACGTCGGCAAACGACACAACCAGTGGTTTTTTCCCGACGGTCAGATTGACCTCGTGCCAGATTTCATCCGCGGCCAGAACCGATCCGCCGCCTGAGTCGATGCGCAGCACAACCGCCTTGACCTTCCGGTCCTTCCGGGCCCGGCGAATTGCCTGACTGACCGTGGCAGATCCCATGACTTCGCCGATCAGAGGATATTGGCCGTCATTTCCCGATTCAATCGAACCGGCGGCAAAGATTACGGCCACCTGCGGCGGGGTGGCCCAGCCATGCGGCTGATATCGACGCTGCGCCAACTGTCGGCTATTCACGTTGGCATGGATCGGACCGGCCTGATCGCGGGCCATGCGGTCGACCTCGTCGGGGTAGGCCACGGCATCGACCAATCCCGCCGCTTTGGCGTCGATGGAAATGTAGGGACCGTGATCGATCCATTCCCGGACGCGCGCCTCCGGAACGTCACGCGCCTGCGCGATCTGCCCCACCCATTGACGGTCCAGATCATCCAAGAGCGCCCCGACCGCCTCGCGGTGCGCGGGAGACATCTCGGTGCGTGTCACAAGATCGGAAGCGGATTTGTACTCGCCCACATGCTCGAGGTCGGCTTTGATGCCCAATTTGCCCAAGAGGCGGGTCGCAAAGGTCACCTCCGAGTGCAAACCGACGACGTCGACGGTGGATACCGGGGGCACGACAATCCGATCGGCAGCGCTCGCCAGATAGTATTCTCCATTACTGGCATTTCCCTCGATATACGCGATGGTCATCTTCCCTGCCCGGCGCACCCGCGTCAAGCCCTGCCGCAGCTCCTGCAGGCGCGCCCACCCCAGATGGGGATCGTTGATGTGCAGAACGACGGACTTGATCTCGGGGTCACGTTCGGCCTTATCCAAGAGTGTGATCCAATCGTAGGTCGTCAAGGGGGTGGGACCAAATAGCGACATCGGCGGTCGGCGATCGGGAATCTCCCCTTTCAAATCGAGGTGCGCCACCTCGTGGCGGACACTGACCAGAGGCGATCGCCGCGTGTTGTGTATCCCCGAATAGAAGATGCCGCCGCGGTAGTGGCTGCCGTGATCAAACGACGTCTGGGAGCCGGAAAACCAGGTGGACAGATCGAAACGGGCGCCCAAGAAATAGTTCTCCTGCTGATCGATATCCGCCGCCAGGGTCAGACCATGGGTGACTTCATAGCTGGCCGCGACGCGATACGACCCATCCCCGAGATTCTGTGAGGTTCGCTGGTACCAATCCCCCCCCACCGTCAGATGGTCGTTGAAAACGCGCACGGCGGCCGAATAGACGAATTCTCTGTCGCTCTTGGCGCCATCCAAGTGCATTCGGTTGAAGTTGTCGACCACCGCCGCCAGCGAGACCGTGTTGTTCGGCCGCCAGAGAATTCCATGCGACCAGAAATGCGATTTGTCCTGCACCGGGTCATCCGATGAGCGCCATTGATAGGAGGATCCCAGCCGGACGGGATGGTCGGGGCTGGTGCCGAACCCAAGCGTGTAGGCGCGGCCATGGGCTTCGCCACCCAACGCGCCCAGCCACTCGACCCCGGCGCCCAAACCGCGCAAAGAGGCATAGAGCGCATGGTCTCCCTTTAGCGACGAGTCGGTGTAGGTGTGGTAATAGTTCAGCCCGAAGTTCTGATCATTCCCCAAGGCCGCCGGATTGAACCGCAGCACCCCCGGCCCCTCGGCCATCGCCGCCGGGGCAAACGGGAAGGCGACCTGATCACGAGGAAATAGCGATGCGGCTGTCGCGGAACCGGCCCCGAGTAATGCAACGACGGCCGTCAGAAGATAAAAAACACTTGTTTGGCGCCGACCAATGCCGTTTGGCAATGACCGTGCGCAAGCCGGGACCCTCACCCCAACCCTCTCCCTGAAAGGGAGAGGGGGATAGAATGATCCCCTCTCCCCATAGGGGAGAGGGTAGGGTGAGGGGCAGCACATTCGACATCACTCGGGGACGACGGTTAATCTCCATTGGCCTTTTCATTCTGTTAGACGCTCTTATTCGATCACTGCCCGCGGGGCCAACTCGGCCACCGTCACTTCCCCTCGATCTCGACTTTACCGGGCCCGCCGACGTCGACGTCGATCAGTCCATTGCCGCTTCCGCAGATCCCTTCCAACCGCCCAGCGCCCATCAGATCAGGATGGGTCTGGATGTCCAACAGACGCGTCTGGATCGTGCCGCCGACCCCCACCGACAGGTCCAGCCGCGCCGACAACGATCGCGGCACTCGAATGGCAACCGGCGCATTGCTGTTGCGCACCTGCAGTTGCGTGGAGCCGAGCTGGCGAACGTCCAATTGCACCGGCGAGTTGCTGCCACGCACGACCGACTCCGGCCCCGACAGGGCCACCTCTGATATGGTGATCGGCGCGTATTTCGTTTCCACCACCATCGCCCCGGTCAGGTTGTCCACGCTGATGGCCCCGAATTGATTCTGAAATAGGGCCGGGTGGCTGCCGGTTGAGCCGACGCCGTGAATGATCAGATCGGCATAACTGGTCTTCACGGCGATCTCTCCGCGCACGTTCGCCAGTTCCACGGCCGTGTGCTCGCCCTCGATGGCCACACGGTCGGTGACATTCTCCAGTTTGATCCGTCCGAATTCGGCCTTGATCGATGCCCCGCGAAACGGGCCGGTCAAGTCGAACTCGAAGAAGCGCCCATTCGCCTCCAGATCCCAATCGGGCGGCATGGTCACCGTCAGATCGGCGGTGGCGCTGTTTTGTGTCCCCTCCCAGGGCGCGCCGCGGCGCGTGCGCACTTCCAGACGCAATGTCGACCCGCTCGCCTCCAGCTTCACGACGACCTCGCGATCATAGGCAGAGGCCGTGTCCTCCGAGGAGACTTTGAAGATCTTGGCCACGTCGACACGCACGGAATCGACGACGTCGGCCGTGACGACGATGTGCCCCCCCAAATTCGATGGCCCTTCGATCCGCAGCGCCGAGAGGCGCCCGATGGGAAACTGGCTCACGGACTCGGAGAGGTACCGTCCCCCGCCCAGTTTCTGAATCTTGGCCTCTTGAGCAGACAGCATTCGCGGGACGAAGAGAAGAAGGGCGGCCGTTAACGCCAGGCGCTGTATTGTGGGCGAGGCCGTCATATCCGGTTCCAAGTTACGCAGAACGTCAATCCCGGTTGCACAGCATTCTGTCGACAGAGAGATGCCCCATCTACGTCCCTGACACCCTGCACAATCGATCCATCAGGATCGCTCCGGCGATGGCGGCGTTCAGGGACTCAACACCCGCGACCAATGGCAACCGCAGCCGACGGGCGTCGGCTGTTTGCCATGCCGGATCAAGCGGAATTGTCTCCCCACCGATGACCAGCGCCCATAGAGGACCCGGCGTGGATGCAGCGGGCAATTCGCCTTGATGGGCATCGGCGACGAATATCGCGATGCCGCGCTCGCGGCACCAAGCGACCGCCGCCGCAGTTGCAACATGAGAGTAGATGCGAATCCGAAAGACGGCGCCTGCCGACCCACGCACGACTTTCGGGTTTGTCACCTCAACAGTTCCCTGAGTCAGGATGACCGCGTCTATGCCCAGCCCGGCAGCCGTCCGAATCAAGGTTCCCAAATTTCCCGGATCGGCGACGTGGTCACAGATCAAGAGCCGCCCCATTTTCGATCCATCCGGTCGATTCATCGCCAAGTCGCGGTTTTGCCAGCGGACGACCGCGGCGATACCGGCCGCATGCACCGTGTCGGTGAGCCGTTCGAAATCGCGGGCGCACACACGCGTGACGGGACCATTCCAGCGCGGGCATTTCTGTCCGACGCGCCCCGCCGCCTCGATCCCCTGCGCGTTGTCCATGACCAGCACCGTCTCGATCGTCTGTCCCGTGATCAAGGCCTCGCTGACCAGTCGAACGCCTTCCACCAGGATCGACCCCGATTGCTCGCGACCCTTCTTCGTGGCCAACTTCCGCCAGAGGGCCAGACGCCCCTGCGAAGCCAGGGGCCAGCGATCCGGATCGCGCCAGATACTCACGATTCCACGAAGTCATGCCCGTCCGCGCGGTGCAAGCGATTCTTGGGGGCGACTGACGTGCGCTCAACCGCGGATGAATCTGCGCGGCGGCGCGATTGTCGCCGTCATTGCCGTGCCGTAGATTCCCCCCATGCACCGGGAATCCGCCACAACCCGCCAACTCTACCGCGACATCTGGATCTTGGCGTGGCCGATCGCGGCGGCGAATTTCCTGTCGCGCGGCGCGGCCATTGTCGACACGGCGATGGTCGGGCACTTGAGCTCCGTTGCTTTGGCCGGGCTCGGAATCGCGCAAATCCCGGTCTTTCTGGCCATGGCGGTGCAGCGCGGCTTGGGGATCGGCGGCCAGGTGCTCATCGCCTATCACACCGGCGCCGAGGAACCCGAACGCCGGTTCAAGGTCGCCCGCGCCGTCGTGGCCCTGTCCACGCTCGTGTCTCTGGGGCTCTCGGTCTTGCTCTGGCTGATCGCGCCGACCCTGTGTCGACTTATGGGCGCCGACGATGCCATGCTGGCGCAGGCGTTGCGATTCCTCGGCGTCTATTACCTGATCCAGCCCTTCTCCGGCGCCTTCTTCGTCTTCTCCTGCATTTTCCAGGGCGTCGGCGACGCCAAGACGCCGCTGTATGTCACGCTCGGCGTCAATATGCTGCATGTGCTGACGGCGTACGCGACGATCTTCGGCCATTTCGGCTTCCCGCGATTGGGAGTGGCCGGCTCCGCCATCGGACTGGGGTTTTCGGAACTGACGGGCGCCGTCATTTTGGCCGTGATCGCGCAACGTCGCCGTCTGTGGGCCGCTAACTTGAAGAATCTGTCGCTGCGCGCCGCGCTCGCCGTCTGGCGTCTTGGGGGGCCAGCCGTGGGCGAACGGTTATTGGTGAGTGGTATGCAGGGTGTATACTACCGCTTCCTCACCGGCTTCGGTACAGCGGCGATGGCGGCGCACCGGATCGGCATCGACATGGAAGCCACGTCGTTTCTGCCCGCGATGGGGTTCGGCCAAGCCGCCACGACGCTGGTCGGTCAACATCTGGGAGCCGGCGATCCCAAGACCGCCCGCCGCGCCGGGTGGATGACGACGCAGATCGCAATGGTCTTCATGGGTGCTCTGGCGCTGTCGTTTTACTTTTTCGCCGATGGCTGGATGCATCTGTTCACTACCGACACGGAGGTCATCGCCCTCGGCAAGCGTTTCTGCGCCGTGGCGGCGGCGATCCAGTTGCCGCTCGCCTTCGCGATCGTGCTCGCGGGGGCATTGCGCGGCGCCGGCGAGACCCGTTGGGTGATGATGACCCCGTTTGTGGGTGGTTGGCTGGTCCGCCTGCCGCTTTCCTACTTGCTCGGATATACATGGGGATATGGACTGATGGGCGTCTGGTGGACGATGATGGCCGACTGGATGCTCCGCTGCGTCTTGATCACATTCAAGTTCAAGTACCTCAAGTTTCGCTTGGGCGACAAAGTCACGACTCCCCC
>JACQFV010000102.1 GCA_016199865.1 Candidatus Zixiibacteriota bacterium | reverse complement strand
TTCAACCGATCTCTGCCCGCCGCGATCTTCACCGGCGATCTGACGTCTAACCGGGCGGCAAGAAGTGCGGGAATCTGGCGTGCCAGGCGGGGAAAGTCAATACCCGGAGAATCACTTTCGGCGTAGCGATGAGAGTCCCACGAAACGCGCCTGACACTCACTGTTCACGGTCGCGGCCACTGATGGATGCTCACGCAGGGCTGCAGACGCCAATGATTCTCTGCGCCCTCAGGGCAAGGCAGTCCGAGCACTGCCCATAAACCCTCATCCGGTATCAATTGGTCATGTTGGTCATGAAGGCGTCCCGATAACATGGGGACATGGCTGAGCCACGATAAGTCTCGTGGGACATTAACACTTTCTGACGACCCGAACACCGGAGCGGCTCATCAGAATACACCCGTTATGACCACGGCCGCATTCCCACTGGTCGCAGCGACCATGGCCGTGAGATTCAGGATCCATGCGTCGGTTGGGCGGCTCGACAACGGAAATTCATTGTACCTGACCAAGGAGTCGTTGACGAGCCGATATATGCCTGACCAGGAAATGACATACGCCGTACCCCACTTATCGCCGCGGATGGCGGTGAACACACCGTCCTGGTTTCGGAGGGCGGTGTAAGACCACGTCGTGTCTGCGTGACGATAGACTGTACCGTACGGTACGGGTTCATAGCTTAGCGCCTCCAGCACATATTGATTATCCCGACACCCCCCCCACACGCCGACAAAACCGTCTGAAATCGGGGAATGCGAGGCAAACTCCAAAACCCATCGATCTTCGAACTTACGGAGCAGCTTGCCCGCTCCACCGTCTCCCTCAGTGGCGATGTACAGATCCTGGCTCCCTGAACCATTCTCATTTGGCATCCGCCAGATATCTTCGATAGGGCCCTGACTCGGGAGAGGATTTGTCTCCGGCATCCAACGCGCTCCGTCCCAGTGAAGGATCGTACCGTCATAGCCGCCCGCGTATGCAGTCCCATCGCTCTCTGCCCATACGGACAGTAGCCCCCGGCCGGAAGAATCCAAGAGGGCTTGTTGCCACTGGTGTCCGTCCCAGTGCAGAGCGATTTGCCCAATCGGCCTCAATACAAGCGTGTCTAACTTTCCAACTACCCAGACATTGTCTGGGGAAACACCATGGACATCCTGAAACGTCACGCCTATCTTCGAATAGACTTCTCTCCAGATAGAGCCATCATATCGCCAGATGATGCCCCGATGTCCGCTGCTATCACCAAGCCCGCCAACGGCATAGGCGTCGGTAGCGCTTGCCATCCAGACACCTTCGACTTGAACCTGGGTGCCTACTGCCAGCGTGTCCACCTTCCAGACCGGGTCACGGATGGGCGGCCTCTCCACTTCGCACGGTCCTGCCAATTTCTTGCCTTGGCAGCCCAGTAGTTCCCACATCGCGACACCCGTGGCGAGCACCGCCACCCACAAAATCCACTTTCTAATCGGCCTCTTGGCCATCGCCTCTCCGGCAGTCACGACTTTGCCATTATCCCCTTGCCGTGTCAGAGTCATTACCCGCACACCGCAGGTTTATTCCCGGGGGAGGGGCGGGATCTGTCAGCCCACCCGCACTGAGAGCTTTGCGCCCAGGATCGCGCATTGATCGACCCAAGTGCGGGCGGCCGCGTCGCCACGATCGGCATGCTCCGAAACCACGGGGTAAACCGTCTGCAAGAGATCGTAGAAGAGGTCCTGCATGCCCCGGATGTTGATCGCAATCGGAAGCGCCTGTATCTGAGCGATAAGGGCGATGGCTACCTGCAGATTGGGCACTTCTCCCGGCTCGGGCCCGAGGCGACGGCGCAGAGCGCGCACGTCCGCCGGTTGAATCCGATAGGCAATGGCTGGACGGTCGAGATGGACGCCAGCGCTATCGGCCCCTTTGAGAAGAGCGCCGACACGCTGCCAATCCGGATCAGGGTCGGCCAGGAACCGTCCGAGGCGCACTTCCAACGCGATGCTGGCAATATCGGTGGGTTTATCCGCAGAAGAACTTCCGGTATCGGCCAGCAAACGCAGGAGTTCTTGCGTCTGGTCACTGAGGGCATTGTCGGTCACGGCTGATTCAGGCAGTGTCGCCGCCAGAATCCGGCCTGCCGCGAAGTCCCGTTCGTCGGGACGCAGGGACGCCAGCGTGTGCGAAAGACCGTTCAGATGCCGTTCGAGCGCGGCGATGGCCCCCGAGGAATCTGCCCGCGACCGGGCGCGTTCGACCTCGCCCCTGAATTCTTCATATTCGGTCTCCGTTGCCGCTTCACGCACTCCGGCCCTCAGCGCCCCCTGCTCGTCGAGTGTGGCGCCATAGTCAAATGAGGCCACATCTTCGGTGATCACAGAACTGACTGCGGCGTGGCCCAGCGCAACTCGCATCGTTCCTATCTGCAGGTCCCGATGATCGACCCGTTGAACGCTATAACACCAAGTCGCGTCACGCTCGGACGGAGGAGAGAGTAGTGATTCAACGGCCGCATGCGCACAGACTGTGGCCAAATCCACCACCGCGCTGCGGACTTTAGTCTGGTAGATGCGTCCGACGTCGCCGGCCTCGGCCACGTTGCTTTGGGCCCGGCTTAATCGTTCACGGAACTCCGGCTCCCAGTCGACATTCCAGACGTCACGGGCCAATTGCACGGCCCGGGCCGCATATTGCAGAATGGCGATCGTCTCGATTCCCGATGGATCGTCGAAAAACCACCCGCAACTGGTGTACATCAATTGCAGATGCCGTTGCATTTCCAACAACTTGAGGGCGCGGGTGCGTTCATCCTGGCTGAGCGTACGCGTGGCGTGCTCCGCCAAGAACCGCGCCCGGCTTGCCTCCGAGCGGTCGAGAATGACCTGGATGTAGCCGTCGCGCGCGCCCCACGGATCACGCAACAGTGCCGATGCGGACTCTTCAAAGCGTGGCGCCGCCAAATGGCGCAACCAGTCGAGAGCGGCGCGCAAGGGTCCACGCCAGGCCTGATTCCATCCCGGATGGCTCCCCACGTTGCAGCCGCAGTCGTCGCGCCAGCGACCGACGCCATGGCTGCAACTCCAGGCGGTGTTCTCGACGATCTCGGCCTCGCGCGTGGGGGGATGGCGCTCGAGGTATTCGCCATAATTGGTCAGGCGGGCCAGCGTTCCCGTGGCGATGCGATCGAGGGCATCGGCCAACGCCATCTCGCCGAATTGATGATGATGTCCATACGATTCGCCGTCGGTGGCAATGTGAACCAGTTGAGCAGCATTGGCCGGGATCCGGAGTGCGCCCAAGAGACGCCGGGCAAATCCCTCTCCCGTGGAGAGGAGCCGTTCGAAGGCCACGGCGCGTGAGAGGGGACCGTCATAGACGAAGACCGAAATGGCCTTCCCGGACGGCAGATTGACCCGGTACGGAACCGTGCCGTCCACCGTTTCGGCGGCGACATCCTGCCAGGCAGGATCGCCCTGCGTGCGCACCCGCTTGATCTGATGTGGCGCCAGAATTGTGAAATTGATGCCCTGTTCGGCCAATATCTCCAGCGTGCCCAAGTCCACAGCCGCTTCCGGCAGCCAGACTCCCTCGGGTTGGCGGCCAAACCGATGCCGAAAATCATTCATGCCCCAGATGATCTGCGTCTTCTTATCCCGGAGGTTTGCCAGGGGCATGATCATGTGGTTGTAGACCTGCGCCAGGGCCGAGCCATGCCCGGAGAAGATCTCTTGGCTCTTCTTATCCGCCACGAGAATCGAATCGTACACATCCGGCGCCTGCCGTTCCAGCCACGACAATAACGTCGGCCCGAAATTGAAACTGATCCGTTCGTAGTTATTGACGATTCGAACGATGCAGTTCTTGTCGTCGAGAATGCGCGCGTGCGCGTTGGCCGCGTAGCACTCGGCGGTGATCCGCTCATTCCAATCGTGGTAGGGATGGGCGGAATCCTGCCGTTCCACTTCCTCCAGCCAGGGATTCTCACGCGGCGGCTGGTAGAAGTGCCCGTGGATGCAGATGTAGCGGGGTGCGGACATCCGGGATTGTGAGCATTCCGACGAGGATCGATCAGCCGTCCGTCTTCGGCTTGAAGAACACGACGGCCAGAGGCGGCAACGTTAGGGCCAGCGAATAGGGCCGCCCATGCGCCGATTCGGGCACGGCCGCAACCTCACCCAGATTTCCCATCCCCCCGCCGCCGTAGATGGATGCATCGCTGTTGAGTATTTCCTGCCACGTGCCGCCTGCCGGCACGCCCACCCGATACGCGATGCGGGGCACCGGTGTGAAATTGGCCGCGACCAGAATGGGCGGCGCCGCCGCCGTCTCCTTGCGCAGAAAGACGAGCGTGCTCGTGGCCGCATCGTTGCAATCGATCCATTCGAATCCGGCCGGATCGCAATCACCCTGATGGAGCGCCCCATCCGTCCGGTACAAATCGTTCAGATCAGCCACCCACCGTTGCAAACCCTGATGCGGCGCGTATTGCAAGAGATGCCATTCGAGACTATCGTCGTGATTCCATTCTTGCCACTGGCCAAACTCGCTGCCCATGAATAACAGTTTTTTCCCCGGTTGCGAGTACATGTACCCCAACAGCAGACGCAGATTGGCGAATTTCTGCCAGTCGTCGGCCCCCGGCATCTTGGCCAACAGCGCGCCCTTGCCGTGCGTGACTTCATCGTGCGACAAAGGCAGGACAAAATTCTCCATGTAGGCGTACACCATGCGAAAGGTCAGGTCATGGTGGTGATACTGGCGGTGGACCGGGTCTTTGGTGATATAGACCAGAGTGTCATGCATCCATCCCATGTCCCATTTCAAGCCGAAGCCGAGCCCGCCCAGGTATGTCGGCCGCGACACCGACGGCCAGGCGGTGGATTCCTCCGCGAAGGTCTGCACGTCGGGGAAGTTGCGGTAGACGGCCTCGTTCAATTGGCGCAAGAAACCGATTGCCTCCAGATTCTCGCGGCCGCCGTAAGCATTGGGAATCCACTCTCCCTCCTGGCGCGAGTAATCCAAGTACAGCATCGACGCCACCGCGTCCACCCGCAGCCCGTCGATGTGATACTTGTCGAACCAGAACAGGGCGCTGGAGAGCAGGAATGAGCGGACTTCATTGCGCCCATAGTTGAAGATGTAACTTTTCCAATCGGGATGAAACCCCTTCTCCGGCCAGGCGTGCTCATACAGATGCGTCCCATCGAAGAACCCCAGCCCGTGGTCGTCGGCGGGAAAATGCGAGGGGACCCAGTCCAGGATGACGCCGATGCCGTTCTGGTGCAAATGATCGATGAGGAACATGAAATCTTCGGGGGCCCCGTAGCGGGAGGTCGGCGCGAAGTATCCGGTGGTCTGGTACCCCCACGATCCAGCGAATGGGTGTTCCATCACCGGCAGGAACTCCACGTGGGTGAACCCCAAGTCTTTCACGTATGCGCACAACGGCTCCGCGAGCTCTCGATAGGACATCCAACGATTGCGCTCCTCGGGAACCCGCCGCCAGGAGCCGAGATGCATTTCATAGATTGAGATGGGCGCGCCCAGGGTGTTGACCTGATGACGGTGCGCCATCCAGGCGTCGTCCTGCCAGAGATAGCCCAGATTCCAGACACGCGACGCCGTCCGCGGCGGCAGTTCGCCACAGATTGCGAAGGGGTCGGCCTTGTCGATGCAATGGCCATGGTACCGGGACCGGACGTGATACTTATATATGTCGCCGTGGCCCAAGTCCGGGACGAACCCCTCCCAGATTCCCGACTGCTCGCGCGGCGAAAGTTGATGGCGCGATTTGTCCCAGCCGTTGAAATCACCGATCACCGACACCTGCTCGGCATCCGGCGCCCAAACGGCGAAGTGAGTTCCCGGCTGTGTGCCGGACCGGATCGGGTGCGCGCCGAGTTTGTCATAGAGCCGCTCGTGCGTTCCCTCATTGAATAGATAGAGGTCATCGGCCGACAAAAGCGTCACGGGCTGAACGCGGGAACGCCGCGGCTGCGTCGTGGTGGTTTTCTTCCGGGTGGCTTTGGGATTCACGGCCCCGGTCCCGGCTGGTCTTTGCCATTGCGACGCGCCGCATTCATTGCACGGAGTGCCTCGCTGACCTGCGGCATGCGGAGAATCTTCTCCCATGCGAAGCGGGTCTTCCGCTGCCAGTTCGCATGTTCCAGAGTTGTCCCCGGCACATTCTGGGGATCGGTTTCCAGCCACAAATCCTCAAGGTTGATCAAGGCCAGCCGGGCATCGCTGGCTCCCAAGGCGGCCAGAATGGCCCTCAAGACCTCATTCTCGTCTACATCTATAGGCCCATCGGCGCGATCATGTTGACCGCTCTCTTTCACTCTTAACAAGTTCCGACTGGCGAGGTATTTCATGAGCCGTTTACGCCCCTGACGTCGTTTGGTCTTCTCCCGTTGGGCCGCCTCCGGATCGATCATGCCCAACCGCTGCCGATCATCAATATCGCCATCGCGCCAGAAAGCGGCAAATGGATGCATGTCATGTGTCCCCAAACAAACGACACTCCGCGGCCGTTCGCCGAGGCGGCGCAGGGTCGCGTCGGGATCGGCGGTCAGATCATACATGGCTACATTCGTTTCCCACAACCGATGTTGACGCAGCGATCGGTTCACGTATCCCGGCACCAACCCCAGATTCTCCCCAACCAGAACCGCCTGGTGCCGGTGCGACTCGAGACACAAGATCGCATAGATTTCCTCGGCCGGATAGCGAACATAGACCCCATCGCGCGCAGTGCCGCCCGGCGGAATCCAGAAGAGGCGATGGAGACCCATCACGTGATCGAGGCGCAACACTTTGGCGAATTGCAACTGGTGCCGCAGACTCATTATGAAGTATTCGTATCCCTGTTGACGCATCGAGTGCGGTCGCCACGGCGGGAAATTCCAATTCTGGCCAGTGGGGAAAAACCCGTCCGGCGGCGCGCCGACGGCGACGTCGCGGGCGAACAACTCCGGTTCGCGCCAAACGTCGAAGCCCTCGGGATGAACCCCCAACGGCCAATCGAAATACAGTCGCACACCCTCGTATTTCGCGCTGCGCGCCACGGAACTGAGTTGTTCGTGGGCCACGAGCTGGGCGTAAAGATGGTAATGCCGTGCTGCTTCACTGTCGTCGGACGTTGGCTGACTCCTCGGAGGCAAGTGTCGGCCCCGAGCCTCGATGTTTGCCCGAAAGCGTGCGTAGTCATCGATTTCGGGACAAACCGTGACCGCGTTATCTATGATCTGACGCCGTCCGACCGGCAGTGAGAACAAACGCGACGCGAGAATCTCCATGACACGGCGTTTGGCCGCCATCAACCGTGGGTAATCGACCAACCGCGCCTCTCGCATCTGTTTCAGTTCATGTTGAAAGTCGGCGCTGCCCACCAGATTCTGGGCGTCCGGGCATTGGGCGAGTTCGGGCAGACGCGTGACGTCGACATAGAATTCATTCCAAAACAGGCGCGACACGGGGCGGTAGGGGCTGGGTTCATCCGCTAACATGGGCAGAAGGGGAAGCGTGCTGACCACGTCGCCGCTGTGCTCGGCTGTCCAGCCGACCAGCGCTTCGAGATCGGTGAGATCGCCGCTGCCCCAGCCCCTCGCTGAGTGGAGGGCATACAAAGGAGCGAAGACTCCCCACATCCGTTTCGACGATTCACCTTCCGGTTCGAATGCCCGCCGGGGCGCCGCGATGATCAGCGATTGGAACTCCTTGCGGCCAACCTTTATCGAAAGCCGGTGGTACCCGCAAGGAAGCGTGGAGCGAAGGGTGAATCTCTTGGCGACATGCGGCACGCCAGCCACTTCAACTTTGGACAGGCTCGGGAGCCGCGACAGATTCAACGCATTGGCAATGTTCTCTCCCGATTCTGTCGCTATGGAATACTCCGCATTCTTTCCCGCCCATTCGACCGGGAGCCGCAACTCGATCGTCAGGTTTTGCCCCTCCCACGCGACATGTACCGGTTGCAGGACCTGACGCCATTCCGACCGTCGGCGTGCTTCCAGAGCCCAGTCGACGTCGGCAAAACCTTCGGCCGGCGCGCCCAACGACCGCAGGATGGCCAGCAAGTGCTCTGTCGACGCCCTCTGCCTGTGCCCGTTTACGTCGGTATAGACCGGCTGCACGCCATACGAACGGGCCAGCGCGAGAAGCGACCTGGAAATCTTGCCGGACATGGAGACAACGTAAGGATGTTGCGGGGCTTCGGGAGAGTGGAATTGTTCACAGGGGAGGATTGGGGGGAACGAGTCGGTATGAGGTTCCGGGTCCTTGAACAATTCAGGGGGAATCTCTATAACTTGTGGTGGATGTAGAAGCGACCACACAAGGGCAAGAAGTCCGATATAATCGGACTGGCCAAGTCCATGATGAACAACGCAACGGACGAATCACAGTCGCAAGGCGCCGATAATCCCGCCGACAAGTCCCAAGGCGGTCGGGTTGTGGCGGAGGTCTCAAGGGAGGGAAAGCACGCGCTCAGAGGCTGACCGCCGAACAGCAGCGGGGGATAGCCCGGAAAACCTCTCTTGCCCGATGGCGGAAATCTTCTTATTGACATACGTATAAGTAATGTCCCATATTCCGGGTGGGAGGTAATGTATGAGACCACTGGGAAGCCCGGACCTGTTGGAGAAGCGGCGGTTGCGCGCCCTGTCGCTGCGGCAACAGGGTTGGTTCCCCGTTGACG
>JACQFV010000101.1 GCA_016199865.1 Candidatus Zixiibacteriota bacterium | reverse complement strand
GCGCCTGATCAGCGCGAGGACGTCGGGGCGGGGCCCCAGCGCATGCCTTTGTGGACGGGGAAAGTGAAACGGGTGTGCGCCGAGTCCGAGGCCTCCACCGTGAACGATTTCGTAAACAGCGTGTCGGCGATGTCATGGCTGACTTTGACTTTGACCGTCTTGTCCTTGCCCGGTTTGATGTCGCCGCCGGGAACATCGACTTTGAAAATCCCACCCGCCTCGGTGATGAGTTTCAATCCGAATGGCTGATCCGAGACATTCCTGACCTTCAAGTCGTATTCCCATGCCGACTTCTGCTGGTCGGGACGGGTCGAATCCAGGTCAAGTTGATAGGGTTCGAACGTGTACACCTTGAGAGATTCCGGGTGCAGCACCGGAAAGCTCGAAATGTTGAGCGCCGGCGTCATTCCCGGGGAATTGCAGATGATGCTCGCGCTCTTCTGCACCCGCGACGTGTAATGCCCGGTGGAGAAGATCAGTTCGACGTCTGTGCTGTCACCGACAGCAAGCTCCCGTTTCTTGAGGGGAGCTTTTGTGCACCCTCACCCAGGGCGCACGTCGGTGATGCGCAGGGTGTCGCCGCCGATGTTCTTCAGCCAGAAGACGTGGGAGATGCTGTACCCCTGCGGCACATACCCGAAATCAAAGGTTGTGACCGGCACCTCCAGCCGCGCTTGGTTGGCCTCGGCGGGCTTGGCGCCCTCCTGGGCCGATACGGTCAGCGCGCCCAGATAGACGATTCCGGCCGCCGCGCCCAGCCATGACCACTGTTTCAATCGCATTCGGTATCCTCGCTTGATGGTTGCATTCGCTGCTGTATTATACACATCGGTCCGTCAACAGGCAACTCTGAACAAATCCCCGAGGTCCGCAGGCGGCCCCTCCCAACCGCGCCATTACTTGACCGCGACAGCGAAGGGAATCGTCAGATGGGTCTTTGCCGCGTCTGACAACTCAAAGGTCACGGACCGGTTCATGGCTTTACCGGGGTCGGGGCGGAGTCGGAATGCAATGTGTCGGGTCTCTTTCGGCCCGATGGCTAAATCGTCCTCGGCCAGAGTGACAAAGGGCTCCGGCACATCGATGGGTTTCAGGTTGATGACCACTCCCGTGGTGTTCTTGATCGTCACCCGGACTTCCCAGCCGGCCTCCGATCGCTCCTCCGGCGACAATTCGAGGGTCGGAATCTTCGGTGTGACGGCCAGCAATCCCGGTGGGACGCTGTCCGGCAAGACCTTAGCGGTGATTGACAGAGCTGGGACCCGGCCGACAGCATTGGAGAAAATCCGGGTGAACTTCTCGACTTGGCCGTAATTGGTCCGCGACCCAAACATGATTTGGACAGGCACAGAATCGCCGACCGGGACCAAACTGTCGGTCAGCGGGGCTTGGGTGCAGCCGCAATTGGTGGCCAGACGGCTGATTTCAGCCCGTGCGGTCCCAGTGTTTTTCAGCCAGAAGGTGTGTGTGGCGAGCGCCTCCGGCGGGAGAAGCCCGAAGTCGAAAACTTCGTCTCGGACGCTGATGCGCGGGCCGGAGGTCCGCTGCCGCGGATCCGCAAGAGAGATTGTAATTTCTGATAAGATAAAGAGCGACAATATAATAGCGGTTGTTAAATGGCGTGATTGTGTGCCGGCGACAGCAGTGTTTGGTCGGAAGGTCCTCATTATTAATCGCCTGTTTGATAATGACTTACGATTGCGCCTTGATTGGAGAAGGTTGGAATCACGCCCTGATGTGCTCACTTCGGAGTGCTTATACCCCGCATATCACTCGGGGTCAACATTGCGCACAAAATGACCCGCCACCAGCAGTTTCTGATTGATGAATAAACAAATGTTCAGTATCAGGGGTGTGGCTGAGTTGCTTCGGTTGCGTCGGGGCGATGATGTTTTCGGGATCTGGCGATGTGAGCGCATTGTAGGGGGATGTTCCAAAATCAGGACTGGCGATGGCTCGGAGGGCGTCGCCAAGGAGATTACTCCATGAATTCCGCTCGGTTGCCGCTTACTGACCGTCAACGTCGGATATACGAATATCTCCGGGATCGGATCCAGACGGATGGACGTCCGCCGACGGTCCGCGAAATCTGCGA
This sequence comes from Candidatus Zixiibacteriota bacterium, assembly GCA_016199865.1. Lineage (GTDB taxonomy): Bacteria > Zixibacteria > MSB-5A5 > WJJR01 > WJJR01 > JACQFV01. The sequence continues at coordinate 1,531 of JACQFV010000101.1, read as the reverse complement.
ACAGTTCGGCATCAGTTCGACCAATGGCGTCAGCGAGGCATTGGATGTCCTGGAGAAAAAAGGATATATCCGCAAGACGCCCTTTTTGTCGCGCGCCATTGAGTTGACCGAGACAGTTTCCACCAATGTCCAGCCGGTGCCGATCGTCGGACGGGTGGCGGCCGGAATGCCGATTTTGGCCGTGGAGAACATCGATGGCCATGTCGCGGTTGATAAAGCGTTTCTGCCGTCGGGAGAGGTGTTTTCGTTGCGCGTGGCCGGCGAAAGCATGCGCGATGAGGGGATCAAGGACGGCGATCTGGTGCTGGTGAAAAAGCAGGACACAGCGCGCAAGGGGGAGATCGTGGTGGCGGTGATCGGCGAGGAGGCCACAGTCAAGAAATTTTATCCGGAACGCCACCGGGTCCGGCTGGAGCCGGCCAATTCTCTGTTCGGCCCGATCATCGTCGACCGCAATGCGCCGGGATTTTTCATCGCCGGCGTGGTGGTGGGGTTGTTGCGGAGGATGTGAGCATGGGCTCATCCACGTAAGGCCATTCTTGCACTTCGGCCTGCAAATCGTGTATTCTGATTCCGGCTGAGAGTTGTCTATGGCAACACAACCGTCACAACATCGAGTCATCTTCGGCGATGCCCGCACGATGTTTGAGTTGCAGGATCAGTCGGTGCATCTGGTGATGACTTCTCCACCCTACTGGCAGTTGAAGGACTATGAGAATGGCGGGCAGATCGGTTTCAATGACTCGTACGAAGATTACATCAACAATCTGAATCTGGTCTGGCTGGAATGCCATCGCGTTCTTCACGATGGTTGCCGGCTATGCATCAATATTGGCGATCAGTTTGCCCGTTCAGTCTACTACGGCCGGTACAAGGTCATTCCGATCCGGACAGAGATCATTCGTTTCTGCGAAACGATCGGCTTCGACTACATGGGTGCGATCATCTGGCAGAAGGTCACGACGTGCAACACCACCGGCGGGGCCACGGTGATGGGCTCATTCCCTTACCCTCGTAATGGCATTATCAAACTGGACTACGAATTCATTTTGACGTTCAAAAAGCATGGCCAACCGCCGAAGGTGTCGCGTTCGATTAAAGAACAGTGTGCCCTCACGACTGAAGAGTGGAACACGTATTTTCACGGGCATTGGAATTTCCCCGGAGAGCGCCAGGTCGATCACGTCGCGGCATTCCCAGAGGAACTGCCGCGGCGACTTATCCGAATGTTCAGTTTCATCGGCGAGACTGTTCTCGATCCGTTTCTGGGCAGCGGGACTACGACACTGGCCGCCATAAAGCTGTCACGCAGTTCGGTCGGGTATGAAATCAATTCCGGGTCTGAGGCGATCATCCGCCAACGATTGGGGCTCGACACACAGTCGATGTTTGACCAGTCGCCGGTTGAAATTGTTCATCGTCCGAATGGGGATCGAGGTGATTCCTCACAGGCCTTTCAAACGTTGCCATATGTCTTCAGGGATCCCGTGCGTCTGGATCGCAAATTGGATCCCCATCGATTGACATTTGG
>JACQFV010000100.1 GCA_016199865.1 Candidatus Zixiibacteriota bacterium | reverse complement strand
GCGCCATTGCCGCCACCCGAGGGCGGGTGGCGGGCACGTGTTGTCGCACATTCCGCTCCGGCACGGAAATCCTGATATCATCTATCTGACTTGTAAGATGCTATCCCTCATCTGGACCATTCCCCTCTGGCCGCTCCTGGGCTTTCTCCTCAACGGCTTCTTCGGACGCCGTTGGAGCGCGGCGACAGCGGGCGTCGTCGCTTGCGCTTCGGTATTCGTGTCCTGTGTTCTCTCGGTAGGGGGATTCGCCGCGCTCCTGTCGTATCCGGGGCGGCAGTTCTTCGTCGCGCCCTTCGAGTGGATCGTGGTCAACGATTTCCATGTCCCGTTCGGCTTCCTCTTCGATCCTCTCTCGGCGGTGATGGTGCTCGTCGTCACCGGTGTGAGTTTCCTGATCCATGTGTACTCGACCGCCTACATGGCGCATGATCCCGATCAATCGCGCTATTTTTCGTATCTCAATCTCTTTGTCGTCTTCATGCTCATTCTGGTTTTGGCGGACAACTTCCTGGTCTTGTATGTCGGCTGGGAAGGGGTGGGGCTGTGTTCGTATCTGTTGATCGGATTCTGGTTCCGCCGTCCCGCCGCGGCGAAGGCGGGGATGAAGGCCTTCATTGTCAACCGTGTCGGCGATCTGGGTTTCGCGCTGGCGATTTTTCTCATTTACCGCGAATTGGGTACAGTCAATTTCATCGAGGTGTTTGATCGCGCCGGTGTCGCCGCCGGGGCCATGGGCGGCACCCTCACCGCTATCGGGCTTCTGCTGTTCGCCGGCGCCACCGGCAAGTCGGCGCAAATTCCCCTTTATGTCTGGCTGCCGGATGCAATGGAGGGGCCGACCCCGGTCTCGGCTCTGATTCACGCCGCGACGATGGTAACGGCCGGCGTGTACATGGTCGCCCGCTGCGCCCCGCTGTTCGTCCTGACGCCCGTGACCCTGCATGTCATCGCCATCGTTGCCTTCTTCAAGGCGCTGCTCTTTCTGGGCGCCGGAAGCGTCATCCACGCGATGGGCAATGAACAAGACCTCACCAAGATGGGCGGGCTCAAGCGTTTCCTCCCGATTACGTACTGGACATTCCTGATCGCCGCGCTCGCAATCGCCGGCATTCCTCCCTTGGCGGGATTTGTGTCGAAGGATGAAATTCTCTGGCAATCGCTGACATCGCCTCTGGGTCACTGGGGCCTGTGGCTCTTCGGGGCGATCACCGCACTGCTCACGGCATTCTACATGTTTCGCCTCGTCTTCCTGGCGTTTCATGGTCAGCCGCGCTTTGGTCCCGATCTTCATCCGCATGAGTCGCCGCGGGCGATGACGATTCCCCTGGTGTGCCTCGGCGTGCTGTCCATCGTGGGGGGCTGGATCGGCTGGCCCTTGATTCTCGGCGGCGGATCATGGTTTGCGCAATTCCTCTCACCGGTCTTCGCCGGATTTGAAGTGGCGCCGGAGATCGGCGCGTCTTCGCACTTTTTCGAGTTGGGCATGATGGTTCTGTCCGTGGCGGTCGCACTGGTCGGCATCGCTTGGGCCTACCGCTGGTATGTGCGCTCACCCGCTCGGGCGGAATCCCGGAAGAGCCGTTTCGCCGTGGTGTATCGCCTGCTGGTGAACAAATATTGGGTTGACGAAATCTACGATGCCCTGATCATTCGGCCTCTGGTTGGCGCCGCCCGCATGATCTACCGCCGATTCGATCTGGGAATCATTGACGGGGCCGCCAATGGCCTCGCAGCGGGAGCGCAAAAGGCCGCGGCGGGAGGGGTGCGCCTCTCCCGCGGACGGTTCCGCTGGGGGGCCATCGCCTTCTCCGTCGGCTGCGTGGTGGTGCTGGGCTGGGCCATTCTGGCATTTGTGCGGGGCATCTGAAGAGTCCATGGGCATCCTGACCTTCCTGATATTCTGGCCCGCCCTGGCGGCGCTTGTTCTCTTGTTTCTCCCGACGCGCCACGCCCACCGCGCCGGCTGGATCGCGGCGGCCACCGCGGCGATTGAGTGGATCGCCTCGTTGTGGTTGTGGTTCGGCTTTGTCCCCGGCTCCGGCTTTCAGTTCGTCGAGCATGCGCAGTGGATTCCGCGATTCGGCGTCGCCTATCAACTCGGCGTCGATGGCATCTCGCTGCTCTTGGTCCTCTTGACCACTCTCTTGACGCTCATCGGCGTCGCGTCGTCCTTCTCCGCGATTAGTGCAAGCCGAAAGGGATACTATGCCTCGCTATTACTTCTCGAAACCGGAGTGATCGGCGCCTTCTGCGCCACCGACGTCTTCCTCTTCTATGTATTCTGGGAGGCGATGCTGGTGCCGATGTATTTTCTCATAGGCGTTTGGGGAGGAGAACGACGGATCTATGCCACCATCAAGTTCGTCTTGTACACGATGGCCGGATCGCTGCTCATGCTGGTGGCAATCATCTGGATGTACCAGTACGGCGCCCGCTCCGGCGCCGGGACTTTCAATCTGTCGGATTGGTATGGCTATTCAATCCCCCCATCGACACAGGTCTGGCTGTTTGCGGCATTCGCGCTCGCCTTTGCCATCAAAGTGCCGATGTTCCCCTTCCACACCTGGCTCCCCGACGCGCATGTCCAGGCGCCGGCCGCCGGCTCGGTCATGCTGGCGGGCGTGCTCCTCAAATTGGGGACTTATGGCTTTTTTCGTTTTGCCGTGCCCTTGTTTCCGCAGGGGTATGCAGCCCTGGCCGATACGATTTGGGTCCTGGCCGTCGTGGGCATCGTCTATGGCGCGGTCATGACCCTGATCCAATCCGACGTCAAGAGTCTGATCGCCTACTCATCAGTGTCGCATCTGGGATTCGTCATGCTCGGGCTGTCGGCGATGAACCTGATCGGCGCCTCCGGATCGGTTCTGCAGCAGATCAACCACGGTATATCGACCGGCGCGCTCTTCCTGTTGGTGGGAATGATTTACGAGCGGCGCCACACACGTCAGATCGATGATTACGGCGGCATTTACGCCGTCGTCCCGGTGTTCACAAGCGTTTTTCTGATTGTGGCGCTCTCGTCCATCGGCCTGCCGGGGACCAATGGGTTTGTCGGCGAATTCCTTATTTTGCTCGGCGCCTTCGCGGTCCGTCCCATATTCACGGCCGTGGCCACCGTCGGAATTGTCCTGGCGGCGGGGTACATGCTCTGGATGGTGCGCCGGGTTTTCTTCGGAACGGTAACCCGACCGGAGAATGAACACATCCGCGATCTGGGATTTCGTGAACTGGCGGTTGTCGTGCCGCTGGTCATTCTGATCATCTGGGTCGGGGTTTACCCACGTCCCTTCCTGGATCGCATCAATCCCGATCTGCAGAATTGGCTTCAGAGGGTTCATGCTTCCGGCCCGTGCCCTTGCGGCATCAACAAGACAACGGCATCGACGCTCGTCCCATTCGACACGACAGGCGCGATCCATCCGGCTTCGGGGCAGGATGGTGGCGGGTGAATCTGGTTGCCATCCTTCCGGAGATCGTATTGTGCATCGGCGCTTTCGTTCTCATGGTCCTCGATGTCGCCCTGCCCCGTCGGGGAGCCACGGTGGCCGGATGGCTGTCCGTTCTGTTCATCCTGCTGGCCGCGCTGGTTGTGCTCGCGGGAGTCGATCAGGTTGACACGGGCTTTTCCGGCATGATCGTCGCCGACCGATTTGCGAATCTGTTCCGTCTGATCATCTATCTGGGCGCGCTCGTGGCCAACCTGACGGCAGTCGGATCATGGCATTCCAAGGGTCAGGCCGGAATCTTTGGCGCTGAGTTTTTCGCGTTGATGCTGATTTCCATTGTCGGCATGGACATGCTGGTCATCGGCGCGCACATGGCGGTCTTGTTCCTGGGGTTGGAGATTTTGTCGTTGCCGTTGTATGCGATGGCGGCCGGATGGGTCCGCTCCGAAGCTGCGGTCGAGGCGGGCGCGAAGTACTTCCTCAACGGCGCCTTTGCATCAGGGTTTCTCTTGTTTGGGATTGCGCTGGTCTACGGCGCCACCGGCTCCTTCACCCTGGAGGGGATCGGGCGCGCCGTGGCCGCGGGAACCGCGCACGATCTTCTGGTCTGGATCGGCGGCATTCTCATCGCCGTCGGATTCCTCTTCAAGATGGCCGCTGCCCCCTTTCATGCCTGGGCGCCCGATGTCTATGCCGGCGCTCCCACTCCGACCGTGGCATTTTTCTCGGCGGCTCCCAAAGCCGCGGCGATTGGTCTGCTTTTGCGGCTGACTCAGACGGCCTTCGCGCAAGTTCCGCTGGGCACGATCCTCTGGGGCGTGGCCTGGCTGTCGATGCTGATCGGCAATCTGTGGGCGTTGCGCCAACGTGATCTCAAGCGCCTGTTGGCGTATTCGGGGATCGCCCACGTGGGGTATGCGCTCGTCGGCCTCTCGGCAGGCGTGGCTTCCGCCGGTGCCGTCGGCTTCTATCTCCTTGGGTATGTCGGGATGGCCGTCGGCGGATTTACGGTCATCGCCGCGGTCGGCCGCGGTGGCCAGACCGTAACGTTGGACACTATCTCCGGGCTGGGACGAAGACAACCGCTGGTGGCCGGAGTTTTCACGATCATGATGTTCGCTCTTGCCGGAATCCCGCCCACAGTCGGCTTTGCCGGTAAGTTCGCCCTCTTTTCCGAGGCGGTGCGCGCCGGTTCGGTCGGGCTGGTCATCTGGGCGGTGCTATTTTCGGCTTTGTCGGTCTACTATTATCTGCGCGTGGTCGTGGCGATGTGGATGTGGCCGGAACCCGAAACGCAGATGTCAACCGCAGGCACAACCGGTCTGCGCCTGGCCCTCGTGCTATCCGCGTTGCTCTGCTTAATTCCCGGAATCTATCCCCAACCTTTTCTCGAATTCGCCGGGAACTCGATCTTCTGGCTCCGGTAGGGTGGGTGCTTTGCACCCACCCTCTCTTGGACGACGGCACAAAGAGGTGGGTGCGGAGCACCCACCCTACCAGTTCCTCGCCGCCCACGCTGCCATAATCGCCGACACCGCCAGCCCGGGGAAGATTGGTTCCAACCCGAGAGGGTAGCTGCCCACGACGACGCGGGCGGCGATCCATGCTGCCGACACCAGGCCCGGCACGGTCATCCAGAGAATGACATACCGATGTGATGCCCGACGGAACCGCGTCAGAAAAGTCGACAGAATGGGCAAGAGCAGGACCGGCACACCGATCGATCCCAAGTCCCGCCAGATGTTGATCACCGATCGGAATATCAACGCCAGCACGATGGCGACGATCGCTGAGACCACTAGGGCCCATCGGGTCATGGCCGTTACGGCACGATCCGACAGGGGCACAAGCCGCGACACAATATCCCGCCCCAGAGCCGTGGCCGAGATGAACATGTAGGAATCGACCGACGAGACAACCGTCGCAATGATGCCAACGAGGAAGAGGCCGAGTATGCCCGGCGGCAGGACACGGACCGCCAATTCCGGATACGCGGTCTGAGGCGACGGCAGATCGACGAGAACGGCTTTGGCGTACAGCCCCGCGGTCGTCGTCATGAAATCGAAGATGATCCAGAAGACGATCGACCAGAAGATGCCCCGCCGCGCCGTGGCTTCGTCCTGTGTGGCATAGCAGCGCTGGTAGAAGCAGGGATCGACCAGAGTCTGCGTAGCAATGAAATACCACGAGGCGATATACCATGCGGAATTGCCGCCGTGCCAGGTCAGATGCGTGGCGGGCACGTTCCGGCTGATGAACGACCAGCCGCCGTATTGATGAAACGCGAAGGGGAGTATCAACGCGAACCCCCCGAACATGCAGAGAAATTGCAGGATATCGGTACGGATCGAGGCGCGAAAGCCGCCGGTCAATAAATAGGTGATCGACACCAAAGCCGAGAGCGTGGCGCCCACCCACACGGGCCAACCCAACAGCATCCGCCCCAGATCGCCCATCATCAGCACATAGGCGGCGGGCACCGCAATCACGAACACCATGGCGGCGCCGATCAAGGCCGGGCCGCGGCCATAGGCCGCGCCGAGATGATCGGGGAGCGACACAAAATGCGTACGCCGCGCCAGACGTGCCAGAAAGAGGGCGAAGAAGAGGGCCCACAGATAGTAGGGTACCCCGAAGACCAGCCAATTGGAGATGCCGTACCGGAATGAATACTCGCCGACGCCGAGGACGCCGCCATACCAGGTCGAGACCAGCGACGCGACAAAAGCAGGGAGCGTGAGCGTGCGCCCGCCGAGCAGAAAATCAGCGGCATCGGCCGCGTGCTTCGGGCCTTTCCCCTCACGAAAGCCCAGCCACGCCTGCAGGAGGAAGAAGCCGGCGATAATCGCCCAGTCGATGGGATGGATGCCTGCCGTCTCGACGTCCGCTCCCCAGAAATGTGCACGCCACCCGCCCTCGGGTGGCGGAGCGTCACGCGGGGACGCATGACGCGCACAATTTCGCTTCGACCATTGCGTGCCTTCATTGAGGTGGAGGGTCTCAAAACGCGGCCTTCAGACCGGCGAAATAATTCCGCTGGGCGGCCGGAATGAACAGGGGAAAGCCGGCATCGATGTACCCGCCCGTTTCATACTTCTTGTCGAACACGTTGTTGACCTGAACGAAGAAACTCGTGCCGCGCCACCGGAACAGCCGATCCAGTTTGATCCCGCCCCGCACGTCCAACACCGTGTATGGCTGGATCGCCGTCTCGGGCGCATTGGAATTGTCGATGTACTCCCGTCCGGCGCTGAACAGGTGCCCGGACAGATTGAAAACTCGCTGGTCATACGACAGTCGCACATTGGCGAGGTACTTGGGGAAGCCCGCAATGGTGTTCCCCGAACGGTCGACCGGATGGCCGATGTAGTTCTCGTCCGGCACATATTCGGTGAACTCGTGGAAGGTGTTGTCGTTGAGCGATAGATTCGCCGACGCGGACAATCCGCCGCCGAAGTTGGCCATTCCCGACAGTTCAATTCCCTGATGAATGGACGACGGGGCATTCGCGCGCAGCGGCACGCCCGTGATGTTGTTGATCTGTCCGTTGTAGACGATTTCATCATGGAAGCGCATGTGAAATAGGTTCGCTGTCAGGCGCCAACGCGGCCCGGACAAATCGCCGCCGAGTTCATAGTCGATCAGCCGCTCCGGCTTCATCACCGGGTGGCTTCCCCGAAGCGTTCCGTCCGCCAGACGTACGGTATCCCGAAAAAAGTCGCCGGCGTCGGCGTAGTAGTCGGTCGGATCGAAGACTTCATCGTTGGTTGGTTCCTGCCGGTTGTAACTGACGCTGCCGAACACGGTCAGAGGCGGCGCGGGATGGACCGTGATTCCCAGCCGTGGCGACACGAATGAATAGTCCGTGGTATGCGCCACCCGCTGGCCGTTGATGTTGGGGAAACGGCTGTCTTTCAATTCGTAGCGTTTAAACTGGTACTGCACCGCACCGGTCACCGTCACGTTGCGCAGCGGATCAACGACTTCCTGCGCGAAGAGCGACGCGACACTCTTGGCACCCTTGTGATCCTCATAGCGCTGGCCGGGAATAAAATCCGGCGGCGCCGGATTCACTGATTGGACCTCGGCCCAGTGGCCCGCGGCCAGGCGGTTGAACTCCGCTCCGATGGTCGTCGCACCATGAGCGTGACGGCGCGTCACTCGCGGCACGATTCCCCAAAAGTTGTTCTCGACCCAGAGTCGCCGCCATAATCCCTGGGCGGACGTGAGCGTGTCGGCCCCATCCACGACGGGCGCCATTTGGTATTCGGCGTAATCCTGAGATGAGCGCAGTTGATCGTAGAATCCTTTCCCTTTGATGTAGTACAGCGTATTCTCGAACAGCCAGTTCGAGTCGGGGCGAAATTCGCTGAGCAGTTGATACTGCGGCTGGTTGAAGTTGTCGGTTTCTCCGGGCCATTCAAATGGGTTGTAACGGCGGTCGCGATTCTGGTTGCCGCTGGGGCGACGTGTCGTGAAGGCCTGTGCCGCGGCGGAGGTATCGAAGTAAGAAGTGTCCCCGTTGATGTACCATCGCGGAATCCCCTCATAGGCCAGATGCGTCTGCTCCGGACCGCCGAAGACATTCAGCCGATTGGTCCACCGGGCGTCGTACCGTCCAGCGGAGAAGAAATACGACCATAGGTCGGTCCACGCCCCCCGTCGGTATCCGTCCGACACGATCCGCGCAAAACGGCCGTAGAGCGTGTATCGCCCGTCGATTAATCCGGAATTCAGCCCCAGGGAGAATTTGCGCGTGTCGTACGAACCAAATCCGGAGGTCACCGACACCTCCGGCTGGGGTGAGACGTCATGCGTCAAGAGGTTGATTGTGCCGCCGATCGAGTTGGAGCCGTAGAGGGTTGTCCCGACCCCGCGCTGAATTTGCGCGTCCTGCAAATTCTCCGGCAGATCCGGCAGGTCGATCCAGTAGACCTCGTGCGATTCCGGGTCATTCAACGGCACGCCGTTGATGAGCACCGACACGCGGCGCTGCGGAAAGCCGCGGATCGACAGATACGAGTAGCCGATCCCGTTGCCGTTGTCCGAGTAGGCATAGACTCCGGGCGATTCGGTCAGCAGCATGGGCAGGTCCTGCGCGTAGTGGGCGCGGCCGATCTGTTCGTGCGAGACGTTGTCAAAGGCAACGGGCGATTGGCCGCGCACGGCGCGCGAGGCGGTCACGACCACGTCCTGCCC
>JACQFV010000099.1 GCA_016199865.1 Candidatus Zixiibacteriota bacterium | reverse complement strand
GACGGCGCGCAACAACAGCATGCCGGCGGACAATATCAAGAAGGCGATCCAGCGCGGCACCGGCGAGTTGACCGGGGTCCACTACGATGAAGTCCAGTACGAGGCCTATGGTCCCGGCGGCGTGGCCATGCTGATCCAGACCCTCACCGACAATCGCAACCGGACAGTCTCCGAAATTCGCTTTCTGCTCAGCAAGAACGGCGGCAACATGGGGGAAGCCGGCTCGGTGGGCTGGATGTTTCACAAACGGGGCCTGATCGAAGTCGAATCCTCGGCCGCGCCGGAAGACACCGTCTTTGAAGCCGCAGACGAGCGTGAAGTTGGAGGGGCGCGAGGCCGAGCAGATGCTCAAGCTGATGGAAGCCGTCGAGGACCACGACGACGTCCAGCAGGTCTACGCCAACTTCGACATCGAGGACGCGGTCATCGAGCGCTTCAGCGCGGCGTGAATGCCACGTTTGCTGTTTTTCCGATCAATTGACCCCTCACCCTACCCTCCCCAGAGGGGAGAGGGGAATTTATGTAGAATCTGAAATCAAGATTGCCCCCTCTCCCTTTCAGGGAGAGGGCTGGCCCCGCTACGCGGGATCTTCGAGGTGAGGGTTGACTCCAAGACGCCGACAAGTGGCCCTGCCCTCTCCCCAGAGGGGAGAGGGAAAGAAGCCCCCTCTCCCTTTCAGGGAGAGGGTTGGGGTGAGGGTTGATACCGAGGCATGGGCAGATGGTTCTGCCCATCTTCGCATTAGGGTGACGCCTCGACACGAATCCCCAAAATCCCCCGCGCGCGGGGATTTTTTTGTGATATGCCGCCGGGGACTTCCACCATATCCTACGCTCGGGGTCTTGGGTGATTGTCTTGGGAATCGATCCGGGATTGGGAACCACCGGCTGGGCGGTCGTGACCGGCGATGCCGAGCACCCCGAGCTCCGCGCCTTTGGGGCGATCCGCACCAAACCGCAGGCCGATCCGGCCCATCGTTTACTCCAGATTTGTGAGACAGTCCGGGAATTGTTGCGAGAGTACCAGCCCGACCAAGTGGCCATCGAGGATGTCTTTCTGGCCAAGGATACGCGGGCGGCTTTGGCTTTGGGACAGGCGCGCGGCGCCGCCGTCGTTGGTGCGGCCTTGGGCGGTGTCCCCGTGAGTTCCTACACGGCGCTGCAGATCAAGCAATCGGTGACCGGCTACGGGCATGCTTCGAAAGAGCAGGTCGGCTACATGGTGGAGCAACTATTGCATCTTGCGGGACCGCCCAAGCCCGCTGACTGTGCCGATGCCGCCGCCATTGCCCTGTGTCATCTGCATCGTCAGGACCAACGTACGATGCATGCCGCCGGAGTCGCGTAGCATGATTACCTTCCTCGAAGGAGAACTGATCGAACGGCAACCGACGCGCGCCGTGATCGCCTGTGGCGGCGTGGGATACGAACTGTCGATTCCGCTGTCGACGTTCGACCGGTTGCCCGAACGGGGTCCCTGCCGCATCCTGACCCGGCTGGTCGTGCGCGAAGACGCGCACCTGTTGTTTGGATTCGCCAGCCCGGAGGAACGCGCGATTTTTGACCTACTGCTGGGTGTCTCTCGGGTCGGCCCCAAACTGGCGATGGCGGTCTTGTCCGGTATGTCGGTGCCGGAAATCCGCCGCGCCATCGCCTTCGAGGACGTGGGAATGCTGGCCCGCGTGTCCGGCGTCGGGCGTAAGACCGCCGAACGGATCGTCGTCGAATTGAAGGACAAAATCGACCGCGCCTCAGCCGAAGTGCCCGGCTCCGCTTCACCCGGCGAGCGGGGCTTGGCCGAGGAGGCGATTGCGGCGCTGATGGTCTTGGGGTACACCCGCTCCGAGGCGCAGGAATCAATCTCCCGCGCCGCCAAGGGGCTGAAGGGCGCCACATCGACCGAGGAATTGCTCCGGCAGGCATTGTCCGGAACGGCATTGTAGGGCGGGTTATGCCCGCCGCTTTTTGTGCGTGGCCATTTCACAATCCCATCATTGACCATGCCGACACCCCGCACCAACCCCGCTTCGCTCCTCAAGCGCCTTCCGGACGCCCCGGCGGGCACGCGGCTGACGACCCCATCAGTACAGGCCGACGATCTGGCGTTGGAGGGATCGGTCCGCCCCCGTCGGTTTGCCGATTTTCTGGGCCAGAGGGCGCTGCTCGACAATCTCAAGATATTCATCGAAGCGGCCAAACGACGCGGTGAGGCGCTCGACCATGTCCTTCTCTATGGCCCGCCCGGTTTGGGCAAGACGACATTGGCGAATATCATCGCCAACGAGCTGGAGACGCCGATCAAGGCCACGTCGGGGCCGGTTTTGGAGCGCGCCGCCGATCTGGCGGGTTTGCTGACGAATTGCGAGGAGCGCTCCGTCCTTTTCGTCGATGAGATTCATCGCCTCAGCCCGGTGGTGGAGGAGTATCTCTATCCGGCAATGGAGGACTTCACGCTCGACATCATGATCGACAAGGGACCGGCGGCGCGCGCGGTGAAACTGCCGCTCAAACGATTCACGTTGGTGGGCGCCACGACGCGGGCCGGTCTGCTCACCTCGCCTCTGCGCTCGCGGTTTGGGGTCGTGGGACGGCTCGACTACTACGCTGCCGATGATCTGGCGCGGATCGTCCGCCGTTCGGCGACCATCCTCGATGTGTCGATCACCGAGGACGGCGCCCGCGAGATCGCGGGACGTTCCCGCGGCACACCGCGCATCGCCAACCGCCTGTTGCGGCGCGTGCGGGATTTCGCCCAGGTCCAGTCGGTTGGGATGATCGACCGGCAGATCGCCGATCAGTCCCTCGCCGCCCTCAATGTCGACGTCGTCGGCTTGGACGAAATGGATTTGAAGATTCTCGACACGATCATCCACAAGTTTCGCGGCGGCCCGGTCGGGCTGAACACGCTCGCCGTCGCCGT
>JACQFV010000098.1 GCA_016199865.1 Candidatus Zixiibacteriota bacterium | reverse complement strand
GGAGATGTCCTCATTGCCTACCGCGAGTGTCCACCCGTACCGACGGGCCAAGCCCATCGCCTGACAGATTGCCGTTTCGAATCCCAGGTCGGCCTTGGGTCGCTTCACCTTCGCCGGGAGCGGCTCCCCCGGCTTGATCATTTTCACCGCGACCGGAAACGTGGCCGGGCGGATGTGCTTTTCGAGGTGGGAGGAGAATTCGGCGTTGGTCATACGTCGATGCCCTTCGGAGGACGGCTCGGCGGGAGCCTCGCCCTCCCAGAACCGCTCTCAAAACACACTGAACTTGAAATACTTCCTCGGATGCGCCGTGATGTCTTCGATCAACTTCCGCGTGTCGGCGATCACATCGCGCATTTGAACATACATCGCCGAATCGGCGGCCAGTTTACCCAGCGTGCCGGAATCGGAATCGAATCGGGTCATTAAAGAGTTGGCGCGGCGGGCCACGTCGCCGAACTGTACGTAGAGCGATGAATCCCAGACCAGTTTCGACAACGTGCCGCCGCCGTGCAGGACGCCGTGGGACAGGACATCGAAGGAATCGGCGGCGGCGTCAACGGCATCGACCAGCCGTTTCTGTGAAGTGTTCAGATCGGCCAGAAGGCGGCGCGACGACGCCACCAGGGAATCGATGTCATCGGAGGATTTCCCATTGGTCGTCATCCGCCCGACGAACCCCTCCCCTTTCTCGACGCGCCCCAGAATCGTGTTCAGATGGCCCAACGTCGCGGAGAGATTCGACATCATGTCCGGAGCGTTGGCGAAGGCGTTGGTCAGATCACCCGAGGTCCGTGTGTCGAGGGTGGCTCCGGGCGTAGCCGGTGGGTCGCTGGCCTGCCTTACCGAAACCGAGATATACTTATCGCCCATCAGTCCGACGGTTCCGATTGCGACTTTCGAGGCATCCGATACCAACGGCCAAGCGGTTTCTTTGACTTCGAAGGTCACGCGGATCTTGCCCTTCCCCTCCATCTCGACGAACTGAATGTGAGAGACGTGGCCGACTTCGATGCCTCCGAGCCAGACCGGTGAGCCCGCCACCAGCCCGTTGACGTCGTCGAAATAGGCATTGAGTTCGTGCGACACCTTGAAAAAGCTCATGCCGGTGCCGTTGAAAGCAGCCCACATGAGGACGGCAAACGCGAAGACAACAACTACCCCGACCCGGACCTCACCCCAGGGGACACGGCTGCTACGACGCATGGGCGACCGCCGAAGGGAACCAATGTGACACTGAGGGACGCTGTGCGGGGCCAGAACCCACCCTGCGTCCCGTCAAAGATTGACGGGACTTGGGTGGGTCACCAAGGAATAAATCATTTCGAAAGTTCACTGATAACGAGATCCCGAATTGTTCGAATCTTCCCACCCCACGGCCCGTCGCATGGCGACGGTCCTCGGGTGGGGCACCAAGGCAACTGGTTTTATTGGTAGCGATCATTGCTACCCGACCGCCTTGCGGCCGCAGGAGCCCGGCTCGCAGCCGTGGGTGCAGTTGTTGCCGCGGACGTCCCAAGCTTCGCCCTGGTCCGCCAGCCAGGCCAGGGAATCGGCGTGCATATCCGACAGGGCCGGCAGTTCGAGGATCATCTTGTGCATGTCGATTTCCAGATGGTGATCGTCGGGCATGGGCACCATGTCCATGGCCTTTTCCCAGCGATGATAGAATGACTTCACCCTGGCCAGATCGCGCGTGCGCAAGACCACGGCAATTTCCCGTACGTACTGGATCGCCAAAGCGTCGATGGCGCTACAACATCCGCCCATAGTCGGTCATCCATTCCCCCCGTGGGGGCGTTGATATGAAACCACAATGCCAATACGAAAGCAAGCCACGGGCCGACGGGCGGCGGGGCCGCAGGCATCTGGGCGCTGATTTCGAATCGTCCCGCCCGTCAATCGGTTCACAATCCCTCCGAACGTCTGCGAACGACACGAATTCCCCGTGCACAGGAAGAGCACCTTCACCGTTGTTCCCGGCTCATCATCCCGATCAAATTCCCATAGCCGGCAGCGCCCGCACCGACTCCACAAAGGGGGCCAGAAAGGCGCGCACATGCGGATGCCCGGATCGCAAGAGCGACGCGCCATCACCGTCGAAGACGATCACACCGTCGTGCAGCACGATGAAATGGTCCGTCAGACCGAAGGCGTCGGCAATCTGATGCGTCACCACGATGGAGGAGACTTTCTTCACGTCGCGCAGTTTGACGATCATCTCGGCGATGGCGACCGTGGAGATGGGATCGAGGCCGGTCGTCGGTTCATCGTACAGCATGATCAAAGGATCGACCGCGGCGACGGCGCGCCCGATGGCCACACGGCGTTGCATGCCGCCGGAGAGCGAATCGGGCAATTCATCTATCAAGTCCTCGGACAGATTGAGGAAGCGCAAGGTCTGCCGGACGGTCGCTTCGATTTCCGCCATTGGCTTGTCGGTGTGTTCCAGGAGCGTGAACCCGATGTTCTCGCCGATCGTCATCGAGTCGAAGAGCGCGCCCCCCTGGAAGACCAGCCCGATCTTGGGGCGCACGACGCTCCAGGTTGACTCGTTTGCGTCGGTCATGTCGTCGCCATTGATCCAGATGCGTCCGGCCTGTGGCTTGGCCAGACCGGAGACCAATTTGAGAATCGTACTCTTCCCGGAGCCGGAGACGCCGAAGATGACGATCGTCTCCCCCGGCGCCACGTGGAAATTGACATCGCGCAGGACCGGGGCTGAGCCATAGGCGAAATTGACGTGTTCGAAGCGGATCAAGAGCGGCTCCGAATCCGATGTAATCTCACAGCATCCCCTTCAAGTGCGGCACGATCAGCCGTGTGAAAAGGAAATTCAAG
>JACQFV010000105.1 GCA_016199865.1 Candidatus Zixiibacteriota bacterium | reverse complement strand
GATGGGCATTCCCGGCCTGACCATGATGGAGAATGCGGGGCGCGGCATGGCCGAGCGGATTCGCGAGGGCATTCTGGGTGGCCACTGCCGCGACATGAAAATCGCCATCGTCTGTGGGCGGGGCAATAATGGCGGCGATGGGTTTGTGGTCGCGCGCTATCTCGCCGAAGCCGGGGCGAAGGTCGCCATCCACCTCTTGGGATCACTCGCGTCATTATCCGGGGATGCCAAGGCGAATGCCGTGCGACCCCAGGCGCTCGGTCTGACGATTGCCGAAACTGATGGACAGAGTCAGCCCCCGGATTTCGCAAGTTTCGATCTGCTCATCGATGCCATCTTCGGGACCGGGTTTCGTGGCCCGGTCGACGGCGTCGCGGCCCGCTACATCGATGCCATGAATCGCTCGCGCATACGGATTGTCGCCGTCGATTCGCCATCGGGATTGAATGGCGACTCGGGCGTGATCTCGGATCACGCGATTAGGGCTCACACAACCATGACACTGGCGGCATCGAAACGCGGACAGTGGCTCTGGCCGGGACGTGCGTGCGCGGGGCATCTGGAAACAATCGACATCGGGATTCCCGATGCGGCCGTTGCCGCCGAAGCCGTCAACCTGGGGTTGATTACCGAGGAGTACATCCGTAGCGCGCTGCCGAGGCGCCCGGCCGATGCGCACAAGGGGACATTCGGCACCTGTCTTTTGATCGGCAGCTCCGTCGGCATGTCCGGCGCCGTGGCCCTGGCCGCCAATGCCGCGATGCGCAGCGGCGTCGGGCTGGCCTATGTCGGCGTGCCGGCCTCGCTGGCCGATGTGGTCGATGCCCAAGCTACCGAGCCGGTCATCTTTCCCCTGCCGGAAGTGCGGACGCGGCGTGTCCTAGCGCTGCGTGCCCTGGGCGAAATCGTCAAACTGTGCGACTCAGCCGACGCTGTCGCCCTCGGTCCGGGACTGTCGACTCATCATGAAACACAGGAACTGGCCCGGCGGCTCGTGTCGCGCCGGTCCAAGCCGATGGTCTTGGATGCCGACGGCCTCAACGCCTGCGCCCGCGACATTGCGGTCCTGGAAGAGCCCTCCGAGGTGCCGCTGGTCATCACACCCCATGTCGGCGAAATGGCGCGACTGCTCGGCCGGGATAAGAGCGCGATTGCCGCCGATCGTGAAGCGGCTGCACGTGAAGCATCGCGGCGCTTCCATTGCATTACTGTCATGAAAGGCGCGCCGACTTTTGTCGCCGATCCCACGGGCATGGTCTATCTCAATCCGACCGGCAATTCGGGCATGGCGTCGGGGGGCGTCGGCGACGTCCTCACCGGGATCATCGTGTCATTCCTGGCGCAGGGATGTTCGCCCCTGGTCGCGGCGTTGCTGGGTGTATATGTCCACGGTCAGGCCGGGGACTTGGCCGCTGCCGAGTTGGGGGAGAGATCGCTGGTGGCGTCGGATCTCATTGATTGCCTGCCGAACGTTTTCATGCTTGTTGAGAGGCAGGCAAGTTGTCACCGCGAACAACCCTCACCCCAACCCTCCCTAAGAGGGAGAGGGGGTTAGAATTTTCCCTCTCCCCATCGGGGAGAGGGTGGGGTGAGGGGTAATGATGGATGTTCCCTCGCTCTGGTTCGCAATCGTGCCACGGCCTTGAAGAGCCGTGCCCCTGAGTATATCCGCTCCGGCTACTTCTTCTGGGCCTGCATCTCCGCCATCGCTTTCTCGCCGGCGATACGCATCTCTTCCGGGGTCATGTCTTTGATATGGGTGGCAATCGCCCACTCATGGCCGAAGGGATCGGCCAGTTTGCCGTAACGGTCCCCCCAGAAGGCGTCCATGATCGGCATCTTGACCGTGGCGCCGGCGGCGATGGCCCGCTGGAAGACCGAGTCGGCGTCCTCGACATAGAGGTGCAATCCGACGCTCGTGCCGCCGATCGAGAGTGGACCGAGGCACTTCCATTCGGGAAACTCATCGACCAACATGAGGAGCGAATTGCCGATCAAAATTTTGGCGTGCATGATCCTCTTGCCGTCGGGACCGAACATCCGTCCCTGGTCTTTGGCGCCGAAGGCCTTCTGGTAGAACTCAATCGCCTTGGCGGCATCCTTGACGACGATGTGCGGGGTGATGGTGTGGAAACCATCGGGAATGGGTTTGGCTTTGGGGGACATGGGTTCTCCTTGTGTGACGGATTGAATGGATGATGAACCGATTCTTTCGATCTGGGATCGCCTACGAAATTAGTCCGATTTTCTCTGGAAAATCCAGCCCGTTCATACATCCATCAACGGGCATCGCCTCTCACATGGGTATCATTTTGTCGGGGATCAACCATGCTAGCCCGCTGTAGGCGTCCCGCGGTAGTCTGTGCAGAGCAGTACCACAATATGCGGTACTGTACCAACGATGATTGACGCCCGGCAATCTCGAAGACGTCAGAGCCAACGTGCTTCCGGTCCCATGAGGCATCGGCCGTCTACGACAATTTCTTCGAAAACTTCAGAATCCCCAGACTGACAATCGCCGGCGCGAAGATCAGAAGCGGCCAGATGTGCGACCAGAGGTCCGCGAAGCCGGTGCCTTTGAGCACGATGCCGCGCAGGACGACGAGAAAGTAAGTGAGTGGGAGTATATGGGAGAATTTCTGAATGATCCAGGGCATGGAAGCGATCGGAAACATGAAGCCGGAGAGCAGAATGTTCGGCAGAAAGAAGAAGAAGGCCATCTGCATCGTCTGCAATTGGTTCTTGCCGATGGTCGACAGGACCATGCCGACGCCCAGACTGGCCACGATGAAGAGGAAGCCGACGCCATAGAGCAAGAGCAGACTGCCGTGAACCTTTACGCCGAACACGATCAGGCCGATTAGCAGCACGAATGTCATCTGCACGTATCCGACGACGATGTAAGGGAATATCTTCCCCAGCATGAGTTCGGTTTTCGTCACGGGAGTGGTGATCAGACTTTCCAGCGTGCCGCGCTCCCGTTCGCGGACAATCGCGGCGGCGGTGATCAAGACCATGGTCATGGTCAGGATCACGCCGATCAGGCCGGGGACGATATAGGTCGGCGAATCCAGATTGGGATTGTAGAGGGCGCGGATGCGCACGTCGACGGGCCAGCGCACGGGGGCGGACCCAAAGACCTCGCCCTGGAGGATCTCGATGTTCAGCACCTGCCCCAGTTGTGCCGCGGTGGAAATCGCCCCCTGCGCCAAAAGCGGATCGGAGGCATCAACGAGCATCCCGACTTGCGCAGTGCCGCGCTTGCGCTGTTCGGGGAAATCGGGCGGAATCAAGAGCGCGGCTTTGGCGTCATCGCGGGCGATCCATTTCGAGGCGGCGTCATAGGTCTCGGCGCGCCCGGCCAGATCGAAGAAGGTCGTGTTGACCAGCCGATCCACCAATTCGCGCCCGGCCCCCGACTGCGACTGATCGCAGACGACCAACGGAATGTGATCGACGACGGTATTAACGGCGAAGCCGAAGATCGTCAACTGCACAATCGGGATGCCGAGCATGATCGCAAAGGTGATGCGATCGCGGCGCATCTGGATGAATTCCTTCTGCGCGATGGCCAACAGGCGTGACCAGTTCACGAATTGGCTCCAACGGGTTGCGGCGGCATGCCGGTGAGGAAGACGAAGACGTCTTCCAAAGAAGGCACCGCTTCGCGCACGCTGCGGACCTGGGCGCCGGAGCCCGACAGCGCGGTTTCCAGTGCTTGAGCATCATGAAAATCGGCCGCGGTTACGATATGGAGCACGTTGCCCGGAATCGATACATCCAAGGCAAAGGGTTGTTTGCGCATGAGTTCGGCGGCGGCCGCCAGAGGAGCACAGTCGATCTCCCACAGCCGCGCGTGAAAATGCTCCTTCTTCAGTTGCGACGGTGTGCCGCCGGCGATTAGTCGTCCCCGGTCAATGAAGACCAGACGGTCGAACTGCTCGGCTTCGTCCATGTAATGCGTGGTGACCAGGACAGTCGTACCTTCGTCGGCGATGTGATAGATCATGTCCCAGAATCGCCGGCGTGAGACCGGATCGACGCCGGAGGTCGGCTCATCGAGGAAAACCATCGCCGGGTTGTGCACCAGGGCGCAGGCGAGCGCCAAACGTTGCTTCCAGCCACCGGAGAGTTGACCGGCCAACTGGACGCGGCTGTCAGTCAATCCGGCCAGCCCGAGCATGGTCGCGATGCGACCGGCGCGATCTGGGCGCGGGATCATCTGCACACCGGCGTAGAACTGCAGGTTCTCGAGAACGGTCAGATCATCATAGAGCGAGAAGCG
>JACQFV010000085.1 GCA_016199865.1 Candidatus Zixiibacteriota bacterium | reverse complement strand
CACCGCCTGCCGTACGGGCGCCCTGGCCTGCGGCCCGCCCCGTCGGCGCGACTACTTCGCCTTGGGCGCCGAAGCCAAACTGGTGAATGCGGCCTATGTGCTGCGCATCCTCCGATACGAAATGAACCATTCCCGGGAGCATCTGATCGGCGCGGCCGATCTTGAGACCGCCCGCCGGGCCACCATCGCGGCGTCGCAGCCCGGTGAACAACGCGCCGAAGAGATCATGCAGGCCCAGCTCAAAGACCTATGGCTGCACACGACCGGATTCACCGACCGATTTGCCGCCGACGCGGCAAGTGTGACAACGTCGGACGTGGAGTCAGCCGCCGCCGCCGTGTTTGACCCGGCCCGGCTGGTTCTGGTGGCCGTCGTGCCCAATGGCCAGGAATTTGGGACCATGCTCCTGAGCAGCCAGATTCAATACCAGTACCCGTCTACGGTCGACCCGAAGCAGATCCGCCGCGACGATGAGCCATATTTGACTCAACAGCAGACTTGGAACCCCAACTACTTGCGCATCGTCAAGGCATCGGACCTGTTCCGTTAAGGTTGGTTCTCCGGTCGTTCGATCTCGGCAATGATATGCCGGTTCGCCGCTGGGAAGGCGTATCGGCTCATTTCGGCGACACGGACCCATCGGAATTGCTGGCAGCCGATGTGGCTGTAGGCATGCCGTAGAATCATGTGACGCTCCCCCATCTCCACGTTGATCCCCAGCTCCTCCTGAATTTCGCGGCGGCAGGTCTCGCTGATCCGTTCGTTTCCCTGGCGCTTCCCACCGGGAAACTCCCACAAGCCGGGCAGAAGACCCCCTTCGGGGCGCTGGGCAATGAGAACGCGACCGTCGCGACGGCGGATGATCCCGCAGGCAACGTTCACCTCGCGGCGCTGTGGCGGTCTGGCAGGCGGCAGACCGAACCGTTCAACGGCCCCCTGTCGGTAGGCGCGGCAGTCGGAGCGTAATGGGCAGGAGGGGCAGAGGGGGTGTCGCGGCGCGCACACGAGCGCCCCCAACTCGATCAGTGCGTCTGTCCACACGGCGCCCCGCCCGACGGACATCAAGCCATGGAGGCGGTGGCGCACCTCCCGCCGCACGCCGCCGGAGCGTACGTCGCCCGCGATACCAAACAAGCGCGCGCCGACACGGGCTACGTTCGTGTCAATCGGAGGCACATTTCCCTCGAAACAGAAATTGACGATTGCGGCGGCGGCGTAGTCACCAATGCCGGGAAGGGCGCGAATGTCCGAATAACTCGAAGGAAAGGCGCCGTGATGCCGATCCCGGATGATTCGCGCTGCCTCGTGCAGGTGACGGGCGCGGTGGTAATATCCCAACCCCTCCCATTCTTTGAGAACCGCATCCTTCGACGCTCGTGCCAGAGAGGAAAGGGTGGGAAAGCACCGCAGGAACCGTGGGTAACGCTTGATCCCGACCGCCACGGTCGTTTGGACCAGCATGATCTCCGACACCCAGACGCGGTATGGGTCCTTCTCACCGCGCCAGGGTAGTGGTCGGGCGTGACTTGCAAACCAGCGCTGCAACCTTTGATAAAGAGGTCGGGCAGCCGGAAGTGTCAGAGTAGCCATTTATCGGTGCAGGAGCGGCCGAGCAACGGAACATAGGGGAATTTCCGCTGGCACACCATGCCGAATCCGGCTATGATCCGGCGCCGCACCGTGGCGGAGACCAATCTATGATGGCACCCTTGGCCGAACGGCTCGCGATCAAGAATGACCGCCGCATCATCTTTCTGGTTCTCGACGGTCTGGGGGACCTGCCATTCGGTTCGCGCGCTCAAACACCATTGGAAGCGGCGCGCAAACCCAACATCGACGCGTTGCTGCCGCAGGCCTGCACCGGGCTCTTCGATCCGGTTGAGCCGGGCATCACGCCGGGATCGGGACCAGGCCATCTGGGTCTGTTTGGATATGACCCGCGCGAGCACGAGATCGGCCGCGGCGTCCTGGAGGCGCTGGGGATCGATTTTCCCCTGACGGATGATGACGTCGCGGGGCGCTTTAATTTCTGCACGCTCGATGCGCGGCGTCAGATCACCGACCGTCGCGCCGGGCGCATCAGTGACGATGAAAACCGTCGTGTCGTCGCCAAATTGAATGCCAATCTTCGCGCCGACAGACCGGTTGAGGTCATCGTGCGGAGCGTCTCGGAACATCGCGGCCTCGTTGTCCTGCGCGGACCCAATTTGGGGGGACGGGTTACGGATACTGACCCGCAGGCGACCAGTGTGGCGCCACTTACTGCCAAGGGGCTGGATAGCGCGTCAGCCGGCGCCGCCGAATGTTTGAATCACTTCGTCGCCCAAGCCGAACGCATCCTCCAGGACGAGCCGAAGGTCAATGGCATCCTCCTGCGTGGCATCGACAAGAAACCGCCGATTCCCAAACTCAGCGATCGCTTCGCGCTGACACCGGCGGCGATCGCCACTTACCCGATGTATCGCGGCATCGCCCGGCTGGTGGGCATGACGATCTTCGACCCGCCGACGGACATTGCGTCGACTGTGTCCGCTGCCGCCGCCGCACCGGCGCAGTTCGACTACTTGTTTCTCCACGTCAAGTACACGGACAAAGCGGGCGAAGACGGCGATTACGACCGCAAGGTCGCCGTGATCGAGGAAGTCGACGGCCAATTGCCCGTCTTGATGAAGGCCAGGCCCGACGTCATGGTGATCACCGGCGATCATTCGACACCGGCAGCTCTGAAATCGCATTCATGGCACCCGGTACCGGCATTGCTGTTTGCACCCGGCACCGTGCGCCCGGATGGGTCCAAGACGTTCGGCGAGCGCGCCGCTCAGATGGGCGGACTGGGCCGATTTCCTATGCGGCATTTGTTGCCGTTGGCTCTGGCCCATGCGCAGAAACTGGCCAAGTTTGGCGCGTAGTCACAAATCGGAATCGAGGCCGCAACAATGACCTACATGCGACTGATCTGTGTGCTGGTGGCCATCGGCTTGGCCTGTATTCATCCCGGCAACCTCTCCGCCAAATCACGGGGTGTCACCGGCGACCTCCAAACCGCCATCGATGCCGCGCGTTCGGGCGACACGTTGCGACTGTCCGCGGGAACATTCGAAGCCAAACCAACCAAGTTCATCGACACACTCTGTGGAAATTGCCAGGAGCACAAGACACCGCATCAGGCCTCCTACGGCTTTCGTGTCCATGACAAATCGCTCTGGATTGTCGGCGCGGGAACCGGCGAGACCATTCTGGTCACCAAAGCCGGGTACGGCGTTTTCTTCGACAACTGCTCCGAAGCGGGCATCACTCATCTGGCGATCTCAGGCGGCGTACGCGACACCTCCGGTCTGGCCACCGACGCCGGCATTGTGGCCCGCCATTGCCGACTGACGGTCGAAGACTGCTGGATCCGCGACAACACGCAGTACCCGGAGTCGCTGATCGTCGGGATCGGCGGCGTCATGGGCCGTGAGGGCGCCGAATTGCAAATCCTCAACAATCGGATCACCAACAACACCTGGGATGGCGTCGCCCTCTACCGGGGGGCCCAGGCCACCATCGCCGACAATGAGATCGTCAAGGGGCGCGGCGCCGGGGTCGGCATCACCTGGGATGCCACGGCGACCGTCCTGCGCAACCGCGTCTCCGGATTCTGGAAGGGAATCGGTTCGTTCGGCGCCACACGGGTGGTCTGCCGCAACAACGTGGTGTTCAACCTCGTCGGCTGGGGCATCATCGCCACCGGCACGTCCTACATGGACTGCACCAACAACATCATCTACCAGAACGGCAACTGCGGCTTCGGACTCTGGGGACCGGAGGTCCACGGACGGCTGGCCAACAACGTCATCGTCCGCAACGGTTGGCGCGATCAGTGGGTCTGCCCGAAAGTAGGCGTCTGGAACTACGGCAATCCGATTTACTTTCCCATGTCGAACAACGTTATGTGGGATAACGTCGAGGCCGACTGGCGCGACATGCCCGACTACACCGATGAGAACGGAAACGTGCATGCCGACCCGTTGTGGGACACGCTCACGTTCTCGCCGCTGCCGGGATCGCCCCTGATCGACAACGGCAGTACCGAATTAACCGACCCCGACGGTACTCGCTCGGACATCGGAATTTATGGCGGCCCACAGGCCTTTCGCTCCCCCATCGAAATCCGGCGCGACGCTCCCGTCGACACCCGTTCCAAGAAGAAAAAATAGCCGCAGACGGACAGAAAGTATGCGCGGCCGCCCGTGATGAACATCCGATCAAACGCCGGAACATTCGCTGCGGCCGAATGGAAACCGCTCCATCTGGCCCACATGGCGTTGACGCGCGTCATCCCCCGCCGCGTGGGCTGGGGGGACGCGTTCGTCTTTCTATTTCTGGGAATGGCCGTCTACGGCCTGTCGCGGCTGGCGCACGAATGGCGCTCGCCGGCCGGTTCCGTCGTCATGATCGACCTGTCGCTGCGGGCGTTGCCGCTGTACACCTTTTTCTCGCTCTGCCGCGGGCTGGCGGCCTTCTCTTTGTCGTTTGTCTTCACCTGTGTCTATGGCTATGTTGCGGCCCGTGTCCGGTTGGCGGACCGGATTCTGATTCCCCTACTGGACATTCTGCAGAGCATCCCCGTCCTGGGATTTATGCCGGGGCTCGTTCTGGCTCTGGCGGCCCTGTTCCCCCACACCAACGCCGGGCTCGAACTGGCGGCGATCCTGATGATCTTCACGGGCCAGGTCTGGAACATGACCTTCAGTTTCTACCACTCGTTGCGTTCGATCCCGCCGGACCTGTTGGAGGCGGGGCAGATTTATCGCTTCGGCTGGTGGCGGCGGTTTACGAAAATCGAATTTCCGTATACGACGGTCGGCCTGGTGTGGAATGGGATGATGAGCATGGCCGGCGGCTGGTTTTTCCTCACGATCAACGAGGCCTTTCGTTTGGGCACTCATGATTTCCGTCTACCCGGCGTCGGGGCATACATGAGCGCCGCCATCGACCAGCAAAACAAGTCCGCGATGACCGCAGCGGTACTGGCGATGGTGTTGATGATTGTCGTTCTCGACCAATTGTTCTGGCGGCCTTTGGTCGCGTGGTCCGAGCGATTCAAATTCGAGGACGTGGGCGGCGCCACGGTCTCGCGGTCGTGGGCCCTCGACTTGTTCCGGCGGACCCGGCTGTACCTGTGGGCGCGGGAAATTACCGCCCGTGTACGCGGCTGGATGCCCGGCCCGGCCCCCATGGATCAGGGATCTCTGTCGACGGCGTCGGTGAGCGTTGCCGGGCCCGATCGCCGTAGCGGGCTCGGGTTCTTGATCATTCTGATTCTTCTGGGAGCGGGCGGCGCCTGGGGCACGCTCAACCTGATCACTCTATTGTCGCAACTCGATGGCGGCGCTTGGGCGCGGGTTTTCGGCGCGGCCGGGCTCACCTTTGCGCGCACGACGGCCGCTGTGCTGTTGGGTTCATTGTGGACCATCCCGGCCGGGGTTTACATCGGTACCAGTCCCCGCGCCGCGTCCGTGCTGCAACCAATCGTACAGGTCGCGGCCTCGTTTCCGGCCCCCATGCTCTTTCCTTTGGTTCTTCTGATTCTGGCGCAACTGGCGGTGCCGCTGGGAATCGGCTCGATCGCGCTGATGATGCTGGGGACCCAGTGGTACATTTTGTTCAATGTCATTGCCGGAGCGATGGCGATCCCGCACGAATTCCGTGAAGCCGCCAGCATCTATCGGTTTTCAACCTACCAGCGGTGGCGGTATGTGCTATTGCCGGGGGTCTTTCCGCATCTGGTGACCGGTTGGGTGACGGCCGCCGGCGGCGCCTGGAATGCCAGCATTGTTTCTGAGTATATTCACGTCGGCGGATCGGTGCGCACCGCCAACGGACTGGGGGCGCTGGTGAGCACGGCCGCCGAGCGGGGGGATTTCGCGGTGTTGGCCGCCGCCGTCTTGGTGATGGCGCTCTTGGTTGTAGCCATCAACCGTCTGTTCTGGAAACGACTGTATCATCTGGCCGAAGGCCGCTATTCCTTGAGCCATTAGGGGACCTCGTGACGGACGCCACCAACCCGACACTCTGCGATCTGCGCGGCATACACAAGAATTTCCCCTCACCCAGCGGCGGCGCCGTCACCGTCTTGGAAGACGTCTCGCTGGAGATCCGCTCCGATGAAATCCTCGCGGTATTGGGCCCGTCGGGGTGCGGCAAGTCGACCCTGATGCGGATTCTGGCGGGGTTGCTGCAGCCCGACGCCGGTGAGGTCATCTACCGGGGGCAGCCCTTGCGCGGCCTCAATCCCGGTGTCGCCATGGTCTTCCAGAGTTTCGCCCTCTACCCCTGGCTGACCGTGCGGGAGAACATCATCGAGCCCTTGCACGCGCGCGCGCGGGATGGACAGACCGCCGAGAAGGTGATCCATCTGGTCGGCCTGACTGGATTCGAAGAGGCCTATCCGCGCGAACTCTCCGGTGGCATGAAACAACGGGTCGGCATCGCCAGGGCGCTGGCCGTGCAGCCGGAAATCCTCTGCATGGATGAACCCTTCAGCCAGGTTGATGCCTTGACGGCAGAAAACCTGCGCGGCGAGGTGGTGCGTTTCTGGAGTGACAAGGACGCCGGCACCCGGACCATTTTCATCGTCAGCCATGACGTCAAAGAAGTGGTGTTCATGGCGACGCGCATTGTCGTCATGGCGGCGCGCCCGGGGCGGGTGCGCACGATTATCGAGAATCACCTCCCCTATCCGCGCGACTACCGTCTGCCCGCCTTTCAGCGGCTCGTCGACCAGATCCACGCCGTGATCACCGAGACCGAAATGCCCGATGAACCCCCGGTTTACCCTGGCGTCACGCCCGTGGAACGGCCGCACGCTTGGGAACCCCTCCCGGCCGCGGCCTCCGGCGAGATCATCGGTCTTCTGGAAGTTCTCGATGATCGCGGCGGACGCGAGAATGTCTTTGAGCTTGTGGAAGACTTGGGGCGCGATTTCGGCACCATCCTCAACGTGGTGAAAGCCGTGGAACTCCTCGAACTGGCCGACACGCCCCGTCAGGAGGTGATGCTCACCGACCTGGGCCGACGGTTCCTGGCCGGCAGCATCCCCGAACGCAAACGCATCTTTCGGGCACAGGTTGGCCAGTTGCGCATGTTCAGCGACGTCGTCAACCAGATCCGCCGTTCCGACAAACTGGAGTTGGACGTTGACGTCGTCCAGAGCGCCCTGGCCCTGCATTTGCCCTATGAGGACATCGACCGCACGTTTCGCACGATCGTCGACTGGGGACGGTACGCCGATCTGTTCGACCACGACCCCGGACGAGACAAACTCTTCATGGAAGAGGGGGACGTTGCGGCCGAGACCACGCCGCCAACCGAGCCCTCGTGATTCGTTCGTTTGACCGTTCTGTCAAAATCCGCGAAGCCGGCGGACAGGGGTCGAATCGGCGCCGACTTTTTGATATCTTTCGTGGCTTGGGGGTCGACCAAGGGATCGGAGTCTGGAAGCGACAGAATGAGAATCGGCATGGACCGAGGAAGCAAGGGAGCATAGCGAATGGCCGTTCGTAAAGTTGGTGTCGTGGGATGCGGTCTGATGGGTTCGGGAATCGCCCAGGTGGCGGCCCAGACCGGT
Organism: Candidatus Zixiibacteriota bacterium; assembly: GCA_016199865.1. Taxonomy (GTDB): domain Bacteria; phylum Zixibacteria; class MSB-5A5; order WJJR01; family WJJR01; genus JACQFV01. The sequence continues at coordinate 5,708 of JACQFV010000085.1, read as the reverse complement.
TATGAAGTTACGGTACGTGAAGTCACGATGGACCTCTTTGAACGCGGCTACAAGCGGATTGAGGGGTCGCTGGGAAAATTCGTCGAAAAACAAAAAATGACCGGTGCCGACCGAGACTCAGCTCTGAAGCGCATCAAAGGAACCACGAATCTGGGTGATCGAGAATTTCGGCGAGAAAACCAAGATTTACCGTGAACTGGACGGCGTGTGCGGCCCGCAGACGATCTTTGCGTCGAACACCTCCTCGATCCCGATTGGCGACATGGCATCGGTCACCAAACGCCGCGACCGCTTCTGCGGCCTGCACTTCTTCAATCCCGTGCCGATCATGAAGCTGGTCGAGATCGTCCGCTCGATCGACACCTCCGAGGACACTTGCAGAACCGTCCGCGCCTTCGCCGAATCACTGGGCAAGACCACGGTCACGGCGAAGGACACGCCCGGATTTATCGTCAACCTCCTCTTGGTCCCCTATCTTCTCGATGCGGTCCGTGCGCTGGAAACCGGAGTGGCCAGTCGGGAGGACATCGATGCTGGGATGGTCCTGGGATGCGGCCATCCGATGGGGCCACTGACGCTTCTGGATTTCGTCGGCTTGGATACGACGCTCTACATCGCGGACATCATGTTCGCGGAATTCAAGGATTCACGGTATGCCGCGCCGCCTTTACTGCGCCGTCTCGTGCAGGCGGGATACAATGGCAAGAAGGCGGGACGCGGCGTCTACGAGTACCCGGAAAAGGCGTGACGGAATCCGTTGGATAACTGACTGGCAAGGAGCATGGGCCTCTCACGAAATGAATAACAGGACACTATTGCATGGCTGACTACCAGAACATCATTGTCGACGCCACCGCCCCGGTGGCGACCGTGACGATCAACCGCCCCACGGTGCTCAACGCTCTGAACGACCCCACGGTGACCGAACTTGAGGCCGCATTCGCCGCGCTGGAGAACGACGCCCGGATCCGGGTGGTGATCCTCACCGGTTCCGGCGAAAAGGCCTTTGTGGCCGGCGCCGACATTAACGAGTTGAAAGTTTGCGATGTCCCCGGGGGAATCCAGAAGTCGCTCAAGGGCCAGGCGCTGTTGAATCGCATCGAATCCTCCCGTCTGATCGTCATCGCGGCGATCAACGGCTTCGCCCTGGGCGGCGGCTGCGAGATCGCCATGGCCTGCGATATCCGTCTGGCCGCGGACAACGCCCGTTTGGGCCAGCCGGAAGTGAACTTGGGCATAATTCCCGGCTACGGCGGCAGCCAACGTCTGCCGCGTCTGGTCGGCAAGGGTAAGGCGAAGCAATTGATTCTCACCGGCGATATGATCAATGCCACCGAGGCGCACCGTATCGGGCTGGTGGAGGAAGTCTATCCCGCCGCCGATCTTTTGAACAAGGCAAAGGAGATGGCCACCAAGATCGCCGCCAAAGGCCCGGTGGCGATCGCAACCGCCAAACGGTGCATCAACTTCGGACTCGACGTCGATCTGAGGACCGGGCTGGAGTACGAAGCCACCCAGTTCGGAGTGGTCTGCGCCAGCGACGACAAGACCGAAGGGTGCACCGCCTTTCTGGAGAAACGCCCGGCTCAGTTCAAAGGGAAGTGATTTTGCGCGAGCAGCAGGCATGAGAGAACAAGGGGCTTTAGCCACTTGCCTCGACTGCCGCGACCAGGGCATCCCCCCATGGACTTCTCCCTCTCCGAAGAGCATGAAGCGATCCGGCAGGTCGCCCGCGAATTCGCCGAAAAAAAACTGGTCCCGCGCGCCGGCGAATTCGACCGCACCGGTCAGATCGACTTCGCGTTGGTGCGCGAGATGGGTGAAGCCGGATTCCTCGGCATCACTGTGCCCGAGCAATACGGCGGCGCCGGACTGGATACGCTCTCCTACACGATTGTTCTGGAGGAACTGGGCCACGGCTGCGCCTCGCACTGCACGATCGTGGGCGCGCACAATTCGCTCTTCGCCCATCCGCTTCTATGTTTCGGCACCGAAGAACAGAAACGATTCTACCTCCCTCCAATTTGCTCCGGTGAAAAGTTCGGTTCCTTTTCGCTGTCGGAGCCGAATGCCGGTTCCGATGCCGCCGCCATCGAAGCCACGGCAGTCCCGGACGGTGACCATTTCGTTCTGAACGGCAACAAGATCTTCGTCACCAATGGCGCCTTTGCCGATTACATCATCGTCATGGCCAAGACCGACAAGAGTCAGGGCTGGCGCGGCATCACGGCCTTCATCGTACACAAGGACACACCCGGATTCTCCGTCGGCCACATCGAAGAGAAACTGGGCCTGCACGCTTCCCCGACGACCGAATTGATATTCCAGGATCTGCGCCTTCCCAAGACGAACATTCTCGGCAAAGTCGGCGAAGGATTCAAGGTCGCGATGGAGTCGCTCAACTCCGGACGCATTTCCGTCGGCGCGCATTCGCTGGGGCTGGCGGGACGGGCATTGTATCTGGCGCTGAAATACTCGAAGGAACGCAAACAATTCGGCCAGCCGATCAGTTCGTTTCAGATGATTCAGGCGCATCTGGCCAACATGCACTGCCGTCTGGCGGCGTCGCGCCTCCTGGTCTATGAGGCCTCTTGGCGCAAAGATAAAGGGCTCGACTACGCCACGCATGCCGCGACGGCCAAGCTGGTCGCCTCCGAGATGGCCACGTATGTCACGCACCGCGCCATCCAAGTCCTGGGGGGCTACGGTTACCTGCGCGATTACGAGGTCGAGCGGCTGTACCGCGAAGCCCGTGTCACCGAACTCTACGAAGGCACCTCCGAAATCCAACGTCTCGTCATCGCCCGCGATCTGATCAAACACAGTTGAATCGCCATTCTCATGTTCGTTTTGGGTTCAATTCGCGTCAACTTTCCACCCATCACCACAAACTGTCATTCTGAATCCCTCGTCGCCAGGCGACGTGGGATGAAGAATCTCTATAGGCGGCCCCTGTGCCCCGGCTTCCCATGGAGATGCTTCACCCTTCCCCGCCTGGGGCGGGGAAGGATTCAGCATGACAGACCGCGGAGTAATGCGGCCCGCGCGGGCTCCGGCACGGCTCGGAAGGGCCGTGGTACACATCCGATCACCCCATTGACCCTCTGCCTTCATCGCGCCTATATTCGGCACAGGAGCAAAGACAATGGCGACGCCTAAAGAAGAAGACCTGATCTACGACTGGAACACACACCAGGGCGAGATTGCCCTGTCGCATAAGCGCGTCGAGTTGGACGATGAGACATTACGCGACGGGTTGCAGAATCCCTCGGTGACCGACCCTCCGGTCGAAAAGAAAATCGAACTGTTGCGACTGATGGCGGCGCTCGGAATCGACGCCGTCAATCTCGGTTTACCCGGCGCCGGGCCGCGTGCCCGCGCCGACATGACCCGTATGGCAATGGTCATCCGCGATGAAAAACTCGGACTGTTCCCCAATGCCGCCGTGCGCACGGTCAAAGCCGACATCACGCCCCTGATCGAAATCGTGCAGGCGACCGGCCTGCCGATTGAAGCCGCCGCGTTCATTGGCTCCTCGCCGATCCGCCAGTACGCCGAAGATTGGACGATCGATCACATCTTGAAGTTGTCCGTGGAGGCGATCCAGTACGCCGTGGAGAACGGCCTGCCGGTGATGTATGTCACCGAAGACACGACCCGTTCCCGTCCCGAGGACATCCGACGGCTCTACACCGCCGCGATCGAAGCGGGCGCCAAACGTATCTGCATCGCCGACACGACCGGGCATGCCATGCCCTATGGCGTGCGCAATCTCGTCGCGTTCGTGCGGCAAGTTGTAGCCGACACCGGCGAAGATGTCAAGATCGACTGGCATGGCCATTCCGACCGCGGCCTCTCGATCATCAATGCCTTGGCGGCAATGAAGGCGGGCGCCGACCGTGTGCACGCCACCGGACTGGGCATCGGCGAACGGGTCGGCAACACGCCAATGGACTTGCTACTCGTGAACATGAAACTGGACGGTCTGACCGACCGCGATTTGACCCGTCTGGCCGAATACACGCGGATGGTCTCGGACATTTGCGAAGTCCCGCTCTGGCACAACTACCCGGTCTTCGGACGCGATGCTTTCCGCACCGCCACCGGTGTCCATGCCGCCGCGATCATCAAAGCCAAGAACAAGGGCCAAGACTGGCTGGCCGACCGGGTTTATTCCGGTGTTCCGGCGGGGACATTCGGCATGAAACAGAAGATCGAAATCGGCTTCATGTCCGGCGTCTCCAACATCGTCTATTGGTTGAACGAAAACGGCATCGAACCGGAGAAGAAACTGGTCGATGAAATCTTCACCGCCGCCAAACAGCACAGTCGCCTGTTGACCGACGACGACGTATGGAACATCGTGAAGTATTACCGCTTCGAAAAAGGCGGCCCGGTCACCGACACCTTGGACGAATGGAAACAAAGGATCAAACGGCCGTGAGCAATTCGACGCATCATGCGACGTGTCGTAGGGACGTATTGAACGCGCCCGTGCTGGTTCGGTGCGCGAGGGTCATAGGTGGGTAAGACGGACCTGTTAATCCCTGCGGAGCGAATTGAGCGCTCGATTCTTCTGATCCGCGGCCAAAAGGTTATGCTGGACAGCGACCTAGCCGAACTCTACGGCGTCCCGACCAAGGCCCTCAACCAGGCGGTCAAACGAAATTCGGAGCGGTTCCCGAGCGATTTCATGTTTCGCCTAAATGTCGCTGAGAAGAGGGATGTGGTCACAAATTGTGACCACCTTACGCGCCTGAAGTACTCACCCGCCCTGCCCAACGCCTTCACGGAACATGGCGTTGTGATGCTCGCGAATGTGCTCAATTCCAAGAGGGCAATCCAAGCGAGCGTCCAAGTCGTGCGCGCATTTATCCGGCTTCGGCAGGTGCTCGCATCCCACGCGGAACTGGCGGGAAAACTGGATGCCTTGGAGAAAAAGTATGATTCACAGTTCAAAAACGTGTTTGAAGCCATTCGACGTTTGATGGTACCGCCGGTCCCGGCACGTCGACGTATCGGATTCGGCGTGAAAGAACGAGTCGACCTTGTGTCCCAGGGCTCACGCCCTGGGCTAACATCTGGCCGCCTGGTATAGCCCAAGTCGCAAACCCTGGGTTCATGGGATCATGATGACAATTCGCCTCGCAGATGCATTGCCACAAATCGGAACGCGTGACGTGAGGTTGCCGTGAGTTCCAGACCCGCGTCGGGTGGGCTGCGAATTGTTACGGGCGTAATATGGGCTGCGATCATCGTAGTGGGGATGGCATGGCTGCTCAAGAAAGAGGACCACAGTAACCGGACGAAAGAGGTTATTGAGACGGATAACAGTACGACTGGTGCAGGGTCAGCAACTGAACTGTCCCAGCCATTGCAGGAGCCCCAGGAGAGACCAGAATGGGCTGATGCAGCAGCAGTACTGATCGGACAGACATCTCTTTACGTTTTCAGAGTCAGAAAGCGATCGGATTACGAGAGTTGCCAGCGATTTACCGGCCCGGGTTACGCGTTCCTAGAGCTGGCGATCAACAACCAGAAGGGCTCTGACAAATTCACGTGGCATTGTTGGCGGTATCCCATTCTTAGTTGAAATCGCCTTTAGGCGATGGACAGTTGAACGGCTCCAACTCGTGTGGTTTCTTGGACTTGAGTAGAGTTCAAGGAACCCCGGAAAGGAGGAGCCATTCATGAGGAAGATGGTGAAG
>JACQFV010000022.1 GCA_016199865.1 Candidatus Zixiibacteriota bacterium | reverse complement strand
TTTCTTGTTCCTCTTGTGGGACCAATATCGATTGGCGCTGCGCAAGATCGCCGCGCCGATTCTGTTTTTTGCCACCGCGGTCGCACTAGCGATGGGGGCTTCATCCATTCAATGGATGGCGCCCTACCAGTACCTCGCCAAATACTCCCAACGCCTGCAGCACAGCGAAGGGCACGGCTTGGAGTGGTCGAGTTCCTGGGCGATGCACTCGGAGGAACTGCTCTCGGAGGTCAATCCCGAATTCCCCGGCGCCGATCTGGGCGGCGGACCGCAGACTTATTGGGGCCAGAACTACTTCAAACTCAATTCCGAAGCGGTGGGCGTGATGGCCGTCGCGCTGGCGGTCGTGGCGTTGATCGTGGCCGGGGCGCCGTCGATCTGGTTTTTCGCCGGCCTATCGGTGTTTGTCCTGCTCAACGCCCTGGGGGACTCAACGCCGGTATTTCGGCTGTTCTATGAATTTGTGCCGATGGTCAAGAAATTTCGGGCGCCGTCGATGATCTGTTTTCTCTTCGCCTTCTCGTGGATCGTGATGGCGACGCGCGCCATCGACGTCCTCGCGGAAGCCAAGAGCGCCGGGGCGCAGGTACTGAAACGCGCGACCGAGCCCTTGCGGGTTCTGACGATCATCGCGTCGGCGTATTCGATCATCGCGCTCATCGGATTGGTGACGGGCAGTTCGCTTCTGGCGGGTTGGGCGTCTCTGGTCGGCAATGTCCTGACCGCGGACAAGGTCCTGGCCGCGGCCGCGAATGCCGGACATGTGCGCGCGGGTTTTCTCTTCGGCGCGGTAGTGCTGTGGGGTCTGGTCGGGCTATTTCGCGCGCGACGCAAGGGCATGGTTGGCTCAACCGGTGTCGCGGGTGGGCTGGCGCTTTTGGCGATTCTGCCCCTGTGGCAGTTCGATGGGCGATATGTCGAGACCGTCGACCCGAAACCATATTATGCCGAGCGGCCGATTCTGGCTTTGATCCGGCAGAACGCCCCCAAGGAGCCGTATCGCGTTTTGAATCTGCCGAAGACGCTCAATGACAATTATCTCGCCCTGCACGGAATCGAGGAGCTCTCCCCGACGGCGATGCACGGCAACCACCTTCTCCTGCATGACAACTTCGTCGGCCGTCATGAGCCGACACCGGCCCTGACCAACCCCGCCGTGCTCAACCTGCTCAATGCGGTGTTCCTGCTGTCACCGCAACCCGTATCCCAGCCGGGATTTACTCCTGTGGGGCAGAGCGGGGGTCTGTACCTCGTACGCAACGACGCCGCCCTGCCGCGGGCGGCGGTGTTCTACCAATACGAAGTCAACACCGACTCGGCGGCAACGCTGGCGCGGATTCGTAGCGCCGATTTCGCCTACCGCAGCCGTTTGATTCTGGATCAGCCGTTGCCGAATCTCGCCCCGGCTCCGGCCGATGCCGCCCCGATCGACTTCACTCCGGCGCACGTGATCGATTGGGACGTCGATCACTTCACGGTGGAATGCAAGGCCGAGCGCGACGGGATCTTATGGCTCTCGGAAAACTACTATCCCGCCTGGCGTGCGACCGATGAATCGGGCCAGTCCCTGCCAATCTATCGCGCCGATTACACCTTTCGCGCCGTGCCGATTGCCGCCGGTTCGCACCGGATCGCATTCGATTTTCACAATGCCGTGTTCAGCCAGTCGGTGTGGCTGTCTTTGACCTGCTTGACCATACTCATCGGCGGGATTGTCTGGTCGGGGCGGCGACGCCCGTCGGGCCGTGATCATCCGGCGGTGACGTCACCCATCTTCTCACAGGAGGGCGGTACACGATGAGGGATGTGGCGCTGGCGGTGTTGGGATTTGCCGCCGGGATCATCAGCGGTCTGATCGGCATCGGCGGCGGGGTGATTATCGTACCCGCACTGGTCTTTCTCTTTGGACTGTCGTTGCATCGCGCGCAGGGCACAACTCTGGCGATGCTGGTGCCTCCTGTCGGCCTGTTGGCCGCTTGGGCGTACTACAAGCAGGGGTACGTCGATCTGCGGATTGCCGGTCTGATCTGCGCCGGGTTTTTCCTGGGCGCTCTGGTCGGCGCCCGGTTCGCCGTGGGTCTGTCCAATGCCGTGTTGGAGAAGGTGTTCGGTGTGGCGCTGCTTCTGATCTCGCTCAAGATGATCTTCACCAAGTGAGCGGGGCTACCCCCGGATCACCTTACTGACAATATCCCGCCTCAGAATCAAACCGACCAGTTTTCCGTTCTCGACGACCGGGATGCGCCGGATGTTGCGCGACAGCATCTGAGCCGCGACCTCGACGATCGGCGTGTCTTCGGTGGCAATGTGGAGATTGGTGGTCATGATGTCGCGCACGCGGATTTCTTCCTCGTGGCGCAACAGTTCGTCGAAGGGCTCGGCGACGGGCCCCGACGCCGGGGTTTTGATGACCGATTCGGGATTCGGCAGCGCCGCCTTGATCAGGTGTCGCTCGGAAATCATGCCGACCGGCCGTCCCTCGGAATCGACCACCGGCATCCCCGACACTTTGTACCGATAGAGTTTGTTGGCCACGACCTTGAGTGTGTCCTCCGGCCTGACGGTCACGACGTCGCGGTGCATGAGGTCGCGGACGGTGAGGACCCGACGGATGGTCAGCCCCGTCTCCCAGATGACGCGGACCAGTTGCTCGGGTGTCGCCGCGGCCAGGAGTTTCGGCAGATTGCTCTCCTCGCGGGCCAGCGCCGCCAATCCCGAGAGCGTCTGCAGGTAGAGTTGGGCGATATTGCGCGGTGTCAGGAGGAGGCAGACGACCTGCAACGGCCGGCCGTCGGGTGTCGGCGAGGGTATTCCCCTTCGGGAAATGCCCAATGCGACAAACATGTCCGTGACCAGATCGGTGCGCGCGTGCGGAAACGCAAAGCCGCGGCCAAACGAGGTGTTTTCAATCTCCTCCCGTTCGGCGACCGAGCTCAAAACCCCGGCCCGGTCCACGCCGGGAATCTTGCGCACGACCAGGTCCATCAATTCGGAAATTGAGCCGGATTTCGATTCGGCTTTCAGGTCGGTTGCGACCAGTGCCGGATCCAACATCGCCGCCAGCCGCATCGCTTTATGTCCCTGTCAATGTTGCCGTCTTCGTCATTTCCGGCGGACTGGCAAAGCCGCCGGAGACAATGTACTTGATTGCCTCTTCGGCGGAGATCGTCAATTCACGGATGTCCTTCGCCGGAACCAGGACCACGTAGCCGGTGATCGGCGCCGGCGTCGCCGGCACGAAGACCGCGATCAATTCCTCGGTTGATTCACCTTCCCGGACCCGCACGCGCGAGGAGGCGAAGCCCAGACTATACATGCCCGCCCTCGGGTATTCGATCATCACCGGGCGCGAGAATTCCCGGCGCGAGGGATGGGCGACCGTCTCCAGAAGTTGCTTGGCCGCCGAGTACACGGTGCGCACCAGAGGCGTGCGGACGAAGAGCAGTTCGCCGAATCCAAACAGGCGCGAGCCGACGACGTTGCGCACCAGGAGACCGACGATGAGTACAACCAGCACCGTGGCAACCAGCCCCATCCCCGGCACGGAATAACCAAGGAACCGCTTGAACAAAGGCGACAGGATGCCGTCGATTTCCTGGAAGAGAAAATTCAGAACAAAAAGCGTGACAATAACTGGGACGGTCACCAAGACACCCGAGACAAACGTTCGTCGGATCGATTTGAGAATCTGGCGGCCCAGACTGGGGGCAGGCGGCGCTTGCTCGTCCATTGGGTTCCCTCGGGGATCCGTCGTCACAGATACGGTCCCCAGCCGTGCCTGTCAAGCCCGGCGGCCAGTGCTTCCACACATTCGTACGAGGCGGCCCAGAGCAATCATGCGCCCACAAGGACTCGAACCTTGGACCCGCTGATTAAGAGTCAGCTGCTCTACCGACTGAGCTATGGGCGCAGGGAAACAAGCGGGAATCCAAAACCCGCGGCGGGAAAGCAAGGAATTCCGTCGAAGGAGTCAACGGAATTCCGCTTGAGAGCATGCTGATAGAGTGACCAGCCCCGCGCCGGACAATTACTTGCTCTGAGCCACGGCGCTCTTGATCGGGAAGTACCCGGCCGCCGTGGCGATCGCTTGCCCTTCCGGCGAGAGGACCCAATCGACCAGAGTCTTGATGTCGCCGTCGGGTTTGGTGCGCGTGTACCAATACAGGTCGCGCGACAAGGGGTATTGGCCGCTTTCGACGGTTTCCAGACCCGGTGCATAAGCCGGTTGTCCTGTCGCGACAGCCACTTTGCAGAACTTCACGCCCCTGGCGTAGGCGGCGCCCCCGTACCCGATACCATTGGGGTCTTTCGACACTGCACTCACGACGCTGGCCGTGCCCGGAAGCGTGGCCGTGGCCGGCGAGAAGTCATCGCCCTTCAGGACATTGTCCTTGAAGAAGACGTAGGTGCCCGAGTTGTTCTCGCGACCGTAGAGTACAATTTGCGCGTCGGGTCCGCCCACGTCCTTCCAGTTGGTGACATCGCCCGTGTAGATCGCTCGCACTTGCGCCTGTGTCAATTGCTCGACCGGATTGCTCTCATTCAGGTAGATCGAGAGCCCGTCCTTGGCGACGACGATCTCGGTGCCGAGCGTATAGTACCGTTCCTTGAGTTTGGTCCGCTCCGCCGGCTTCATCGCGCGCGAGGCCTGGCAGACGTCGGTGGAGCCGTTGATCAAGGCGGCGATGCCGGTGCCGCTGCCGCCGCCGGTGACCTGGATGATGCGTCCGGGGAACTTCTGCATGTACGCCT
>JACQFV010000026.1 GCA_016199865.1 Candidatus Zixiibacteriota bacterium | reverse complement strand
GGCCTTCCGGGGAGCGTCACCCGCCACCGATTCTGCCTGCCCCCGTGAGCGCACCGATGTGAACTGTAGCGGCGTCACTGACGTCTTGGACGTCGTACTTATCGTCAATGTTGCCTTCCGCGCCGCTGACTCCGCAACAGAATTCTGTAATCCCTGCACGGTGGCCAGCGAAGCCGCGGAGCCCGACAACCTCACCCACGACTTGGCTCTTGCCACCCGACCGCCGGACACCACTGGGGGGGGCCATAGTTTCCACGGGAATTGTGGGAATAAATCCTCTGGCAGCGGGTAACGGTCATGTCGGGCGGGGTGGCTTTTTGACATCTGGGACACGGAAATTACTTGACACGGGCTCGGAAGGCAGTTGCTTGATACTGGTATCGAAGTGATGCCCGACGGAGGGGCGATGGCCAAGAGGCCGATTAAGAACAGGATTTTGCGGGCGGCGGTGCTCGCCGGGGGTCTGGCTACGTACGTGCTGCTCGCCTGCCAGGGAAAGAAGGTGGCCGGGCCCTGCGACGGCGGCTACACGGACAGCGATTCCGTCTGGCATGTCGACACCTTGGCCGTCGCGAAGCACGTCACGGTCAACGGGATCTGGGGTGTGACACCCTGCGATGTGTACGCCGTGGGGTCGGTAACGGACAGTTCCGGCCCGCAGGGGGTGATCTGGCACTACAACGGCAGCAGCTGGAGCGTCGTTCATACGACACCAAACGCTGAGTTCCATGACGTCTACAAGGTGTCCTCCGCAAGCGTCTGGGTCGTAGGGGTTTCCTCACCAGAGAGCTACCCTGGCGGCAGCCTTATCGCACACGGGAACGGAACTCAATGGGATGAACACTTCTCTGACCCTCCGGCCCGAGGGCTGCTGGCCGTTTGGGCCCCCGACGATCAGAATGTGTATGCAGTGGGGCAAAGGGGAACAATCCTCTCCTTTGCCCATGGCTCGTGGCGGAGAGAGGACAATCCATCGCTTGAGGGGCTGAATCCCCCCGACATTTACGACGTTTGGGGCAGACCAGCGTCCGACAGCGGCTACGAAGTGTATGCTGCTGGGGCTGGCGGCACGTATGGGGGTGTTCTCATGCGCCGATTCCCAGTAGGCACAGGAGCCAGATGGGGCGAGGTCTTCAGTTCTCTTGTATTCGTGCCATCATACGAGAATCACTTTGCAGGCGTCTGGGTTGATTCGCAAGAAACCATTTGGGTCTTGGAGACGTACCAAGACCGCATCATGTATGACTTCGTATTGTATCGTTTCCAACATAACAATTGGACACTCCTAGACCTGCCAGCAGGCTCGGGCTCGTACTATGGAGCCCTGCGGGGCGATACTTCCGGAGTCATTTATCTGCTGGGGTGTCGTGGTGTGTTTCGTTTCGAGGGCTCGAACTGGTCCAGCACTTACCCGGAGCCGGTTGCGTTCACGCTCAATGACGTCTGGCCGTCAGGAACCGAGCTTTTCGTGTGTGGTAATTCGGACAGTTGCGGCGTAGTGCTCCGCACCGACCGATTCACTTCAGTAAGTGGGCAGCCCTGAGAGTTAAGCGAGAGAAGGGTGAAGATGGCACACAGCCGACCACTTCCCATTTTCACTGTCGCATTGCTTGTGATTGCACTGCGCCCTGGCGAAAGTTACTGCGCGTGGTTGTACAGTCGGCAGCATGTCGACTCAGTTACCACCCCGCAATTTTGCGATCCAGATTCAATTCTCCAGCTTCCACACCGATATGCAAACACTCGTCTTCTGCCAAGTGACACTGTGAGCCAGAGCGAAATGACGATAGCTATCAACCCCTACAACCGTCTGATGCTCCTCGCGGGCGCCAATACTCGGTTCAATATTGACACAGTCACTAATCACGGAACATATTATTCAAATTCTGCGGGCACCTCGTGGTCCGGCAAAGACAAATCTCCTGGGATTACCTTTTATGGTAGCGATCCTTCCGTTGGCATTGACAAGGCCGGGACAGCCTACTACAACGCTCTCGATGCGAACGAGTTGAACGCCTGGCAACTCAAGCTCTGGAAGTCAGTTAACGGCGGCAATTCGTGGATTCCACTCGGATGGGTGCCGTCCGCAATCGACCCTGACAAGAACCACATAACGATCGATGTCGGCCCTTCCCAGTTCGTGAACAGGGTTTACATTGGATACACGGATTTCGGGGATGCGAATTCGTCACCGCCATATGATGTCTGGATTTCAAAGTACACTTCTAGTGCCCCTCCAATTAGTATCTCCTAAATAACTTCAATGCCGCCTGCTGGTGCGCCTGCTTCTTGTTGCGCCAAGTCATGTAGCGGTAGATGCGTCGGCGTCGGCTCCGGTGGTCTGTGTCATCGGAGTTGTTGAGGCAGAAGCGCTTCAGCGCGCCGAAGTGCGCTTCAATGGCGTTGAGCCAACTGGCATAGGTGGGCGTCGGCACCAAGCGGATGTTGTGCCTATGGGCGAAGTCTCTCAGGATGGGATGCCAGTGCGAGGAGAGGTTGTCCAGGATGAGGTGAATGCGGATCGCTTTCGGGTAGCAGGCCCGCAGCCGTCGCCAGGCGGCCAACAGATCGCGACTGGTTTTCCGTTTGTGGATCGTCCCGGCCAGACAATCGTCATGGACGTCGTAGAAGGCCAGCAATTGTTCCGTTCCCTGGCGACGGTGGTAGGTCGCCCGCAGTCTTTGCGGGTGTGCTGTCTTCGCCCAACTATGCCCGGCCATGGGTTTGATTTCCATCGGACCGAATTCGTCAAAACAGACAACGACGCCCTGTGTTGGCGCTTTGACATAGAGCTTCAGAATGCGGTTTTTTTTGACTCGAAATCGGGGTCCGGAGACTCCTTCCACGTCTTGGTCCTTTGGAAACTGATCCCTTCCCGCCGCAACAGCCGCCGCACCCATTCATTGGACAAGGCGGGAAGCAGTTTCTTCTGGTGACAGAAGTCCCGCAACTTGGCCACCGACCAGTGGGTGAAGGGCAGTCCCAAGTCCGCTGGACGCGCCAGGGCCGTGGCGATCAGCCGCCGCACCTGCCGACTCGACAACGACGAGGGGCGCCCCTGCGGGTTGGGAGCGTCTTCAAATCCCGCAAACCCGGTCCGATTGAAACGGTACACCCAGTCGTAAACCGTGGTCAGATGCACGCCGACCCGGTCGGCGATCTCCGAGACCGGCCGTCCGCGTGACGCCTCGGCGATCACCCGATACCGCCCGTAAATCCGCGCCGACAACTTCTTGTCTTTGAGTTTCGCCTGCAGCAACCGCCGCTCCGCCGACCGGAGCGCCCGCAAGTACACCTGCACCGGACGCGCCATATGTGCCCCCCCGGGGAGCAAGATGCGCCAGTCACGCGTTACTGGCAAATAATGATTGTTGAGGCACTAG
>JACQFV010000021.1 GCA_016199865.1 Candidatus Zixiibacteriota bacterium | reverse complement strand
GTGATCGATGTTGCGCGCGCCGGTTTCGACCTCGGTACAACGCGCCGCCACCTGGTCGACGACGACGTCGTCAAATTCAAGGGCCATCTTGTGGCTTTGGTAAAGACGGTCGACCACGCGCTTCAATTTGAGAACGACGATTCGCTTGATCGCGTCAGTTTTGAGCGGGAAGAAGGGAACGATCGTCATCCGGCCGACCAGGGCCGGCTTGAAATGCCGGTTCAGGATCGGACGGATGGCGCTGACGACTTCTTCGTGCGTGGGCGGCGTGTCACGCATCCCCATCTCGGTGATCGGATCGGTGGCCAGATTGGAGGTGAGGAAGATGACCGTATTCTTGAAGTCGATCTCGCGCCCTTCGCCGTCGGAGAGCATCCCCTTGTCGAAGACCTGATAGAAGAGGTTCATCACCTCCGGGTCGGCCTTTTCGACCTCGTCGAGCAACACCACGGAGTACGGGCGCTGCCGTACCGCCTCGGTCAGGACGCCGCCTTCGCCGAAGCCAACGTATCCCGGCGGCGAACCGATCAGCCGCGACACCGTGTGCTTCTCCTGAAACTCCGACATGTTGACCGTGGTGATGAAGCGTTCGCCACCGAAGAGCAGATCGGCGACTCCGAGAGCAGTTTCGGTCTTCCCCACGCCGGAGGGCCCGACGAAGAGAAAAACGCCGATCGGTTTGGAGGGATCCTGCACACCGGCCTTGGCGGCGCGGATGCCGGTGGCGACCACGGCGACGGCAAAGTCCTGCCCCTTGATACGCTCCTTTAGGTGCTGGTCGAAGGTAAGAATAGTCTGCGCTTCATCCTTGACCATGTTCCCCACCGGAATGCCGGTCCAATCGGAGACGACTTTGCCGATGACGTCGGCGGAGACTTCCAAGGGAATGAAGGGACTTTTCCCCTGAGCGGCCTCGGTCGCGGCGATGGCGCGCTTGAGTTCCTCGGGAGTCGGCGGCGGTTCTGTCTTTCCTTCCTTGCCGTCTCCGTCGGGGTTGCTGAGGCGCGACCGCAGCGCGAGGTAATGGTCGACGACGGCCTTTTCCGCCAGCCAGCGGTCAGTCAGGGTCTTCAGCCGGTCGCCATGCTCGGCGATCTGGGCTGAGAGCGAAGCGATCCGGTCGTCGTCGGGATTGCCCCGGGCTTTCAGATCGCGGCGGTGAGCGTCTCGCTCCCGCGTCAAAGTTTGAATCAGACGGTCGACGTCTTCCAGGGCATCCGGGCGGGAGGACAATCCGATTTTCACGCGCGCCGCGGCGGTATCCAAAAGATCGACGGCCTTGTCGGGGAGGAGCCGTCCGGAGATGTAGCGCCCGGACAGTTCGGCGGCGGCGACCATGGCGGCATCGGGAATCTGCACGCCATGCGCGTCCTCGTACTTCTCCCGCAGCCCGCGCAGCATGATGATCGTGTCGGCGACCGAAGGTTCGTCGAGTTTGACCACTTGGAAGCGGCGTGCCAAAGCCGGGTCTTTCTCAAAGTACTTCTTGTACTCCGACCAGGTGGTGGCGGCGATGGTCCGCAACTCGCCGCGCGCCAAGGCCGGCTTGAGGAGATTGGCGGCGTCGGACCCTCCCGACTGTCCGCCGGCGCCGATCAAGGTGTGCGCTTCGTCGATGAACATGATGATCGGCTTGGGCGACGCCTTCACCTCACTGATGACTTGCTTCAACCGATTCTCGAATTCGCCCTTCACCCCCGCGCCGGCCTGCAAGAGCCCCAAATCGAGGACCAGAAGCGAGACATCGGCCAGAATCGACGGCACGTCCCCCTGTGCAATCCGCAACGCCAGTCCTTCGACGACCGCAGTCTTGCCGACACCCGGTTCGCCGACCACGATCGGGTTGTTCTTGCGGCGACGGGCCAGAATGTCCACCATCTGCCGGATTTCGCGATCACGCCCGAAGACCGGATCGATTTCTCCCGCCTTCGCCCGCTGGGTAAAGTCGATACAGAAACGCCCCAACGCCCCCTCGCCGGTCGGCGCCGCTTCACGCGTCCCCGGCGCCGCGCCGGGAGCGGCGCCCTTGCGGGTGGATTCCGTCGACGCGGCCACGATGTCACCGAACTGCTTGAGCAGTGCGACCGGATCGATCACGCTCAGTTCCAGAAGATCGCCGCCGACCAGATAACGGGCGGGGTTGTCCAAAAGCGCGAGAAGGAGGGTCCCCGAGCGGAGCAACGGTTCGCCCAGCCCCAACGACCCGGACATCCACGCCTCCTTCATCCACTCGAACAACAAGGGCGAGAAGACCGGCTTGCCGGTGTTGCCGGCGCGCAACCCCTCGACATTGTGCTGCAACGCGCCGATCACGCGCGACGGCTCGACCTCAAAGTGGCGCAGGATGTTCTGCAAGTCGGCTTGGGGGCTGTCGACCAGTTTCAGCAACGCATGATCGACCGTGACCTCGTAGTGCGATCGCGACAGGCACAGACCGGTGGCGTTCTCCAGGGCTTCGCGGCAGTAGGGATTGAGTCGGTCGATCAGCGATTTGGGTTCAATTTTGGCCATGGGTCCTTCTTCTCAAAAAGTCACCGATGTCGACCGATTGATGGCACGAACAGCACGATGTTGAGACCAATTGCTTGCCGGGCTCGTTGGAACAATTACCTCATGGCCTTCCGTCGATTGGAACGTCATGCAAATACGACCGAAAGATCCTCTGCCGGTCGCGAAAACAAACCGGTTGTCCAGCCCAAGTTCCCTTGCCGTGAGAGTGTCAGACCCAATCGGGGTGTCTCGTCCCCTCGCAGCACCATTTCCACGTCGAAGTCCAAGGGGTCGCCGATCGCTCGTTTCGCCAGCCGCCGCACGGTCGCCAGGGACTCGCTGCCGGGAAGAAACTCGCGGTAGGTGTCGAAGTCAACCGGGCCGATGCGGATCCGGTATTTCCCGGTGTGATCCTGAATGCGCGCCCCGATGGTGGCGTCGTTGCCGAGTTTGCAGGATCGTTGGCCCAATTGCGAACGCAGTCCGTCGTTCAAGTACACCCAGCGGGCCACGCATTGCCGCACGGTAATCTCCAATCCGCCGAACCAGGTCGCCAGAATCGACGCGAGCGCGGCGGCTGACCGTGGCCTCCGGGACCAGATACCGGCGAACCGCAACAGCCGTTGCCGCGGCAGGCCGCCCGGGTCGCCCGGGTCCGCGTCGAGGATTCCCGACAGGGCATAGAGCCGCCAGGAGAATTCATCTTTGCCCCCGGCGGCAAAGAGCATGTGGCCGCGGTATTTCAAGAGGCCGCGATAGAGCAAGGACAGGAGCCGGTGATTGAAGATGTCCAGGAAAGCGCGGGTCGTATGGTCTTCCTCGTCGCCGGTGCGGCGCAGAATGTCCTCGGAATAGAAACTGGGCAGAGGGGAATTGGCGCCGTAAAGACCCATGAAGGTCGTCGTCATCCGGGCGGCGGGGGCGGCAGACTCGAACGATTCAAACGACTCGATGTCGCCGGGCGGGAAGGCCAACGACGCGCTGGGACGCAGCCGCACCGGCTCGGCCTCCGGGGGGCCCTGCGTGCCCATCGCCGGCGCATCCGGCGCGGCCCGATGCAAAAGCCAGAGCGCCTGCAGGAAAGTAAACCGCGACGCCCGCTCACGGATCGCGGCGGCTACAGAAGTGGTTGTTGTCCCAGAATCGGTTCCCATGTCATGACGCTTCCTTTCTGACGGCCGCGCACGCGCAGACGGGTAAAGGCATTGCAGGTGGCAAAGAGGTTGAAAAAACGGTTCAAGACCGAGGCAAACAAGAACATCTCCCCTTCGGCGGCGAAATGATCCTCGCGCATTTCCAGTTCGATGTCCAGCCCGCGGTATAACGCGCCGCGCCGGAGGATTTCATCCGGCCGGACCTGCACCGACTCCAGCCCGGCCAAACGCAGTTCATGAGTGCGCTGGGCCTGACGGTCGACGAGGGCCGGCATGTTGTAGACGGACAGTATCCCGCGCAACGCTTCGATCTTCCCCAACGTCTGATAGTTCAACGACCAGTGGGAAATCAGATACCACAGGAGCCGGTCTTCCAGCGGGGGAGAGACCGACGGCGTCACCCGTGTGAGGTTGCGAAATTCCGCGAAGGCGGGAGATTCCGACGTCGGCACGCTGATGTCCCCCGGCCGGAGTTTCTCCGGGAGGTTGCGGTTGGTGCAGGTCAACTCGCAGGCGATCGTCTCCGGGGGGGGCATCGCGCCGGCAATCACGTCGGCGGCGAAGGCAATGTAGGTGTCCGTGCCGGCGCCGCCGGTAGCGGGCCGCAGCCGCACCTGGTAGTAATCGCCGATCTTCGCTTCGTCAGGAGGCGAATGTTCATACGAAAAGAATGGCCTATAGCCGCGCTCCCGCACCGTGCCCTGCTCCCAGCCGACGACAGAATCCACGGAGAAGATTTCGTAATGGGCCGCGTTGGCCACGTCGGGACGTAAACGATATTCCGTCTTCTCGTGGTCGATCCTGATGGGCGTGGATCGAAGGGGCATCAAGTTGACCACCGGGACGCAAGCTAGGCGGAGCAACTCGGGCTTGAATCGCAGGTCATCCGGTGGGGGAGAGGCGAATTCGATCACCAGTTCGAAGCGATCGGCGGCCTCCATGTCCCGCAGAGGGCGCAGATCATGGACGTCGACAAAGTGGAATCGCTCGGGCAAGGCGAAGAACTCTTGCAGCAGGCGGTAGCCGCCGGGCGCATCGGTCGGATAGGGCCAGAGCGCTTCGCCATCATCGAATCCAGCCGCGGTGATGGCGCCGTCGGGAAGGCGCGCTTCCTGACTTCCGGACCGTAGGGTGACGGCGCGCACATGGCGGCACAGCCACAGATAGAGAGTGCTGACCGGTGTGGGTTCCCCATGCAGAAAGAGCCGCAAGGGACCCAGATCCAGCCCCGCCAGATTCACCTGCGACGCGGCGGCAAACTTGAGACGCAGTGACGCCGGCTGCGCCAGCGGGGCCCGCAGTTCGGCGCCCTCGAGGACAAAGGGATAGAGCCGGACATCCGCGGTCGTGCGAAAACGGCACGGGACACCGTCCACCGGCGCCGACTCCATCGAGGCCCCGCGGGGGATGACCTGCGTCTCCTGCAAAGCGGCCTTGCCGGTGAACTGGACAATCGACAAAGCGGGAATCGGCCGAAGATAGTGCGGCCACAACAGCCCGACGAGTGCGTGGGTCAGTTCGGGCAGCTCGGAATCCAGCCGTTGGCGGATGCGGCCGGTCAGAAAGGCAAACCCCTCCAGCAGCCGTTCGACGTCGGGGTCGGTGCCGGTCTCGGCGAGCATGTGCGCCACCTGCGGATGGGCGCGGGCAAACTCCTGCCCCATTTCCCGCAGGTAGGAGAGTTCGTCCTGGTAGTACTTGTTGAACATGCGTTTAGAGTCGCCCGTGGCGGGGATCAGTCAAAGGATCCTCATACCCAACGGTGGCGACGCGGTGGACTGTGAAGATGCAGCGCTCCCCCGTGGTGTCTAATAGAATGACAAAGGCAGCCAGTGGACGAAAACGTGCGCGCCACCCGCCCTCGGGTGGCGCCGCGTCAGGCGGGGGCGCGTGACGCGCACATTGTCTTGTTGGAGACCCGGCGGTCATTCGGTCTGCGGATTCCAAATCGCCCGGCATGATGGTTGGACGAAGCCGTGAGATCATTGCGTCAGACGGTTCCAGGCCACCTCGGTCTGCCGGAACACCGTCGAGGCAGCCCTACGATTCGCTCAAATTCAACGTGGAGGCCGCTCCCAGGTTGGTCGTAAACGAGACCGGAATGTTGCTGTCTTCGGCCACAAGCCGCGCCGTGATCTCAAAGCGGATGTTGAGCGGATTCTCCTCGTCGGCAATCCACTCGGCCTTCACGTGGGATAAACGCGGCTCGTATTTCTCGATCGATTGCTCGATCGCCTGCCGCATCGGCCCGATCGAATCGGGATAGGCGAACATGAACTCGTTTAAGTCCGGGATACCGTAGTCGGGTTGCGCCGGAGCCAGCCCCTGACGGCAGTTGAGCATGCGCTGCACATGAGTCAATACCGAGCGTTTGAGCCGGTTGACATCCAGACGCAGATGCTGTCCGCCCGGCGGGTCCGGATTGTCCAGGCGCTCCAGCAATGTGCGCTCGCTCGCCATGGCAGGGTCGGTTCACTCCGGCGTGACGGGCCGTCTTGATGACGGCGTCGTCTCGGACGAAACAGCATCGGAAGGGCGCGGGCACTCACCGATTCGCGTGCCGGGCAACTCCACGTCGCACGGCATGTCGCCACATGCCGGATCGCCCCAATATTCTGCGGACTGTATGGCCGACGCAATCTGCCGCACGCCGGCGCACACCCCGCTCCCCGAATACCCGCGTGGCGTTCTTTCGGCCGGTCCTGACCGCGACCGATCAAAGGGCCGCCGTCTTACTGCTTGCGCACCTTCCAGTCGTCTTCCGATTCGATGCCGTCGGGCTCCCAGGTCCAGATAATCTTCCGGTAGGTGAAACCGACGTCCTCCATGTGCCCGTAACTGGCAAAACGTGGATCCAGGCAGTTGGGAATCGAGGGATGCATCGAGACGATGATGGCGTCTTCGAGTTTGATCGTGAAGTAGTGTTGCTCGGTGCCGGTGTTGTCGATACGGTACCACTTCATTTCGACGGTCTTCATCCGCTCGCCGCGGGTCAGGGCCTGATAGAGTTTGGGCGAGGCCTTGTCAAAAACCTTGGTGATGGTCAGGGCGCTGTGGACGCGCTGTCCCGACGGCTGCCCAGTCTGCGGATCACGCGGGATGGAGACATCGTGCACCAGCGCCTGGCAGAGAATGGTGCCCTCCCGTCCCGATTGGTCACACGATCCTTCGATCTTTCCCTGGTCATATCCCTCCAGGGTCTGGTAAAACGGCATCGGCATGGCTGTTACCTCCTGATTAGAGTGTGGTTGATTTCCATTCGTCGTTTCGGGGCGTTTCCCGCGGGTGGATGTCACCGGGGCGCGTCATGATCCCTACGCGAGCCATTCGTCCATTTCCATCACGCCGTCGGGGATCCATTCCCATTCGATCTGTTCGTACACGAACGAGACATTTTCCATGTGATGATACGATTCGTATTGCGGGTCGAACGTCACCGGGACGTCCAGCGAGATGTCGACGATGACGGCGTTGGTGAGGGTGATGGTATAGTACTTCTGTTCTACCCCGGTCGGGTCGATCCGGTAGAACGCCAGCGTCACCTGGGAGAGTCGTTGCGCGGTCGTCAGCGCGTTGAGCAGGCCGGGCGAGGACTTGTCGATCACCTTCATGATCTTCAAGGGATGGTGCGTGCGGTGGCCGATCTGGGTGCCGGACTGCGCGTCCACGGGGACATCGACGTTGTGGTGGACGGAATAGACCAATATCTGGCCCTCATGCCCTATCTGATCGCACGATCCCGGATACTCCGCAACCGTCAGGTAACATGGCATTGGCATGGGAGTTCCTCGACCAAACGCGCCGTCGACGGACCATCAACGTCCGTGCTGCGCCGGGCATGAAACGCCGACGGCGGGCGCTCGGCCTACTTTTGATCCAGTTTGCCGACCAGCGACAATGTGATGTCCGAGCCCATGTACTTGAAGTGCGGACGGACCTTCAGGTCGACTTTATACCAACCGGGATTTCCCTCGACGTCTTCCACGGTGACTTGGGCCTTGCGCAAGGGCTTGCGGCTGCGCACCCCCGGCTTGGGATTGTCCATGTCGACCACGTATTGACGGATCCAGTCGTTGAGCTCCCGCTCCAGATCGGAACGTTCCTTCCAACTGCCGAGGTTTTCGCGCTGGATGACCTTCAGATAGTGGGCCAGCCGGGAGACGATGAACATGTAGGGGAGTTGCGTTCCGAGTTTGTAGTTCAATTCCGCGTCCTTGCCCTCGGCTGATATCCCAAAGGTCTTCGGCTTCTGGGCGGAATTGGCGGAAAAGAAACAGGCGTTGTCGGAGTCCTTGCGCATGGTCAGGCCGATGAACCCCTCCTCGGCTAGTTCGAACTCGCGCCGTTCGGTGATGAGAATCTCGGTCGGGATCTTGGCCTGCACTTCGCCCATCGCCTCAAAGGTGTGAATGGGGAGATTCTCGACGGCGCCGCCCCCCTTGGGGCCGATGATGTTCGGACACCAGCGCCACTTGGCGAAACTGTCGGTCAGCCGCGTGGCGAACGTAAAGGCGGTGTTCCCCCACAGGTAACTGCTGTGCTTGTCGGTCACGGTTTCGTTGTAATCGAACGACTTGACCGGATTGTCGGTCTTGCTGTACGGCAACCGCAACAGAAACCGCGGGGCCGTCAGGCCGACGTAGCGGGCGTCCTCCGATTCCCGGAAGCCGCGCCACTTGGTGTAACGCGGGCCTTCCATGATCGACTTGAGATCCTTCAGATTCGGGAATTTCAGCCACGAATCCTCACCGAAGAACTGTGGCGACGCCGCGGCGATAAAGGGGGCGTGCGCCATGGCGCCCACGGAGGCGCAATACTGCATCAAGGCGATGTCCTGCGAGCCGGGCCCGAAGTCATAGTTGGCGATCATCGCCCCGACCGGCGAACCGCCGAACTGGCCGTATTCACGGGAATAGATCAGTTTGTACAGCCCGGACTTGGGGATCTCAGGCGAATCCGAGAAGTCGTTGAGCAAGTCTTCCTTGGAGACGTTGAGAAGCTCCAGTTTGACGTTCTCGCGAAAATCGGTGCGATCGACGACGAGCTTGAGTCCCCGCCAGGCCGACTCCATCGATTGGAACTGCGGATTGTGCAGAATCTGGTCGAGTTGGCGGCTCATCTTGGAGTCGATCTCGGCGATCATCTCATCGACGATCTTCTGCTGGACCCGCTCCCCCTTTTTCTCCGGCGTGGCCAGGAGGGCGATCAACTCGCGCATCCCCTCGCGGGCGACGTCGTACCCTTCGTCTGTGGGTTTCAGCTTGGTCTCGAGGAGAATCTCCTCGACCAAGGATCCGCTTGTGGATCCGGCGGCACCCGATTTTTGTTCCTGTGCGTCAGCCATCAGTCAGTCTCCTCTTGGTCAATCCGGCGCATCGCGTTACGCGCCGCCGCCGACTCCCAGCTCCTTGAGCAGTTTCTCGCGGGCCGCGTCATCGGACATGATCTCCATGATCTTCTTGCGAAATCCCGGCACATTCCCCAACGGACCCTTCAGGGCCAGGAGCGCCTGCCGCAATTGCAGCAGCTTGTTCAATTCGGGAACCTGCCGCACGACCGCCTCGGGTTCGAAGTCGCGGACGCCGTTGAATTTGAGATCGACGGGCATCTCGGACCCCTCCTCCTTGGCCAGGACATTGGCGACATTGGCCGTGACGCCGAGTTTCATCCCCTTCATGACGTCGTTGAAGTTGTCCTTGTCGACGTTGATCGGCTTGCGTTCCTCCAAAGGCGTGTCGTCGGGACGCTGGCTGTAGTCCCCCAACATCACCATCTTCAGAGGGAGTTCCTTTTCCTCTTCCACGCCGGTGGAGGGTTTGTAGACAATGTTCACCCGTTCGCGGGGAGCAACTGATCCTTCTTGGGCCATGGTCCTCTACCTCTCGATTTGTTTCACGGTCGTACGATTGTTGAGTCAGCTATCAATAGAAGAAACGTTCATTTGCCGTCCAAAGTCAAGGCGGCGCCGGGGTCCAGCCGGCAGAGCCGTTCATAGAGTAGGTTGGTCTTCTGCGTCAATTCCGGGGTGACCCGCCTTTGGTCCTTCAGTAGGGTGCGGCGCGCCGTGAACAAAGCCATGTAAGCCGTCAGGCACAACTGCGGTTCCCAAACCTCCAGATGGTGCTCTTGGATCTGCCCTTCCAACTCCTCCAACAGGGGGGCGGCCATGGCCGGCTGCCCAGAGTCAAGAAACAACCGCGCCAGTTCAAGCCGCCAGAGGAATTGCGACCGTTGCAGCCCGGCGCCGGCAATCCCCTGCTGCATCATCCGGACGGCATCTCCCAATTGACCCCGCGCCGCCGCCTTTTTGGCATCCTTGGTCGCTTCCAGCAGCCCCTCCGGCATCCCGTCGGTCGGCGTTGTTTCTTGGTCCGATTCGCCGCCGATCAGGCGCCGCACATCGCTGGTCAGCCATGCCTCGGTTTCCTTGGAGGCCAAGGGCGTTCCATTGGCGAACTGCAAGTCGGCGATCTCCGGCATCCGTGCCAAAAGGGCCGCCACCTCCCCTGTCACGGCTCGCTGGGCCCGGGCATAATTGCCTCCCAGCCCGCCCAATCCCTGGGCCGTCCAGCGGTGCAAGTCCAACCAGAAGATGGCATTGCCGAACGCGGCCTCGGCCGCATCGATAAGATTGGCCCATTCCCCCTTGGAATGCAAGTCATTCAATCGCGCCGCCAGCTCCGGCGCGGGAGCGGGAAGCTGGGTTGTCCCCTTGGTGTTGGGGGGCAAATCCTTGACAGTCCCCCAAGTGACCGCGCGAATCAAGCGATAGGGTACCGGGTCGGCCGGATCGGTTTTACGGAGAATGTCGGTGATTTTCTTGATCGTGGTCCGCGTCGTGGTCAGGATCTTGCGGGCGTCCTCGGCTGAGGTCGTTTCATCGATCTCCCCGGAGGCCACTTTGGCGGCTTGCGCCTTTCGGGCTTCTGCCGCCTTGATGGCTGCCGCGGCTTCGGCGATGTGCTGTTTGACAACCCGCTCCAGCTCGCCGAATCCCGGCGCATCATCCCCCAGTTTATCCCGAACTGCGGCCTCGATTTCCTTCATGAGCGCCGCCCCGGCCGCCAACGACTCCATCTCTCCGGCCGATGGGCGACGCGCGGCGGCCGCCTTGCCGGCCCGTTCGGCCAGCCAAGAAATGGCCTCGATCCGGCCGCGTTTCCGGGCCACCGGCGGCTCCATCGTCTCCCAGAATCCGGCAACCAGGTCCCGGCAGATGGTCAATCCCGCCGTCAGTCCGGGATACCCATCTCTCTCCAAGAGCGCCAGCGACAGCGACGTGGCGACCAGAAGGTGCTTGGAACGGTTTTTCAGAATGTCGGCGCCGGTATCCACCACCATCGACCAGTGGACTGACTCCTGGTTGACCGAGTCGAGTTTCTGCAGTTCGGCCCGCATGGCTTCATAATCGGGATCAAACTGCACCGACTCCCCGGCGGGTTTCTCGCCGGGAATGGGGGTTTTGCCCAAGGTTGCCAGTTCGCTCAAATCAGCCACGGTTGTTCATCCGATTGTGCCACTGCTTAAACCGTCTTGATCTGTGGGCCTTTCCTGGAGCCGGGGGTCAGAGCCGCTCCAGAAAGTCTTGTACCAGATACGTTGGCGAATCGAGCGCCGCCAGAATGGGCCCGCCCAGAGCTTCTTTGGCTCGATCGGCTTGGTCGGCCGCGATCCGCTCCAAGTCCCACAACGACTCGTTCTTCGACGATTGGGCAAAAAACGCGGAGAACAAAGCGGGGTTGGGCGGACCGAATGGGATGACGCAGCCCGTATTAATCGCCCCCGGGTCGCTATGCCAGAAGGTGCCGACATGTGCCAAGGCCGATGCCCCCAAGACAGACCGGCAGAACAAGAGCCAAATCGCTGCCTGAAATGAAGACAGTTCGGGTTGTCTGGCAACCGGCAGGCGCAGGATGGCGCGAATGCCTTCGGGGCTACGTCCCCGGAGGGGAATCAGAGCGCCAAACAAGTTCTTGATTATCAAATACTTACGCCGATCGGCGAAGTCGCCGAGGATCCCCTCCCAGAATGATTTCATGGCGAGATTGCGATACGTGCGCGCGAAATCGGCCGACGCTTCCGCGGAACTTTGCGGTGCCAATTCGGATAGGGCATGGATTCGCAGTTCCTTCTCCCGGTCAATTCCATCGGCGCAGTCATTCAGAAGCAGCCGTCCCGCGGCCCGCAGAAAGGCGTCGTAGGCCACGGGAATCAGATGCAAATCCCGTCCGCCCCGGTCCACCGGTGTCGTCACAAAAACCGCCAAAGGATAGCGCCGTCCGGTCTGATCGCGTCCCGCCCGACAGACCCCCACCAGCGCCGATTGCGGCTCCGATGCGTGACGGAAAACGAAGGAAAATGGCGCGGCCCGGTCAAATTCCTCTTCCCAATTAGCGCCCTGCGCACTCCGCATGGCCGAGAGGCCTTCGCTGAACCATTGATCGAGGGCTTGGGGGAGTGGGCCGCTGGCATTGAGCCGGACGAAATCCGGGTGGGAGGGCAGTTTCCCGAAGAGTCCGACAGCAGGCGGGGCGGAGTGGCCAATCATGATGGTTGCACCCGCTTCGTCTCAGGGGCAGATGCGGGCCGGGCAGTGGAATCGTGAAAAATGGCCGGAGAGGATGAACCCTGCACCCGAACCACCCAACGCCATGCGCGTCACAACCCGTTGTCCGCCGTCGGTGGTAAACTCCCAGTTGAGCGTGCTCCCGCCCGTGATGGTCGCGTCATCCAGGAGTCGCAACATCGCCCAGTCCCCGATTTGATTCTTGGAATTGGCGTAGCCGCTCTTGGGCTCGACGTAGAGGGAGGCATCCTGGCCTCCGCCTCTGGGCAACCGGATCTCCCGGCTGGTTTGCGGCGGACCGTTGCCGAATTCGAACAAGTCGCTGCCGCACGTCAGCCGCACGAGTTTGAACTGCCCTCCCAGGAGATCGGTGCTGGTCGTGAGCTTGACGCGCACGTCGATGCTGGTGCCGCTCACCACCTGCTGGATGTCATGGGCGGCCCGCATCGCTTCGTCGTAGGCCCCGGACAGATGCAGACCATCCCGTTCGGCGGGCTTGGCCTCGTCATCCTCGAACGACGCGATCGGTCCGGAGGTGCCGAAGAACATGACGACGTCGGGGATCGACGCGTCGCGATCGGAGGATTTGGTGAACGGGTAGCCCGACTCCAACGGCTGAAATTTCGACTGGACACGGTTTTCCCATTGCTGATTGAGGCAGTTGCAGACCTCGCCATAGGCCGCGGCGGCGACTCCTTCCAGCGGCCGGATCAGGAAGCCGGCGGCCGCGGTCGCCATCGATGTCCCGCTCATCAGCTTCTTGGTCTTGGTCTGCCGTTCTTCGAGGGCGGATTTCAGTTGATGCAGATGCAGCGCACATTTGGCCTCCTGCGCCAGGGCGTCGCGGGCGGTCTTGGCCACCTCGGGGGCTTGGCCGAGCAGACCCAAATAGGTTTTGAAGCCGGGATCCCCGCCGCCATCGGTCTTGATCGCACCGAGGAACACTCCCAAGGGCTGGAACTCCGCTTTAATCTCCTGATTGTACTTCCTGCCGATATCCACGCCGCTCTGATCATACAGGTATGTCAGTATGGCGAGGATGGGTGTGTTGTTCGCTGCCAAGTCAACGAGCATCGCCATCGCGTCCGTCAGGTCATTGGGTTTCTTGAACGTTGTGTTCTGCAAGAGACTGCGCCACTGCGTGCGAAACTCGGAGGCGTACAGATCGGTCAGTTTTTCGCGGATTTGATCGCTTGAGTACCTGCTGAAGGCGCGCGTGAAGGTGGGGTTGGCGGCGATCACATTGGGCATCGTGTCGATCCGCTTTTTGACCTCGTCCTCCCAGCCCTTCTTGGTGTAGGCCAACCCGATCGAGCCGCCGCTCACCCAGATATTACCTTGGGCGGCGGTGTAGTCCGGCCCCAAAGCATCGTTGGCCTGCACGATCATCAAGCGGTACAACCGAGGCAGATCCCAGGCGTTGCGGATGACTTCTTCGATCTGCGTCAGTAATGCCCGGTCCCCCTCGACGCGCAACAGCGAGAGTTCGGGGTCGTGCCGGTGCTTCATATAGTAGTGCACCTGATTGCGGAGCATTGTACCGAACTCGGCGGGGTCGACGTCATGTGCTTGGGGCAGCCAGAGCGAATCGGCCACGTCGCTTAAGGTCGACGGTTCATTGGGGACGGCATCGGGTTCCAAGGTCAGAATCTGGTAGGCGGTGCCCGTTCGGATGTAACGCTCGGTCTCCTCGGTGCTCCCCGGTGAGGGCGGGTGTTGCAAAGTGGGCTCCAAGTGGCGCGCCGTCGGTTCCAGGAAGATGGTTTTGTAACGGCGGCAGTATATATCGCGCGCCCCGGCCACGACGACGTCGCCGGAGTACAAACCGAATCGACGCCACAGCCCCGGGCCGCGTTCAAATTGCTCGAGTGACTCACGCAACTGATCGAGCGAGTCCAGGTCGGCCGCGGAGAATCCCGACACCGGCTTGGTCGCCGCGGCGACGTGCTCGGCCAGGTAGGCCAGATCGGCATTGGCGCCGCGATTGTTCGCATACGAGATGAGAAACGCGATCGTCAGCAGAAGCGCCGCGGTCGCCACGCCTCCGATCCAAGCCATACGCGTCGTGCGCAGCCGCCGTCCGGCTCCCGTGGTCGGCAGCACTTTCGTATCGTCGGGCAGGATGATCTCGCCGAAGAGATCTTTGATGAAGTAGGCCTTGGGTTCGGTCGGCGCCGGTGCTGCTGCCGACGCGCCGCCACCCAGGCCGAACTGCCGGCGCATCGCCGCCATCACCTGGCCGATCGGCGTTCCCTCCTGCGTGCCGGAGGTGAAGTAAAAACCGCGCACCAGCGGGTTCTGGTGATAGGGATTGGGCGTGAAGAGCGTTTCCACGAAGCCGGTCAGAATGCGGCAGGTGGTGGAGAATTCGAGCGGGAACAAATAAGTGCCACGACGGCGCGCCGCGCGGATTTCGCCTTTCAGCTGGCTGAGACGGCGTTCTTCCAGAACATCCTGCAGTCGGCCCAATTCTTGCGCGAATTCGGTGTGCACCGACCCGGAGACCGCTTCATACCGGCGCGTGTATCCCCAGACCTGCTCGCGCTGTCTTTGCGTGTAATCGCCGAAGAAATCGACAAATCCCTCGACCAAGTCGCATTTGGTGAAGACGACGTAGACGGGAAACAGGATTTCCAATTTGAGTATGAGCTCGTCGACGCGGCTGCGCAGGTTCTTGGCGAGTTCCCGACGTCCCTCATCGTCTTTGGCCAGGACCTCGCTTGCGGCAACGGCCAGAATCAGGCCGTTGATCGGCGCCTGCCGCCTGGCCCGCTTGAGCATGGTGAGGAAATTGCCCCATTCTTCGCGATCGTCGGCGCCGGAGTCCGATTGCGTGTAACGCCCCGCGGTGTCGAGGATGACTCCCTCGCTGGAGAACCACCAGTCGCAGTTGCGCGTGCCCCCCAGCCCCTTCACTTTGCCGGCTTCGCCGGCATCGGGATCGACCGGCGGAAAATGCAGGCCGGAATTGCGCAGGGCGGTCGACTTACCCGCCGCCGACGGGCCGATGATCATGTACCAGGGGAGAACATACAGCGCCTGATCGCCGCGGCGACCGCGGGCCAGTTTGGAGCGTTTGAGCACCGACAGGGCGGAATCGAGCTTCTTTTTGATCGCCGCCAGTTCATCTTTGACGTCGGGCCGGGCGGAAATCAATTGATCGTCGGCCTGCTTCTTGAGAAATCCCTCCAACAGTCGCGCATTCTTCCGGGCGCGCCAGGCCTTGAACAACAGATAGAGAAGAAAGAGGAGGAGAATCCCGGCCGCGGCCAGATAACACCACAGCCGCCAGCGCGCCCCCAGGACCATCGGGCCGCCGATCGCGATCAGGATGATGATGACGACGACCGCGCCGAACGCGGCCAATTTCGATTTCAGAAATGAGAGAATGAATATCAGCACAAGGGATTCCGTCTGGTTCTACGCGGACGTCACATCAGGGCCTTCAGGCCGGCGGCGATCTGATGCGCGCTGCTGCTGGCCAGCAGGCGAAGGATCAGAAAGATGATGAAGACCACGCCGAAACCGATCGCGGCCATCACGACCGGCGGGATATCATTCTTCAGTTGGGCGAACGCCTGTTCGGGCGGCTCCCAGGCGGGGGAGAGGGCCGGTGATCCGCCCCGCACCCGAGCGAGATCGCGCGCAGTGGTTTCGATCAGGGCCGACAATTGGCGGGGATCGGTTAGGGCGTATTTCCCCTCGAAGCCGAGCGCCAGACAAGTGTAATACACTTCCAAGATGTCGGTCTTGGCATCGGGTCGCAGACGCAACTCTTCAAAGCGGTCGAAGAACTCGACACCGGCGTTGTTGGTGTTGAAGTATTCCAGCGACAGGGGATTTTGCGCCCAGCCGGATTTGCCTGACCAATCGGAACGGGCGATCGCTTCATCGATGAAAGCGGTGAGGGCGAACCGGGCCGAGAGAATCTCCTCGGCGGTAATCCCCGCCTGACGGGTCTGGCGCTCCATCTGCGCGAAGATCGTCCCGATGTTCGTGCGCAACGCGGCAGGATCGCCCAGATCATTCCCGCCCAAGAGACCTAAAATGAACGAAAACACCGGCTGGCAGGTCTGAGGGAGGAGATGTTGGGATGCGGGAGCAGCCATTCAGTGGGTCAGTGAGTTGCCTACTTGTCCCGCCCCGGCTCGGCTACCGTTCCACGGCCAGGCACTCAACTTCCCAGTTCGGGAATTCTCCCGGCGGGGCATAGATGGCAATCTGTGAGGCCTTCTTGATGAACTCCCAACGGTCGCCGCGGGGATCGATCCGGAAGTACACCATCCCGGCGCGCCGGGGAATCGCCGCTGGCGGCAGTTGCAGGAAGATCAAATTCACTCCCGGCAGATTGCCCCCGATCAGTCGGGCAATCTTGTCGGGCGAGACGACCTTGGCATGCTTGGGGAACTCGGCGGCCAGGTGGCTCTCTGAGACATCCGCGGACACCCCCAGGTAAAAGTCGCTGGAGGCGAAGAGTTCCGGGTTGTCGACCTGTCCATCGCAACGTGATGGATCGACACGTTGCAATGGAATGCGGACGAAATGCGCCTCGACCACGGCCTCCAAGAGTTCACGCAGTTTGGCGATCAACGGCCGGAAGGTACTCTCCAGCCGGTCATGGCGGTACCCCGGTAGATCACGCGGGTGCTCACCCACTTTGAATGCGCTTAGATGCCCGGCAAACTGGGCCAGCACGCCAAACAGATCCTCCGGATGCAGACCGGGATGCTGCAAGTGATGTGACAGCGCCGGAATGTAGGCGTTGACCGTGTGCAATTTCAGAAAGTTGGGCAGATCAGTCGTGGAAAACTCCGTCAAGGTCGGTGTGCGCTGGCGCACTTGGTCGGCCAAGGATTGCGACTTGGCCGATGCCGTTTCCAAGACTCCCCGCAACTCTTTGGTGAGCCAGCCGGAGGCGCCGATCGCCAAGAGCGGGGGGACATACGATTCCCGCAACTGGTCCACCCCTTCCGGGCTGCGCTCGATTTCGGCGATTTGAACGGTATCGAATCCTTCGAGTTCTTCTCCGGAAAACAAAAGGAGCAGCCGCTTCCGGGCGTAACCGATTTCCCGCTCGTGTTCGCCGGTGACTTCATCGGGCACCATCGCAAACGCCTGTTCGTATCGCGTCGGCGAGTGGCTTTGTTCTTTGTCCAGACGAACCCCCGGCGTGCCGGGCCGAAGGCGCGGGATACCCAGATACACCGACAATACCCGCTCGGTCGGACCAAAGAGGGACTCAAAGGAGCGGGAGGCGGGCGGATCATCCACCGCCGGGGCGCGCACGCTCGTGCCGTCGGGGAGGATGCCGTCGAATTCCGCCAATGTAAACTGCCGGTTGGCCACCGCTTCCGTGTCGATCACCAGTCGCGCCGCCCCCCAGCCGAAGGGCAGGCGTGAGCGGAACTGAAAGGTCCGGTCGCCGGCCAGATAGGCGTCAAACTGCTGGAAGTGGTGCTGGGTGAGGAAGAGCCCCTCATTCCAGAGGATTCGGTGGTACTGCGGCATCGTTCTTCAACCCCTCATGATCGTGTCGGAAAAGCCATCCTACTTGCCCCGCGTCACGGCGTTCTTGCCGAGGCGGATTTTGATCTTCTGCTGGGTCGACTTGGGAATCTTGAAGACGACCCGGTCGCCATTTTTTTGTGACGGTGGCTGGGAGAAGTTCGCGACCACGGCCAGGTAGGTTGGCACTTTCTCAACCTTGGTGTGGAGCAGGGAAATCGTCGTCTTGGAAGTCTCGCCGGGGGAGACGATCACCGAGGCGGCGCCGAGCGTATCCTTCGCGAAGGCGCCGCTGAAGCCGGGGTTGAAATCGGGGTCGAAGAAGGCGCGGGCCGCGGCCGACCCGAACCGCCCAGGGTCGGAGAGGACATAGGCCTTCACCTGGACCGATTGGACCGAGCGCCCGTCGAAATTCAATGAGTCGGAGCCGATCAATTCGATCGTCACCTGCATTGGCTTGTCGTGCTTCGAGAATATCCATCCGCAGCCCGAAAGCAGATACAGTCCCCCGGCCGCTGCCAGGATGGCCGCAACCTGCCGATGCCGATTCTGTGTCTTAAGCTGTCCGTGACCATTATGGGATCCGACCATCCTGACCTCCCTGTCTATTCTCTCGCGATGCTCCCCGACGGCCTTCCAGCACCGTGAGCATGTAATCACGGTACCCCTCCCGAAAAGAAGGGAGAAAGATCGATTGGAACCAGTGGGAATCCTCGGACACCAATTGACAGTATCGATTTTCATATCGCCGCCACAAAAACCAGCCGCGCATGGGGATCAGGGCCCGCAGGCGGCTGGCGATGGTCACGCGGTCTGGCGATTTCCCCCCCGATAAAAAATCCCGGCAGATTCCTTCCGGGGCCAGGGGCCGCAGGACGGCCAGCGTCCCCGCTTTGACGCACCGTTCATACCCGGCCAGAAGCGCCAGTTGGTGATGCTTCAGTTCGTCGATCGCCAGCTTCAGTCCGGCCGTTGCCGCGTCATCCGGGGCTGAAGTTTTCCAGTCGAATAACTGACGTCCCAGATCGCCGTGCAGGTCGCCCCGGCGGAATTCACGGGTCGACATCTGCCCCTCGGCCTCGGCCGACGAGGAATACAACGACCACCGATTTTGAACCTCTTTGCGCCCCGATAGAAGTTCCTTGAATTCACCAACCAGCAGGTTCACCGACCGCCGAATCCGTTCACAGAAGGCCCGAATCTGCTCGGGCGACTCAAACGATGGCTCTTCTCCGGAGAAATGGTGGGCCAGGCGGACCAGATAATCGTGAGCGGTGCGCGTCCGCTCATTCTCCAGACGCAACCGGGCGTTCTCGGTTCTTAACGCCTCCAGATTTGCACCGGATCCATCCCCGGTGAGCGTCGCGTCCTGGTCGTTCACAGATCTGCCACCGTCAGCTCCCCCACCGCCAGAACTTTCCGGCGGAATATCGAGAATCTACAATAGTAGGGGGAGACGCCGGGGATGACAAGCACGTTTCATGCGCCGGCGGGAGCGGACATCGCGCGAGTTCTGTACAAGTCGTTGTTCAACATAAACTCCGGACGATCGCTCAAATATGATCCGGCCCGCGTCTACGCCCAAAGCAGGGAGTGTGTTGCATCGAAGCCACTCGTCGCGATCATGAGTTCGACGTCTTACAAGTACGCCCAGGAGGAGTTGAACCCCCAACCTTCTGATCCGTAGTCAGACTTTTCGTCATTGTGCCACAATGAGTTACGCTGGCGAGTATTCGATGAAATCTTCAAATCAGAAGGTCTTTGGGAACGACCAACTCCGTGCGAATTTCATATTCCAAAGCAGATCCCAACACACTCTCAGGTTTACAATCGGTCTTGATCACCGAGAAGCGCGAACTCGGTTGTCAGACCATGACACGTTAGAGTCCGTCAGATCGTACTACCGTGGCGTTGAGTGCCCTCATTTCGGGGGCCGATGTCGCGGCGACTTAGGTCGGAAAGCCAAACGGCTTCCAAAGCGATTGCGAACATGCGAATTGCATCCCAGACTGGTCTTCGCATGATCCGTTCTTCTCATTGAGGAATGGCGTCCTGAGGATTCGCGGGAGTGATGCCGGGATTGACGCGGATCGGACAATCTAATATGACGAGTACCGAGAATTTTCAGGACGAACTCGCGGCCAAAGCTGAGCTCTCCAGAGCCATTGAACTGGAAAAGGCGGCCATCCACCGATTGGAGGTGGAACATAACGAAGTCACGGCGCGGCTGAGTGCATTGGAGGCCAACCTTGCTGCGCTCGACACCACGATCGTGGTCCCCGCCACACGGAAGAGCGGCGAATTCTTAGGGGGCGGGCCGCGAACGGCAGCCGCCAGGGTGAAGTTATTTCGTGAACTCTTCCGTGGGCGAACTGACGTTTACGCCACCCGATTCGTTAGCAAGAAGACCGGCAAGCCCGGCTATGCGCCGGCTTGCTCGAACAAGTTCGTTCGTGGCATCTGCGAACTACCGAGGGTGAAGTGCGGTGACTGCACAAAGCAGGCGTTTCTTCCCGTTGATGATGCCACCGTACTTGCTCATCTCAAAGGCCAGCATGTCATGGGCATCTACCCGTTGCTTGCGGACGAGACCTGTTGGCTCTTGGCGGTCGACTTTGACAAGAGCTGTTGGGCGGAAGACACACGTGCCTTTCTTGCGACGTGCCGAACTCTCGGGCTGCCGGCCCTCGCAGAAAGATCGCGGTCCGGTAATGGCGCCCATGCTTGGTTCTTCTTTTCAGCGCCAGTACCCGCCTCAACGGCACGAAAGATGGGTTGTTACCTGATCACCGAAACGATGGCACGTCGGCACGAACTCAGTATGGATTCCTACGACCGGCTTTTCCCGAATCAAGACACAATGCCACATGGTGGCTTCGGGAACTTGATTGCATTGCCGCTCCAACACGGCCCTCGTCAGGAGGGCAACTCCGTTTTTCTCAATGAAGACCTTGTCGCTTTCCCGGATGATCAACAGTGGTCAGTCCTTGCCTCCGTCGAACGCATCGTCCCAGCCAGGGTCGAGAGGGTCGCTTCTGACGCCACACGACACAGAAGAGTCATCGGTGTGCGATACTGCGAGGAGGCTGACGGCGAGACCTGCGCGCCATGGACGCGACCGCCATCAGGGAGGCTGCAGTCGTCACGCATGACCAAGCCGTTCCCGAATCGTGTTAGTTCAGTTCTGGCCCAACGCCTATTCATTGAAAAAGCCGGTCTGTCATCGCCGCTACTGAACCAGATAAAGCGTCTTGCCGCATTCCAGAACCCTGAGTTCTACAAGAAGCAAAGCATGCGCCTCTCCACCACGTTGACCCCGCGAGTGGTCACGTGCGCCGAAGATCTTCCCCAGCACGTGTCATTGCCGAGAGGATGCGAGCCTGAACTCAGACATCTGCTAACGAGCCACGGGACTGAACTGGACGTTGCGGACAAACGAGTTCAAGGGGAATCACTCGATGTCCAGTTCAAGGGTACACTGACCTTGGTTCAGGAGAAGGCGGCCCGAGCGCTACTCGCTCATGACATCGGCGTACTCGTGGCCCCGCCGGGGATCGGCAAGACCGTCATCGGGACGTATCTGGTGGCGGCGCGCGCCTGCAGCACCTTGATTCTGGTCCACCGCAAACCGCTCCTCGATCAGTGGCTGGCCCAACTCGCCATGTTTCTCAGCCTCGAGCCCAGGGAAATCGGACAGATCGGCGCGGGGAGACGTGCGTCTTCCGGCAAACTCGACGTGGCGATGATTCAAAGCATGATCTACAAGGGTTCTGTCCTTGATCTGGTCGCGGGCTACGGCCAAGTGATCGTTGATGAGTGTCATCATATACCGGCAGTCTCATTCGAGCGCGTTCTGGCTGAAGTCAAGGCACGGTACATTGTTGGTCTGACGTCGACGCCGCAGAGGCGCGATGGACTCCATCCGATCATGCAGATGTATCTCGGGCCCGTGCGGTTCTCGGTTGATGTGAGAACACAAGCAAACCAACTCCCATTTGAGCACCGCCTGGTCGTTCGCGAGACCGGATTTCGAATGCCAAATCACGAGGAAGCCCCCGGGATTCAACAGATCTATGCCGCTCTCGCTCGGGACGAGCCGCGCAACCAGATGGTCCTACTCGACGTACACCTGGCGCTTGAGGAGGGTCGCTCACCCATCCTGTTAACCGAACGCAAAGACCACCTCAAGTACTTCGCGGCTCGTCTCAAGGGCGTAGCCCAGCACCTCATTGTTCTTCATGGTGGCATGGGTGCCAAGGCTCACCGCGCGGTTCAAGAACAGATTGCGGCCATTCCCATGAACGAGCCGCGGTTGTTGCTCGCCACGGGGCGGTACATTGGCGAGGGCTTCGACGACACGCGTCTGGATACACTCTTTCTGGCAATGCCTGTTTCTTGGAGGGGCACACTCGTGCAGTATACCGGGCGGCTTCACCGGTTGCACCCCGACAAGCGCGAGGTGCGGATCGTCGACTACGTAGATCGCGATGTACCGATGTTGCTGCGCATGTTCGAAAAGCGGCTTAGTGGCTATCGCGCCATCGGATATGCTCGTGACCAAGCGCCGGTCGGGTATGCTGAGCCAAGCGACGAATATACGCTTGGATTCAGGGATGGCGCATCTGTCGCGTCTCACTCAGGAGAAGTGGATTGAGACCTTTCATGGGGTTTACTACTTCGGGTGCGGAATGACATCGATCAAATGATAGGCGTCATTTTCGATCTGGAAGTAGAACCGCCAATCGCGGTTGACCCGTGCCTGCCAGATCCCGCGCGATTCATCGTACTTCTTTGCCCGCAATGATGGGTAACGGAGATTCTCCGCCAACAACGCCAAGCGACGCTCGATGGCGCGTCTGACTTCCGGCGGAGCGTCGTCGTAACTGCGACGGAAGCGCTCGGAGAGGACCAGCCGCATCTACTTGCGTCTGCCCTTTCGTGACTTTCGGAGAAACTGAATCACGTCTTTGGCCGTACTGAAGGGACCATGAACCCGGCCCTTTTCGAAGTCTTCGAGACCTTCTGCGAGACGTTTCTCGATCAGCGTCTTGGGAATGAGAACTAGCTTGTCGCCCTCACGCTCAACTTCGAGATAGTCGCCTGGTGTCAGCCCCAACTCATCATAGAACTTCTTGGGAATGACGACCTGTCGACTAACCCCGACTTTTACAGCAGCCATTCTTGCTCTCCTTGGCCTGACTTGTATATTCATTTCTTTGTATTATACGAAGGAGAAAGGCACTCCGTCAAACAATTCGTCGAGTTTTCCGCGGGAGCGTCTGACCGCTTGTCAGACGGTCTGGACATCGATTGGCGCATTGTGGCTCAAGGGTTTACGGAATTAGTCCTCATGTCGTTGCCCTAGAATCAGACGGCCAAGTTCAAGGCGGAACTTGACGTGATGGTCACACCTTCATCAAATCAGCCGGGCTGTACTGTTTGAACGCCGCTTTCAGTTTCTCATCGTCGACCAAGTGGACGTAGCGCTCCGTCATCTGGATCGTCGAGTGCCCGAGCAATCGTTGCAAGAGGAACGCTGGCATACCGGACACGGCGCGGTGACTGGCGCCGCTGTGCCGTAGCAGGTGTGGGCTCACGTGCACGCCCACCTTGTTCCCGATCCGCTCGAGGATCCGCATGACGTTCCGGTGGTCCAGTGGTGTGCCACGATACGTGGTGAAGACGTACTCGGAGCTGATTCCCTGGCGATGCCGCATGAAGAACTTGTGTAGGTACTTCACAGTCTTCATGCCAATCGGGACGGTTCGGACTTTCCGGCCCTTACCGAAAATGCGTAACGTGCCGGCATCAAGGTCGACATCGCTCAACTTCAGATTGATCAGTTCGGAGAGCCGAATCAGCGTGTCGTAGAAAACGAGGATCATCAGGAAATTCCGCATGCCGACGAAGTTCGTCCGGTCCGGGACGGCAAGCATTCCCTCGATCTGGCCCTCCGAAAGCACGGGCTTCGTTTTCTTCTCCATGCGAAGGAGTTGGATTTTCTCAGTCGGATTGGACTCGAACAGGCCCTCTTCCTTCAAGAACTTGAAAAAGATTTTCAGGACTCGAATCTGGCCGTTGATCGAGATGTCTGCCAGGCCCCGTTCTTTCTGTGCCAGGATGTAGTCTTGAAGCGTCAGCCGATCCACCCGATCGAACGGGATTCCCTTTGTCCTCAGGAACAGCTGGAAATACCCAAGCCGTTCGCCGTAGCCGGAGATCGTCTTCGGCGTGAGGTTCTTGCTGCGGATGTGGTACTCGAACTGCTTCAGTGCAGCGAGCATGTGCTTATCATCGACTGCGCCGATGAGGGACTTGAAATGACAACCCATGAATCAGACGCTCTTTTCTGGCGTCTGTCGCTGAGTTCTTGAGCCACAGCGGGCTGCGTAATTTCTTGTAGGGGAGAGGCTTACCTACTCCGAAAGTACGCCCAGGAGGAGTTGAACCCCCAACCTTCTGATCCGTAGTCAGACGCTCTATCCAATTGAGCTATGGGCGCATGATCTCGGCCACGGTTTCCTGAATTCGCGTTACCGCGGCACCGTTCCATTACTGAGAACGAAAATTGTACCCCGAAGTCAACGTGGAAAGCCGGGTGGTATCGCTCCAATCCCGCCGTCCTCGGGTCAATCTCGAATCGATGGGCTACTGCGATTGCCGGGGTCGATACTGCGCGGTGTGAGCCGATTCCCCGATGCGGTGCTCGGCCCGTTGGCGATGGAGATCGCCGTTGTGAACGACTTGATGCTTCCCTTGGGATGATCTCGAAATCTCTGTGAGGGTCTCCCGGTATCGCTGCTCCCAGAC
>JACQFV010000097.1 GCA_016199865.1 Candidatus Zixiibacteriota bacterium | reverse complement strand
CTCCTTTCATCCGTTAATGATCGTCACATCGTGGCGCGACCGGCCTCCACGACTCATACCACTGTCTAAGTATATACGACCGTCTCGGAAACACAATTCACGACTTGCAAGCCGGGCGGCTTGCACTTGAGGGTCCAATGCCCACGGCCTCACCGCCACGCGGTTACATGACTCATGTTGGATAGACCTGAATGGCGGTCGCCTTGACCGAGGCCCACACTGTCCGTCCCCGAACAAGATCGAGCGTCACGGCGGCATCCCGAACGACGTCGGCCGCCACCGTAACGCCGCAGTTCAGCATGACGCGGATCCTCTCCATGAGTGGAATTATTTCGAGGACGGTTCCCAAGAACGTGTTTTGCGCGGAACCCTCCGGCTTCTCGATGGACAACGTGACCGCCGATGGGGCGAAGGCGAGAGCCACAGGGCCCTCGTGATCAGTTGCAATCACATGGAAGACGGTGCCTCCGACC
Organism: Candidatus Zixiibacteriota bacterium; assembly: GCA_016199865.1. Classification (GTDB taxonomy): domain Bacteria; phylum Zixibacteria; class MSB-5A5; order WJJR01; family WJJR01; genus JACQFV01. Next base: position 17,596 of record JACQFV010000097.1, on the reverse strand, counting down.
ACGGCCTCCCGAAGCCCCTGGCCAGGGGGCAGTACGGCTCGGAAGAAGTTGAGTCCGAAGAGCTCCGCCACAAACGGCGTCTGCGGCCGGGTGAGAAGCTCTTCGCACGTCCCGGTCTGACGGATGTGACCGTCCTCCAGAATCGCGATTCTCTCCGCGAGCGTGAGTGCATCCGTGGGATCGTGCGTCACCAGCACTGTGGGAAGCTGCACGTCGCGAAGAAATCCCCTCAGTTGCCGCCGCACGACATTTCGAGTCGATAAGTCCAGGGAACCGAATGGTTCGTCGAGAAGGAGGACGCGCGCGCCCGAAGCCAGAGCCCGTGCGAGTGCGACCCGTTGTCGCTGTCCTCCGGAGAGCGCGCCAACCGGCCGGTCGGCAAACTCACCGATTCCGAGCCGTTCGAGCCACTCGCTGGCCTTGGCGAGGGCGATTGGTCGGGAAGACCGACGGGCGCGGGCTCCGTAGGCGACGTTATCCCGGACGTTGAGATTGGGGAACAAGGCATAGTCCTGATGGACGAAGCCGATCCGCCGCCGATGGGGAGGGCAGTCGATGCCCAGACTCGTGTCGCACCACACCTCGTCATCAAAGCCCACCCGGCCGCACTCCAGCCGGAGCAGCCCTGCGACCGCCGCGACGCACGTGCTCTTCCCGGCGCCGCTGGGCCCCACGAGGGCCAGCGTTTCTCCCAACGATACGTCGAATGCAACGTCGAGTGCGAACGATTGGCGCGTTAGCTTGGCCCGAATGGAGAGCGTGTCATGCGCCACGATTTCAGATCCTGATGATTCCAGCCCCCGCGAGGCGTTTGGCCACGAGCAACGCCGCGACGGCCAGGAGGAGTGAGAGAATTGAGATCGCGACCGCGGTATCGAGATCGGACTCCATTGCCGACATGACCGCCAGGGTCAACGTTTGTGTCCGGCCGGGCAGGTTACCCGCGAACATCATCGTCGCGCCGAACTCGGAGAGCGAGCGCGCCCATGCGAGCACCGTCCCGGCGATGAGCGCCGGCCGGGCGAGCGGAACCGTCACGGTCCAGAACACCCGCCAGGGCGATGCTCCCAACGTGCCGGCGACGTCTTCCAGAGTCATATCGACCCCTTCGAAACCGGCACGCGCTGCCTTGACGTAAAACGGACTCGCGATGAACACCTGAGCCATCACGACGGCGAGCGTGGTGAAGGGAATCTGCAGGCCCGCGAAGTCAAGGGTGGCGCCGAGGAGCCCGCGACGTCCGAAAGCAAGCAAGAGGGCCACGCCCGCCACGACCGGTGGGATCGTCACGGGAAGATCGATCAACGTGTCGAGGAGAGTGTGTCCGCGAAACCTGGACCGAGCCAAAATGTAGGCGACCGGCGTCCCGAGCCCGACACAGACGGCGGTCGCGATGAGCGTGGTCCGCATCGTGAGAAACAGCGCGCGCATCGCCATCCCCGACGCGAGATGTCCCAAGAGGGCGCGTGGCGTGGTGATGAACAGGAGCGCAACAAGCGGGACGAGGATGTAGAGCGGGAGAAGAACGGCCAGTGGCCTGAAAATGCGGAGGCCATCACGCCTTTTGAGATCATTCGCCATGGACTTCACGCGTGAAGCCGTACTTCCGCAGAATCGCTTGCCCGTCGGGTCCGGTGACGAGCTCCACGAACTCGCGCGCGAGGTCCCGGGAGGAAGATCGGGCCAGGACGCCGATCGGGTATTCGGCTACGACGTTTAGCCGCTGGGGGATGGCCAGAACGCGAACCTTCGTGGTCGCGGTCATGGCGTCCGTACGATACACGAACCCCGCGTCCGCTTCGCCCAGCGCGACTTTAGCCAGAACGGCGCGCACGTTCAATTCCTGGCTCGCGACGTTTGTCTGGACCCGGGTCTGGAAGTCGTCTCCATACAGGCCGCTGCCGGCCATCGTTCGGAGCGCCTGGCTCGTGTAACGTCCGACGGGAACCGTGGGGCTGGCGACGACGATCTTGATTCCCGGTCGAGTGAGGTCGGTGAGCTCGCTCACGCGCGGGGCATCCGTCGGCGTGATGACGACGAGCACATTGCGCGCAAAGATGGACGTCGCTCCAAGAAGTTTCTTTTCCTGGAGGGCCTCGGCATGGACACGATCCGCCGACGCAAAGACATCCGCCGCCGCTCCCTGCTCGATCTGCGTCCGGAGAATCTGGCTGCCCGCGAAGTTAAACTCGATCGACACGCCCCGATGGGCCGCCTTGAATGTCTTGGCGATTTCCGCGAAGGCCTCGGTCAGCGAGGCGGCGGCGAAGACGTGGAGCTCTTCCCCATGCGCCACGCCCATCAGGGCGAACGCGACCGCCAAACTCAGCGTCATCCGAACGAAGTGCTTAGTGATCACAGTCAATCCTCACTCATGCACCGGCCCAACACCGTCAGCGAAGGATCATCACTTCAGTCGCCTTGATAATCGCCGTCGCCTCCCGTCCCTTCCGGAGACCCAGCCGGTTCCCGGAGGATTCCGTGATGACGGATGTGATCTCCTGACCGTCACCCAGACGGAGGACGACTTCGCAGAGAAGCCCGCTTGTGCGTAGCGCGATGATCGTTCCGACCAACTGGTTCCGCGCGCTGAGTCCGTCGGCCCGCTGCGCCCGCCCCTTCCCTGAGGGGGCCGGACTCGCTCCGGTGCGATCCTGCCCGAGGAATCGGCGAATGGCCGCGATGTCCTTCGGCGAATAGACACGCCAATTCCGCCGGTCGCGGCGCGGGCAGGGAATGCGATCATCGCGCTCCCAGAGGTAGAGACTTTTGGGTGAAACGCCGAGCAGTTGGCAGACTTCCGTACGGGTCAGAGAGGAGCCCATACGGCATGGATACCGGTTTTACCCGGTCAAAGCAAGTAGTATCTGGTAAATTGCCCCGATCTTATCTTTCGAACTCGAATCAACTGACACCGCTGCCCACCCTTCGCCGTCCGGGGCACACGACCGGCCCTACCGTAAATTGTCGAAGCCGACGTGGTACGAGAAATCCTCGCCGCGCAGCCTTTGGATCACCGCCTGCAAATCGTCTTTCTTCGGGCTGGAGACCCGCACCTGCGCATCCTGGATCGAAGTTTTCACGTTCAGTTGAAGTGACTTGATGATCTTGACGATCTCTTTGCAATGCTCCGGGCTCAGCCCGGACTGCACGACGATCTTCTGCGTGATCGTTCCGGAAAACGCCACCTCGGGGGGACCGTACTCAAGCCCTTTGAGTGACACGCCACGCTTGGCGAGCCGCCCGTGCAGAATCTCCAGGACGCTCCGGCGCTTCATGTCGTCGTCGGCGACCAGGGTGATTTCCCGGTCTTTGCGGTTAAGCGTGACGGAGCTCTTGCTGTCTTTGAAGTCGAAGCGCTGGCTCATCTCCTTCGTGGCCTGATTGACCGCGTTGAGCACCTCTTCCAAGTCGATCTTCGACACGACGTCAAACGAGAAGCTCTGCGCCATATTCTACATCCTCATCCGATTCGGATGCGTGCGGACTCCAAATCAGTAGGTCGCGCGACGGTTGAGTTCGGTCTGCACGATGAACCAGACGGCGAAAGGGAACACCAGCCAGAGGACGAACAGAAGCCAACGATTCATCGGCTCAGTGCTGACGCGCTCATACAACTCCGAATACTTGTACTGGGAATAGAAGGCGCCGAACGGGACAAACAAGAGCACCGTCCACAGTGAGGGCCTGGCCTCGGAATCTTTGCCGGCGAGATACTTCAATTCGCAGGCGGTCTGGTAGAACCAGTAGATCACGTAGATGCCCAACGTGATCAGGCATAGGCCCACTTGGGCCACCATATTGCGCTTCTTCACTCCGTTTGCCATGTGCCCTCCCCACCTGTTCGCATCCCTTATCAGGAGTGCGTTCGACACCTTCCCATTGCGGACGACGGTCAATTACGGCTTCGCGTACTGCTCCGCGCTCATCACTTCGATTCCCACGAACTACTCGTTTCCCTCAACCCACGCGTCATGCCCCGGCGGGATGGTGTACGAGTCGCCCGCAGCGACGGTCTTCTGGGTCCCATCCTTCAGGCGCACGGTGATCTTCCCTGCCACGACGTACCCGACGTGGGACAGTTGGCACGAGTCGGTCTTGGCCACCGGCTTGATGCATTCCGACCAGCGCCACCCCGGCTCGAGATTGAAACGACCAATGGTGAAGCCCTCCAAGCGAACGATCTCGACCCGGGTCTTATTGGGGCTGCGGACCTCGTCGGGAGAGCCGTGGGATTTGACTTCAAGTTTTGTGACTGCCACTGGAGTTGCCATTTCGTTCTCCTCTGTTTAAATGTGTCGAACTCATTACCATCAATAACGATCTGCTCCCCATTTTTCAAGCGGGTTCTGTGACAGTCTTCAGTGGAAGGGACCGGGACCGGCCCGAGAAATCCGCCGTCGACGCGTCGCTACAAATTCCTTCGATTGATGAGATTGACAACAACCCGCGCCAGCAACTCCTTATCCGTCGGCTTGCTTTCGGCAATAAGAAGCGTCATCGCAACCAGCGCGTTGTCGGCAATCCGCTTCGACCCATCGGGACGATAGAGGGCGTGATTCTTCTCCAGAAACCAGAGGAAAACAGCCGCGCCGATGCGCTTGTTGCCGTCTACGAACGGATGGTTCTTGACCAAGAGATACAGGAGATTGGCGGCCTTCTCTTCGAGACTCGGGTAGACATCAGCCCTATCAAAGGTCTGCATGACAGCTCCCAGCGTACTGGGGAGCCCTGCGTCCTTCGCACGTCCGAATAGATCCGAGGCCGCCAAGCGGCCCCGCAGACTTTCGATGATTCTCCCAACTTCTTCCATCGTGACCGGGCGAACCTTCCGGGCGGACACGTGCTGAACCTGGACCCGCTGATGATCGTATTCGTCGATCAGGTCGAGCGCCTGCGAGTAGTCGCCCACGACGCGCAGAAGCGCCTTAGCTTCATCTCCCGACAAATCGCGCCGATCGACGATTTCGGCAACAAGCCGGATGGCCTGCTTCAACTGCGTCAACCGCTTTTCGTTGACACTGTACCCCTTGAGGAGGTGATCCCGGAGGACGCCGGTCGCCCAGATGCGGAATTGCGTCCCGCGCTTCGAATTGACCCGATACCCCACGGAGATAATCACGTCGAGATTGAAGTATTCAATCTGACGCGTGACCGTTCGACCGCCTTCGGTTTGAACCGTTGCATTTTTTGCAACAGTTGCCCGCCGTGACAATTCACCGGATGCGTAGATGTTTCGTAAATGCCGGGAGGTCACGGACTTATCGCGGCCGAGCAGGAGGGCAATCTGGTCAAGAGACAGCCAGATCGACTCCTTCTCGAGCCGCACATCCAATGAGATCGAGCCATCGGGGGCGCGGTAGAGGACGACCTCGCCGCTGGACGAAGCCGAAGTGGTTGACCGCGGGGGTGACTTCCTACTTGGGCTCATTCTGCCTTCGTCGGGTCGCTTTGACCAGCAGCCAGCCGGCAATTATCAGCGGTTCTCTCCGACTTTTCTACGCCTCGTCGCCGGGGTGGTTGAGAACAGTTGGACATCCCCAGTGAAGTCTAGAATGGCAGATCGTCAATGTTAATCTGCGCATCCGACTGGCGCTCCGTCACAGTGCTGCCCAATCCCAGGAAAGCCGCACTTGAGTCGCTATCAAGTTCTAGCTTCGGGATAGAGGGGAGCGACCCACCTATAATTCCCTGAAGATCTCCGTAGAGGCCGACAGTGCCTGTAATCGTGAGTTCTATCTGCTTCTCGCGCTTGGCCCACTGTCTCTGAATAGATCGCTTCTCCGCGTCGAGATCCTCTTTCATCGAAGTGAAAGCGTCGACGATGGCTTCGACACGACGCTTGAACGCTGGGCTCGTAAGGTAATCGTAAGCTGCCTCACTCTTCTTAAGCGTCCCCTGTGAAGCAAGCTTGGCCATGGCGATCTGGATGAGCGAAGACCTGAGAACCGTGGCCATTGCCACGGCGGCGATTGGATCTATCACCCATACACCCTCCCGATACGCGATCGTCTGGGTGTCCCTGGGAAGCGCAAAGGACGCAATCACGCCGATGTCTCCCTTAATCTCGCTGAGATCCTGCTTAAGCTTTGGGACCCAACCATCATTCCAATTCTTGGTGTTCTTCACTTCCCAGACGATGGAGCCGCATTTCTTCCCCGATTGATCGTTGACGGTTTGAACGATGTCCGCACCGCGAGTTCCGGTGGGAACTGATTCAAATCGGTCCAGAGGGAAATTGGCTGAAAGCACGTCCTGCAGCCTTACTTCTAGAATGTCTCCCTGCAGCTGCTGGGAACCCTGCTTGAGTTTGTTCCGCATTTCGTCGAGTTGCACCTCCATGTCTTTGATCTTGCGATCTTTTTCGGCCTGATCCTGACGATGCTCCTCAAGCAATCGTTCGCGAATCGTCGTTTCCATCGGTTGACGCTGTTCCGAGAGCTTCCGAGACACTTCCAACTCGACGTTGGCTGCGCGTTCCTCTAGTTCATCGGTTGACGCTGTTCCGAGAGCTTCCGAGACACTTCCAACTCGACGTTGGCTGCGCGTTCCTCTAGTTCCCGTTCGCGCTTTTTCCACGCCAGCTCGCTCTTCTGAGACTCCTTCAGCAGTTCCTTCTTCTCGGCTAGCTCGTCTTCGAGTTCTGCCATCTGCAGCCGCTTCTCTTCGGCAATGTTCTTCTCGACGTGCTTCCTAATGATGACTTCCTTTTTCTTGACCTCTTCAGCAATCCGCTGTTCGACGCGATCGAGTTGTTGCTGCAACTTGTGTTCCAATTGTCCCACGGACTGCTCCCGCTGAGACAGTTCGAGTTCTCGCGCTTTGCCCTCAGCTCCGAGCTGCCTTCGTATACTCGCTTCAAGATTCTTGCGAAGGATCTGGTCGAGGGGAAAGACCGTTCCGCATTTCGGGCAAGTAATCACTGTGTCAGCCATTGCCTTTTCCTATCGAAAGCGAGCTTTGTTCATGCGTTGAGCACAGCGGACCGGCTACAAGTGTTTTCACACTTGTGCGGATTGGCACCTCTTAGCGTGTAACACGATTCGCATGATTGCCCTTGCTCCGCTTCGCGCGCTCGGCCGTACTGCTGACCTCGCACCCCGGGCCGCGGCTCGGGCGACTCCGCCTCTTACAGTACTTCGCAGGTCGAGTTGTAGCCGCCGTGTTCGTTTGGCGTCTTGCGGGGATTGTTCGGATCTTCCTGCCACTTGGTGTCGACCAGAAACTTGTACTGATGGGCGCCGGGCGCCAACTGCAGACTGATCCGCCAGAGACCGTCCGGGCCCTTGGTCAGGGGCTGGGGTTCCCAATTGGTGAAGGTCCCCGCGATCGCAACCTTCGCCGCCGATGCGGCCAGGAGAGTAAAGGTCGCCGATTTCCGGGTGGTCGAGGAGGGACGGTGGTCGGCCCGTGTGGCGGGCGGAATCACCCGGCGCTTGGCCACCGCACTGGACGTCCCCGACTTTTTCGGCCTACCCGTCGAGGATCGCCCGGAATCACGGGAATCATTGCTGGGCTTGAGGGTCCGGCGCTGTTGGATGCCGTGCCCCGTCACCCTGGTCGAGGGTGTCCGGGTCGATCTGGGACTGGGTTTGTTCGTTCTGCCTACCATACCTCACTCCTTGAGAAAACCAGATGCCTTCTTCTCGTCAGACCTCTGGGTCATCTGCTTACAACGTACCAGAGTCCACGGGGATTGTCCACCCAAATGTCGAACGGTTCCTCGCGCGTAGCCCGGAGGCATCAACGGGCGCTGATACGCGAACAAGCGACCAATGGCTGCGACAGATCATTACCCGCCGCCGGCCTGAAGAGATCATCCTTGCCAAGACCGTCCGGAATCGAGCGGGGTGCGAAGATCAGCTCAGGGTGAGCGCAATGTAGCACGGCAGTCCCAGGCAGCAGACGGTGGCCAGGAGGCGGACCACCGTCCAATCCGCGATCCGGGCCGTTGAGAGATTGATGTCCATGCGGTTGCAGGATTGGAATTCATCGCGGCGCCATCGCGACGAACGATCTTAATTCGTGACGTGAGAGGGCCGATCTACTTACATAGGGTGGGGTGGGCCTCTGGTTTTCGTCTTGGACGGTTGACACAGTGATGGTGGGAAGGCGGACTAAGTCCTTCGGACTTGGTCGTCCGCGGCTTCGACACGCTTTTGGATCGGGAGCTCGCAGAGGATGAACGCTACCGTTGCCGTGGCCACTTCCAGTCCCAATGGGACGCCGGCGGCATTGCCGCGCCCAGCTCCGGCTCTGTCCCGCCGCCGAGAGTCGCGGCGATGGCTCAAGACGATCGCCTATGTCGCTTCGTTCGCGGCGCTACTCTGGTTTTTCATCGACGGCCATTCCTATTACACGAAGGCGCTGGCGGAGCGCCCCCATCATCCGGACTACCGGGCCCTGCGCCCGGCGGGATCACGCGGGCTGGCATTCGGCATTGTCGGCGCGTCCCTGATGATCATGATGCTCGGCTACACGATGCGCAAGCGCCTGAAGATCATGTCCCGTTGGGGCGCCCTGTCGTGGTGGCTCGATTTCCACATCTTCTGCGGTGTCATCGGCCCGTGCTTCATCGTACTCCATACTGCATTCAAAGTCGATGGATTGGTGGCGGTGGCCTTCTGGGCGATGGTCTCGGTGGCCGTCAGCGGCGTGCTGGGCCGCTATCTCTACCAGCAGATCCCACGCACCATGCAGGGTGATCAGATGTCGTTCGACGAAGCGGGCCAACTGAAAGATCAATTGCTTGACGATCTACGTGGCCAATTCGGTCTCACCGAGGCGGCATTGTCCGGTTTGGTACGCTCGGCTGAGAAGACTCAGTCAATCTGGTTGTGGCGGACTCTGTGGACCAGCGTCTGGGCGGATTGTGGTTCGTTGTTCGCGCGGCCGGGCGCCCTGCCGGCGGGCCAGGACAAGGGCCGCAGCCACAGGGAGATCGCTCATCTCAATCAGACTCTGCGCCGGATGACCCTGCTGGATCGCCGCATCCGGGGCTGGCACCGGATGCAGCGGCTGTTCCATTACTGGCACGTGTTCCACAAGCCCTTCGCCATCATCATGTATGCGGTGATGGGTATTCACATTGTCGTCGCCATTTGGACGGGCTACGGTTGGATGCGCTGATTGCCGTCATGTGTCGGGGGGTTCAACGGCTGACGGGTGGTGTTCTGATGACAGTTCTGGCGTGCGCCACAGCGAAGGGGCAGTTGTCACCGGGAGAATTGCATCGCTCGCATGCGTTCCTGGAAGGGGTGGAACACTGCACCCAATGCCACGACCGAGATCGCGGCGCGATGCGGGAAAAATGTCTCGCGTGCCACGTCGAGATGAATGGCCGGATCAGCGCCGGATTGGGCTTGCACGCGCGGCCCGAATACCGGGACTGCCAGAACTGCCATGTCGAGCACCAGGGGCGCGACTACAATCTTGTCTGGTGGAAGGATGGGGAGCAGAGTTTCGATCACGCCTTCACCGGGTATTCACTGCGGGGACATCACGCGCACACGGCCTGCCGCACCTGTCATCGACCGGAGTTCGTTCGGGATGCCGATACCCTGCTGGCGCGTCACAAGAGTCTCGACCGCACATATCTGGGACTCGATACGACCTGTCTGTCCTGTCACCACGACGAGCATCGCGGTCAGCTGGCCCCATCGTGTGAGCAATGCCACACATTCGCGGCATGGTCGCCGGCGCCGGGATTCGACCACGGTCGGACACAGTTCGTTCTCTCAGGCCGGCACGCGACAACCGCATGCGGGAAGTGCCATCGGACGGTTCACGATCAGGCGGCGTGGGGTGACAGTGCGTTTCTCGCGTTCGCCGGCGTCCATCACGATCGCTGCACCGATTGCCATCAGGATGCGCACTCCGGTCGGTTCGGAGCGGCATGCGAAAGTTGCCACAACACCCAGGGCTGGTCCCTGGCAACGGCGGCGGTCTTCGATCACGCGAAGACACGCTATCCGCTGGCCGGGCGGCATGAGCAAGTGATCTGCGGGCGCTGTCATCCTCCCGGTCGGCCGAAAACCGGGCTAAAGTTCGAAAATTGCCGGGATTGTCACAAAGATTATCACAGCGGGGAATTCGCCGACCGCCCCCGTGGCGGGGCCTGCGAGGAATGTCACAGCGCCGCCGGCTTCAGCCCTGCCCAGTTTTCTCTCGAACTGCACCAGTCAACGCGGTTCCCTTTGCGCGAGGCCCATCTGGCGTTGCCCTGCAACACGTGCCACGGTGAGCGGAAGTCGAGATTTGTCGGACGACGCGGTCGATTCAAATGGGAATCCACGCGCTGTCAGGATTGCCATCAGGACGTCCACCAAGGACAGCTCGCCACGCTGGTCGGGCAATCCGGCTGCGAAGGATGCCACTCGGAAGGGGCATGGGCGTCGATCTCTTTTGACCACGCCCGTACGGGATTCACATTGGAGGGTGCGCACGACCAGGCGCGGTGCGCGTCCTGTCACCACGGCGATTCGACCCTTGCGGCCGCTGCGCGCGTGGCCTTTGTGCCGCTGAAGCGTGATTGCTCGTCATGCCATCGTGACGTGCACGGCGGACAGTTTGCCGTGGCCGATTCCGTACCGGCCGTGCGTTGTGATCGCTGTCACACCCCCGCCAATTGGCACGCCGAGAAATTCAACCATAACACCGCCACCGACTATCCCTTGGAAGGCGCCCACGCCAAAGTACCGTGCAATGGCTGCCACAAACCCAGTCGGCGCGACGGTGAACTCTTCGTCAGTTACGCGATCGCCGATCGCGCCTGCCGCGGCTGTCACGGCACCGACGATGTGAAATCAGGAGGAAGCGTGCGATGATGCGTTGGATCATCATCGCTCTCTCCGCGTCGGTTGCCCTGTCGTGGCCGGCCCTTGCCGACCCGGTGGGACAAAATCCCCATGGCAAGCTCCGGTGGGATTGCCAGGACTGCCACACGCCCCGATCGTGGCATGAAATGCGCGACACGTTGGGGTTCTCCCACGGTGAGACCGGCTTCGCCCTCATCGGCGCGCACGGGAAGGCGCGTTGCGCCTCCTGTCATCGGGATCTCCATTTTGTCCGGGTGGAGACGAATTGCGTCGACTGTCATACCGACACCCACCGTGGCCAGATGGGAACCGAGTGTCAGAGTTGCCACACGTCCGACGACTGGAAGAACCGCCGCGACCTGTTCGTGCAGCACGCGCAGGCGGGATTCGCGCTGGTCGGTGTGCACGCGATCGCCGATTGCGACGCCTGCCACCGGAGCCAGTTGCCGCGTGAGTTTGCGGGTACCGCCACAGAGTGCGCCGGCTGCCACGGCGCCGACTTCGAGGCCACGACCAACCCCAATCACGTGAGCGCCGGTTTTTCCCATCAATGCGAATCCTGCCACGGGCGCACTGCCTTCACGTGGACGAAGGCAGCATACGATCATCCTCCTTCGTTTCCGTTGACGGGCGGGCATGCCGGGTTGGCCTGCAACAACTGCCATTCCACGGAGTATGCGGGCATGTCGAACAGCTGCATCTCCTGCCATCGATTGGACCTCTCAACCGCCAAAGACCCCAACCACGTGACGGCGGGCTTTCCCGATGATTGCTCACGATGCCACACGACGATGGCGTGGACCCCAGCCACGCTGGACCATGATCTGACACGGTTTCCCTTGACCGGTGCTCATGTGTCCGTGTCCTGCAACAATTGCCACACGTCCGGCTACACCGGCACACCGGCCGCGTGCTTCGCGTGCCACGAGAAAAACTACCGCCAAGCGCCGGACCCCAATCACGTGACGGCCGGGTTCTCGACGGAATGCGCCTCCTGCCATTCGACCGCCGGCTGGTCACCCGCGCGATTCGATCACAATGTGACCGGATTTTCTCTTACCGGCGCGCACGCCACGGTGACGTGTAACAAATGCCATGCTTCCGGGTTCACCGGGACATTGTCGGCCTGTTTCGCCTGTCATGAGACGGACTACACGTCCGCGGCGGATCCCAAGCACATCGCGGCCGGATTCCCGACGGAGTGCGCGCAATGCCACACGACTTCGGGGTGGCGCCCCGCCAATCTGAATCACGATCTGACCCGATTTCCCCTCACGGGTGCTCACAAAAGTGTCACCTGTGAGAACTGCCACTCGGCCGGGTTTACCGGCACGTCGTCGGCCTGCTCCGCGTGTCATCATGATGAATACACAAACACGCCGGACCCGAATCACGTCACAGCCGGTTTCTCGACTTCGTGTTCGGAATGCCACACCACGGAGGGCTGGAAGCCGGCCAATCTCGATCACAATCTGACCGGATTCCCGTTGACCGGCGCGCACGTGTCCGTGACCTGCGCCAATTGCCACAAATCGGGATACACCGGCACACCCTCCGCCTGCGCCGCCTGTCATCAAGATGACTACACGGGGGTGGCCGACCGCGCACGTCGCAGTGGCCTGCAACCAATGCCACGCCACCGGCTTCACCGGAACCAGTTCCGCATGCTATGCCTGCCATGAGCACGACTACACCGGCGTCGCCGACCCAAACCACGTGTCGGCAGGATTTTCAACCGTGTGCACACCATGCCACACAACCTCCGGCTGGACGCCCGCGAGTCTGGATCACAACATCACACGTTTCCCGTTGACTGGCGCACACCTCGCGGTTGCGTGCAACCAGTGTCACGCGTCCGGATATACAGGCACGTCAACGGCTTGTGTGGCGTGCCACCAGACCGCGGCGACCGGCGTGCACGATCCTGATCATACGGGCTTGTCCAGTGATTGTTCACAGTGCCACACGACATCGGGCTGGAAACCCGCCACGTTTGATCACAATCTCACCCGATTTGCACTCACGGGCGCGCATCAGCAGGTCTCCTGCGGCCATTGTCATACGAACGGCTATAGCGGCGCGCCGATGCAATGCGACGCCTGCCACCACACTGACTATTTGGGAGTGATCGATCCGAATCACGTGTCGGCGGGCTTTTCAACGGACTGTGCGTCATGTCATACAACCTCAGGATGGAAGCCCGCCAGTTTCGATCATGGCCAGACCGGCTTTGCCCTGACGGGAGCCCACCGGAGCGTTACTTGTAACAGCTGTCATGCCTCCGGTTTCACCGGAACGGCGTCGGCCTGCTACGCCTGCCACGGCGCCGATTATTCTGGTGCGACCAATCCCAACCACGCCTTGGGGAATTACCCGACCCTGTGCGAGCAGTGCCACACAACGTCCGCCTGGACACCAGCGTCCTACGATCACAATCTCTCCGGTTTTCCGCTGACCGGAGCACACACGTCGGTGGCCTGCAACAAGTGCCACATCACCGGATTCGCCGGCACGCCCACGGCGTGTTACGCCTGCCATGCCGGCGACTACACCGGAGTCACCGATCCGAATCACGTGGCGGCGGGATTTCCAACAACGTGCCAACGGTGCCACTCGACCACCGGCTGGATACCGGCGTCATTTGATCATAGCCAATCCGGGTTCCCGTTGACCGGCGCCCACACCACGCTAAGCTGCAACCGCTGCCACGCGAACGGATACACCGGCACGCCGATGGAGTGCCTGGCCTGCCACGGCCCGGATTACGACGGCGCGACTCCCGACCATACTGCGGCTGGATTCCCCACGACGTGTCAGACCTGCCATACGACCGTAGCGTGGAAACCAGCCAACTGGGACCACGACGCGCAGTATTTCCCGATCTACTCCGGCGCACACAAGGACAAATGGGGCAACTGCAGCGAATGCCACGTCGATCCGGCGAATTACGCAACCTTTGAGTGCATCCTTTGTCATGAGCACAACCAGACGAGCATGGACGACAAGCATAAAGAGGAACAGGGATACCACTATCTCAGCACGGCCTGCTACTCCTGCCATCCACGAGGGCGCCATTGAGAAAGCACCTCACATCATGTGCGTTAGCTGTCCTCGTCTTTGCCCCCGCAGCTGCCGCGTCGGGGGACCCCGCGGATCGGGAATTCAAAGTGACGTTTGTCACGGCGGAACTGGTCTACCTGAACGGCGGCCGCGCTGAAGGTCTGTTCGTCGGAGCCAGGCCGACAGTCTGGCGTGGGGATCAGAAGATCGTCGATCTGGAAGTCCGTCACCTGGCCGAGCACTCATCGGCCTGCCTCGCTCTGGGTGCTTCGGCTGACGTCCGGATCGGCGATCTCGTTGGGATTTCTCTCTCCGTCGATCACGCAGCGGATACGGCCATCACGACCGGATCGCCGCCATCGGTGCCACATCCGGACGATCGTGACCGATCGAAAGAGCCGTCGCCGAGTCTCGCGATCGCCACGACTCATGCGGCGTCATCGGGCGCCGTTGCCATTCAGTACAGCCACTGGGACGATCGCAGCGATGCCAACCTGGATTTTGCGCAGGGGCGCGTCGACGTCAACCTGCGCGTCGAAGATCTGTGGACCCCCGGATTGTCGTTCGTCGTGCGCTCATCGGGGCAGCAGGACCGGCGGGCCGGTCTGAGCGGAGGCCAATCAGACGATTCCTGGACCAGCCGCATCGCGACATTTTCGCTGGCGTACCGTCGGGCCGATTCGCGACTGGAGGTGTCGGCCGGGCGGATCAATCCGGCGCGCGTCGGAGCCACCGGGCAGTTGGATGGCGCCTCGGGGGAATATCAGGTCACGAATCAACTCCACCTCGGAGCGTTTGCGGGCGCCAACGCGCAGTGGCAATACTCCGAACATCGACCCGATCTGCAGACTTATGGCGTCTACGCCAACGTCCGGCGCGGCACGGCGCGCGAACTGCTGTTCGACCAGACCATCTCGGTCCTGGGTCAGTACCACGGCAGGGTGACGAGCCGCGAGGCGGTGTTCTCGCAGGGGCGGATATCAATGCGCGGACGATGGTCACTCAGTCACAGCGTGGAAGTCGACGTCAATCGCGGCTGGCGCAAACTCGAGGCCGGTGAGTCGATCAGTCTGTCGAGCATCTTCGCGCAGGGCCAGGTCCATCTGTCCCGGGCCCTGGCCGCCACCCTGACCTGGGACACGCGCAAGAGTTTTCGCAGCTACGAGTCACGCAACGTCGCCGACAGTCTCTTCGACGATCGCGTGCGCCGCGGTGTTCGGGTGCAGGTGGACGTATTGCCTTCAACCGGCCTCTCCCTATCGGGTGGGGCGGGAACCAGATCCGCAGGCGGCGGTGTGGATCGGACCCGGTCGTATAATGCCGCGGCGCGCAAACAGGGACTCTGGAACAGCCGGAGCAACATCAGCGTCCAATATTCAGTCTTTCAGGGAAAGAATACGGATGGTTCCAGCTGGAATGCCGTTCTGGGACAGGGGATAAGACAGAGGCACTGGATCAGTCTCGGCACCGGAATTTACCGCTACACTCCGGAAGGGCAATCGCAACAACGCGTCAACCGCCGGATCGACCTCACATTGCGCGTGGCCATCGGCCGACACTTGACACTGAATGGTCTCGGCCAATTGAATGGCGGTGATGACACACAGGGGCGCCGGGTGGAAACGGGTCTGACGTTTCAACTTTGATGAGCGGATGAGGAATGGCTGAAGGAACCATCATCTGGACTGCGGTCGCGATACTGGGGGCGGGAATCATCCTACCCTATGCAATTCAATTTCACCGTCGCCAGCGAGAGGCCGCACGCCGTCAGCACGAGGCCCGAGGGTCGGGACACGATCGGCCGCGCGGGCAATATCCGTTCATTGACCCGGGGTTGTGCATCGGCTGCGGCGGGTGTGTCACGGCCTGTCCCGAGGGCGATGTTCTGGACGTGGTTCATGGCACGGCGGCAGTGATCAACGGCCAGCGGTGCGTGGGCCACGGCAATTGTGAACGCGCCTGTCCGGTCGGCGCCCTGGTCGTGGGGCTGGGCGACACGCGCGACCGCGATGATATTCCGATTCTCTCGGCCGAGTTCGAGACAACCGTCCCGGGGTTGTACATCGTCGGCGAACTGGGTGGACTGTCGCTCATCCGTAACGCCGTCGATCAGGGAAAACGGGTCATCGGGATCATCGCCGGGCGGACCCCGACGGCGAAGGCCGATGATGTGTACGACGTCATCATCGCCGGCGCGGGTCCAGCCGGATTATCCGCTGCGCTGGGCGCGATCGAGAAAGGGCTGCGCTACCTCGTCATCGACCAGACCGAAATCGGCGGCACGGTTCTGCACTATCCGCATCGCAAGCTGGTCATGACACAGCCGGTCGAGATTCCCCTCTTTGGCTGGTTGCGGAAAGATGAGTACTCCAAAGAGGAACTGTTGGAAATCTGGACCGACATCGTGAGACGGTTCCGCGTGTCGGTGCGCACCGGAGAACGGCTGAACGACGCCTCATGGGACGGCGGGGTCTTCCGCATCATCACCAGCGCCGGGATGTACCGGGCGCGCAACGTCGTGCTGGCGCTGGGTCGACGCGGCACACCCAGAAAACTCGGGGTCTCAGGCGAGGATCTCCCGAAGGTGATGTACCAACTGGTGGACGCCCGCTCCTACACGGAACACAACCTCCTGGTGGTAGGCGGCGGCGACAGCGCGATCGAGGCGGCCGTCGGACTGGCACGCCAGCCGGGAAACACGGTGTGGATCTCGTACCGGGGGAAATCTTTCGCCAAGGCCAAGAAGAAAAACGAGGACAAAATTCGCGACCTCATCGACCGGGGGAGAATCACCGCCCTGTTTGAATCTGAAGTGAAGCAGATCAGCCCGGCGGGAGTCGAGTTATCGACAGGTGATGGCCGGATCGAGATTCCCAACGACTATGTCTTCATCATGATCGGCGGACTGCCGCCCTTTGACATGCTCCGCGGCGCCGGGGTCGAATTCGGCGGCACGAGGAAGAACGCCGATGGCACGCAACGGCCCAGTACTGTCGGTGCCTCCTTGGCATAGAGTATCGATTCAGTCAACGAGCACGCCCCTCGTCGCAGACTGACAGGAATCGACAACCGTGACTCACTGCCAAGACATGTTTGCCAAGTTTGTTCTCGCGAAGGAATCGCTTAAATAGCGACCCTCCTCGACGGAGCTCACTGGGAGGTTTCCCGATTGTAGAGCGCTTCTCTGGCGTTACAAGAATCCTGCGGTGACTTAGCCCAGTTTCATGGCCTAATTTGACTCCCTGTCCGTGGCCACACGCGGGGCGCTGGCGGATTTGGAACCGGATGGTTGGCGCTTTCAAGGACAAAAAGACTGTCCCTCTTGACCCGGGTTCTGTCCCTATTTGTCCTCCCAATTACCCCATCGGGCAATCATCATCAGAAACGGGCAGAACCGTCCAATCGCCTGTAGGGTAGCCAGTTAGTCGGACCGGATCGCTCCGACCACAGGCCGTAAGTGTCCCAAATTGTCCCTTTCTGTGAGTTTGAATGTAGCATGCTATTCCGGTGCTTTGGCGGTGTCATTTGGTAGCAATTGTAGCATGCTACCGGAGCCGTTTGATGAGTGATCTCGGGATGGGAGTTAAACGGGTTTTGGGTTGAGGTTTCAGCTCGATCCAACGGCATGCCCAAGCAACTCGTCGAACACCTGCGCGCAGATACCAGGGGGTGCCCGTGATTCCGACGCGACGGATCACTCGATATTTGTGTAGGCAATC
>JACQFV010000096.1 GCA_016199865.1 Candidatus Zixiibacteriota bacterium | reverse complement strand
GCGGCCCCCGACATCATCGAATACCGCCTGCGTGTCGCGCGTGCCGCCCAGACGGGAGCCCGGCTGGATTTTCTGGCGCGTGAACGGCTGGCCAAAGAGTTCATGGAACTGGCCGGTTTGATCCATGATGTGACCCGTCGCAATGCCTTCATCGGCGACGTGGCCGCCCAGTTGGACTTGAGCGAAGCGCAATTGCGCCGTCTGGTTCATCTCCGCCCCACCACCGCGCCCCCTTCGGCGCCGGTCTCCGCGACACCGACCATGACAGTGAGGCGCGAGGAGGAATTCTTGCGTGTGCTGCTCGAAGATGATGCCTTCGTCAGCGAGGCGCGTGCCGCCCTGACGGCGGAGGATTTTGAGGAACCATTACACCAGAGGATGTTCGCGACCCTCGCGGAGCGCACGGCAGCTGGGATCAGGGCGACCTCGCCTTCCGATTTGGGGCCGGACCCTGAACAGATTGCGCGGTGGTCACTCATCCTGTCACGGCCATTTGAGCCCGCCGGCGCCGAGCGGATTTTCGCCGACGGGATGAAGGCATTTCGCCATCGCCAGGACCAGGCGGATCGGCCACGGATCAAGGAAATGATCGCCGCTGCGGAACGCTCCGGCGATACCGACACCGCCTCCCGGCTCTTGGAACAGTTCAATCGGTCCTGGCGTTCGGAGGAATGAGCGGTCGACGGGCCCGGGACATCGGTCGGCCACCCCGTCGGGGAATCTCCTTGACTGGAGATGGCCCGAAACGCGATAATTGGGTTTAACATGGGACGGTGACCAGGGACAGCCGAGATGACCAAACGAACCAGACGAGGGCCCATAGCTCAGTGGTCAGAGCTGCTGACTCATAATCAGTAGGTCCCAGGTTCGAGTCCTGGTGGGCCCACCAGCGGGGCCGGGGGAGAGATTCAAGAGGCGCGCTGTTGATGCGTACAAGGATGATGGAGGAGATTGGCGGGCGATTAGCTCAGTTGGTTAGAGCGTTCGGTTCACATCCGAAAGGTCACTGGTTCAAATCCAGTATTGCCCACCACTCGATCTGAAAGAATGATGGCGTTACCCAGACAGGAAAAAAACGATTGGAAGACCGACATAGTCCTGGGGACACAGTGCGTGTCCCGACCGTAACATTGCGCGCGCACCCGACCGGTGCGCTTTTTTTTGCCGGGTGGTGCCAGTGGAGACAATGCCCTTACCAAGGAGTTCTTTGCTGATGGGCAACAACGCCGTGGAAATGTTGCTGAAACTGCAGGGTGTGGATTACCAACTCATCGAACTGGAACGGTCCAAGGACTACCTGCCCGACATGATCACCACCCTCGAGGCGGGGATCCGTCAGGCCGAATCCGAACTGGCCGGGTCGCGCGACCAATTGGAAGCCACCCGTCTTGACAACAAACGGCTGGAGCTGCGCGTCCGCGAGAAATCGTCCGAGCTGGAACGGCTTCAGAAGCAAATGCTGGTCATCAAGACCAATAAAGAGTACGACGCTTTGGCCCGCGAAATCGAACACGCCACGGCCGAGATTTCCGCTTCCGAGGAGGGAATCCTGCAGGCCCTGGAGTCGATTGAGACTTTGGAGAAGCAGATCGGCGAGAGGCAAACGCGCCTGGACGAGGTGAAATCCACCAACGGTGTCCAATTGGAATCGATTCGCGGCGAAATCAATTCGGTCGGCGACAAAATCCGGATCAAAGAGGACGAACGGCACAATATCATCGTCCGTCTGGACGAAGCCATGGTGGCCACGTACGAACGGGTGCGCAAAGGGAAGGGAGGCGGCGCGGTGGTGTTCGTCCGCAACAAGGCCTGCACCGGATGCCATAAGACCCTGCCCCCGCAACTGATCCAGGAAATCCGTCGCGGCGAACGGATCATCACCTGCGATTCCTGCGGACGGATTCTCTTCTGGGCCGAAGAGGGCTGACCCGGAGATTATCGTGTCCACGGTGAATCGCTCGACCGTCCGAACCCACATGGAGCCCTTGCCCACGTCGGCTGATGATCGGGCGTTGCCGGCTCCGGCGGAACGGATCCTGCCGGAAGCGCTGACCTTTGATGATGTCCTGCTCGTGCCGGCGAAGTCCGATGTCCTGCCCAAGGACGTCGACGTCTCGACTCGGCTGGGATGGCTGACGCTGCCGATTCCGATTCTATCGGCGGCGATGGACACCGTCACCGAGGCCAAGTTGGCGATCGCCCTGGCGCGTCACGGCGGCTTGGGGACCATCCACCGCAATCTGCCGATCGATCACCAGGCCGCCGAAGTCGAAAAAGTGAAGCGTTCGGAATCGGGGATGATCCACGATCCGATCACCCTCGGCCCTGACCGTCCGATTCGCGATGCCCTGGACGTCATGCGCCGCTTCTCGATCTCCGGCATCCCCATCACCGAGCATGGCAAGTTGGTCGGCATCATCACCAACCGCGACTTGCGTTTCCGCAAGGACCTGTCCATGCGGATCGGCGACGTCATGACCCGATCCCCGCTGATCACCGTTCCCGAGGGGACCAACCTCGATTCGGCGCAGGAAATTCTTCACGAAAACCGCATTGAGAAGCTCTTGATCGTCGACGCCGATGGCAACCTGCGCGGCATGATCACGGTCAAGGACATCATCAAGAATCGTCAGTTCCCCCACGCCTGCAAAGACGATCGGGGACGGCTGCGCGTCCTGGCCGCGGTCGGCGTTGGTCCTCAGGAGGGGATGGCGCGGGCCAAGGCGCTCGTTGACGCCGGTGTCGATGGGCTCTGTGTCGACACGTCGCATGGCCATACCCGCACGGTCATGGACACGGCCTCGCAACTGAAGAAGACCTTCCCCGGCCACCTTCTGATCGTCGGTAATGTGGCCACGCGGGAGGGGGCCAGGGATCTGATCAGCGCCGGAGCGGACGTGATCAAAGTCGGTATCGGGCCGGGGTCGATCTGCACGACACGGGTGATCACCGGCGCTGGAGTCCCGCAATTCACCGCGATTTTGGACTGCGCCGAGGAGGCGGACAAAGCCGGCGCTGCTCTCGTTGCCGATGGCGGCGTCAAGTATTCCGGCGACATCACCAAGGCCCTGGCCGCGGGCGCGGCGGCCGTGATGATCGGCTCGCTCTTTGCCGGCACGGAAGAAGCGCCGGGGGAGAAAGTGCTCCTGGAGGGACGGTCGTTCAAAGTCTATCGCGGCATGGGGTCAATCGGCGCCATGACCGAAGGGGCCCGTGACCGCTACTATCAGGACGAAGAGGAAATCTCCAAGCTGGTCCCGGAGGGAATTGAAGGACGTGTGGCCTACAAGGGAGAATTGTCGGAGTCCATTCTCCAGTTGGTCGGTGGCCTCAAGGCCGGAATGGGAATCTGCGGCGCGGCGGATGTCCCGACTCTCCGGCGGACCGGCCGCTTCGTCCGAGTCTCAGCTGCCGGGCAACGGGAAAGCCATCCCCACGATGTCGCAATTACCAAAGAAGCCCCGAATTATCCACGCGGATGATCCCGGCTCTGCCGCATAATTATTTGTCGTGCAACGTCTTGCTCGTCAACCCTTAAAGCATGAGATCCACGTCGCTCGCCGGCGTCATCGAATCGAATTCGATATGCCAACTCGACGAGCGCCGTATATTGTAGTGAAATGCCGTTTCGTACCCTTGTGGGTACGGACCTGACAGACGCAATTCATCGGAAGTTTGTCGATATCACGGATTTCAACATGAGAGAGAGGCGAATTCGAAAGGATCGGTGGGTGAGGCGGCCGCGCCCCGAGCTTGTCCTGGGGTGAGGAAAGTCCGGGCTCCACAGAGCAGGGTGCCCGCCAACGGCGGGGCGGAGCAATCCGACGGACAGGGCGACAGAAAATAACCGCCCTACGTTCGCGTAAGCGTACTGAGGGTAAGGGTGAAAAGGTGGTGTAAGAGACCACCGGTTCGTTGGGTAACCGACGAAGCCGCGTAAACCCCACCCGGAGCAAGGCCCAGCAGGAAATTCAGGAGTGGCTCGCTCCGTTGATGGTGCACCATTCACGGTGAACCAATTGATTTCCGGGTCGGCCGCATGACCTTTATGGCAACATAAGGGCAAGATCAATGGCCGCCCGCGTTCGGCATTGCCGCTTGCGGCGATTCGGACGTGACAGAACCCGGCTTACCATCCACCGATCCTTTTGAATTTGCCCCTCCACACTGGGGACGATTGCCACCGATACAATGGGAATTCGCCGCCGCACCGGCCGGTGACGCCGTGCGCGGGCTCGCCGACGCCTGCCATCTGCCGCAGCCCATCACGCGTCTCTTGATGACGCGCCGCGTCGACACGCCGGAGCGGATCCGGCACTTTTTTGATCCGCAAATCTCCGAGCTCTCCGATCCTTTCGCTCTGGTCGGCATGAAGACCGCCGTCGAGCGGCTGGGTAAAGCGTTGCGTGAACGCGAACTGGTGATGGTGTATGGCGACTATGACGTCGACGGCATCACGTCGACGTCGCTCATGTACCTCGTCTTGAACCGTCTGGGCGCCGAGGTCAATTATTATCTGCCCAACCGGTTGATCGAAGGGTATGGCCTCTCGCCCGACGGCATCGATCAGGCGGTCGAGAGCGGCGCCAAACTGATCCTCACGGTCGACTGCGGCATCACGGCCGTCGAGGAGGTCGAATACGCCCGCAGCAAGGGAATCGAGGTCTTGATCGCCGATCATCACGAACCGGGCCCGTCGCTGCCGGCCGCGGTGGCGATCGTCAATCCCAAACTCTCACCCAAAGGGACGCCGGTCGATGATCTGGCCGGCGTTGGTGTTTCGTTCAAACTCGCGCAGGCGCTCTACCGCTCGCTCGGGCAGGATGAAGCCGAACTCGAGGAGCATCTTGATCTCGTGGCGCTCGGTACCGCTGCCGACATCGTCCCGTTGACCGGCGAGAATCGAATCCTAACCAAATTCGGCCTGCG
>JACQFV010000020.1 GCA_016199865.1 Candidatus Zixiibacteriota bacterium | reverse complement strand
ATTGATTACCCGCCAGCGGCTGGGACGCACCGTCGACGGACGATTTATGACGCCGATGGAGACCGTTACGGCATGAACGGTCTGCGGCGTGTATCTTTCCACACGCTGGGCTGCCGCCTCAATCAGGCGGAGACGGCGTTGATCGCGGAACGATTTCGGTTGGCCGGATACGCCATTGTCGAGCATGGCCTCGAGGCCGAAGTCGCCGTGATCAACACCTGCTCGGTGACCGAGCACGCCGACGCCCGCTGCCGCCAGGAAATCCGTAAGCTCCGCCGCCGCAATCCCGACGCCTTAGTCTGCGCGGTCGGCTGCTATGCCCAGGCCGACAGTTCCGCCGTCGCGGCTATCCTCGGGGTCGATTTGGTCGTCGGCAACGATCGCAAGTTTGCGTTGGTCGACTTGATCGATCAGAGCACAGACTGGAATCACACTCAAGTCCACGTATCACGCAATCCCGATGCGGATGGCATCGAATTGCATCCTGCCGCGCATCCGCGGCCGGGCGCGCTCACGGTCTCTGTGCGACATCCTGGCCGAAGGACACGAACTGGTGCGGCGCGGCCATAAAGAATTGGTGATCACCGGCGTCAACATCGGCACCTATCAATCTGAGCAATTCACGCTCGCCGATGTCGCCCGTTTGCTCTCGGAGATTCCCGGTGTCGAGCGGGTCCGCATTTCGTCGATTGAACCCTCGACGGTCAGCGACGACTTATTGCAATGGATGGCCGAATCTCCCAAGGCCTGCCGGCACTTGCACCTGCCGCTTCAGTCGGGAGATGATTCAGTCCTATCGCGGATGAAACGGGTCTACACCACGTCCGAGTACGCACGGTTTGTCGAGAACGCCAAGTCGCTCATGCCGGATTTGGGATTGGGCACCGATGTCATGGTCGGCTTCCCCGGCGAATCCGAACGCGAATTTACAAACTCCCGGCAATTTGTCGAGTCGATGCCTTTTTCCTATCTCCACGTTTTTTCCTACTCGGATCGTCCCAAGACGGCTTCCCTATATCACGATGGGAAGGTCCAGTCGCCCGTTCTCAAGGATCGCTCCCAAGTGATGCACGATCTGGCCCTGCGCAAGAAGCAGGACTTTTTCGGCCAACATGTGGGACGCTCCGTTGACGTCCTATTTGAGACAGTCGACGAGGATGGCTGGCGCAAGGGATTTACGGGCTCGTATCTGCGCGTAGCCATCGCGCCCGAGGGTGCGCGCGAAAACACGATGGCCGCGGCCGATATTGTCGAAGTCTCAACCGAGTTTTGTCTGGGACAGATTCCTCAGGTGGCGGCGTGATTTTGGAGAATCTTTCCAAGATGTGTGGCCCTGACCTTGGTCAGGGTCTATTAAGACTGAATAAATTAACGGGGGATCTCCGTAATCACCAGACGCGTCGTCGGTTTTGCCTCTGATACACCCTGACCAAGGTCAGGGCCACAAAGCAGAACAAATTCATGACTACGACTCTCTCTCCGAATGTCACAAGACGAGTTCCGAGCCTGAGCGCCGTTCCCAATCGCGTGGCGGCCCTGGTTAATCTCCAGACCTTCGGCTGCCAGATGAACGAATACGATTCGGAACTGGTGCGCACGATCCTCCACGGTTCCGGCTGCTCGTTCACGGAGGACGAAGCCGCCGCCGATGTGATCCTGTTCAACACTTGCGCGATCCGCGAAACCGCGCACAACCGCATCTATGCCCGGCTCGACGCGCTGAAGGAGGAAAAGAAGGAAAGGCGCGATCTGGTCGTCGGCGTGTTGGGTTGCATGTCGCAGAACCTCAAGGAAGGTCTGCTCCTGCGCTTTCCCGCCGTCGATTTGATCTGCGGCCCCGATGCCTACCGGCAATTGCCCGATCTCATCGCACGTTCTCGCGGTCTACGTGAACGCGGCACGGCGATTGAACTCTCCGAATATGAAACCTACGAGGACATCGCGCCAACCCGTGTCGAGGGGGTCAACGCCTGGATCGCCATCATGCGCGGCTGCGACAATTTCTGTACATTCTGTGTCGTCCCCTACACGCGCGGCCGGGAACGATCACGCGACCCGCGCGGCATCGTCGAGGAAACCTGTCGTCTCGCGGATCAGGGATACAAACAGGTCACGCTCCTGGGCCAGAATGCCAATTCCTACCGGTGCGATGGTACCGACTTCGCCGATCTGATGCGGCAGGTTGCCGCGGTCCCCGGAATCGCGCGTGTCCGCTTCACCTCCCCGCACCCCAAAGACTTCCCGGCCAAACTCTTGGGCGCCATTGCCTCAGAAGATCACCTGTGCAAGCACATCCACCTGCCCCTTCAGGCCGGATCGGACCGCGTGCTCAAGAAGATGAACCGGGATTACACGCAGGATGAATTTCTCCGGCTGGTCGATCAGATTCGTGCGACTATTCCCAATGTAGCGCTGTCGACCGACATCATCTGCGGTTTTCCGACCGAATCGGATGACGAATTCGCCGAGACCGAGAAAGTGATGCGCGGAGTCGAATTCGATTCCGCCTTCATGTTCAAATACTCCCAGCGCGTGGGCACCATTGCCGCCAAACTCTGGGATGATGACGTTCCCGATCTGGTCAAGTCGCAACGCGTGACCCATTTGGTTGATTTGCAGCGACAGATTTCTCTGCGCCATCATCTAACGATGGTAGGGGGTACGGTCACGGTCCTGATCGAAGGGGAAAGCCGCAAGAGCTCCGCCGAATGGCGGGCCCGCACGGATGGCAACACGATCGTCGTCTTCGCCGACTCCAGCCGTACCATCGGCGACATCTGCGACGTGCGGATCATGGAAGCGTCGGCGAATACGTTGCGCGGAATCCCGCTGACCTGACCCGGTAATCTGACCCGCTAACCTCGATTTGTCCTGTAGGGGCACGGCCTGCCGTGCCCGTCTCTCCGAGGCGCGATAGAAAGTGATTGCCAGCTGCGTCGTACATCCAGCACTCTACAACTGCTCCGAGGCGCGATAATCCAGTCCACGGATTTATCAAGTCTTGCGCCCCGGACCAGGCGATGGAAAACCTTCACCACATCCTGAAGAAATACTGGGGCTTCGATTCCTTCCGGCCGCTTCAGGAGCAGGCCATCGCCTCCGTGCTCTCGGGCCGGGACACGCTCGTGGTTCTGCCGACCGGCGGCGGCAAGTCACTGTGTTTTCAAGCGCCAGCGGTGGCGATGCCCGGGCTGGCGGTCGTGATCTCACCACTCATCTCGCTGATGAAAGATCAGGTGGATCATCTGACCGCCTGCGGCGTCCCGGCGGCGTGTATGAACAGTTCCCTGTCTTCACAGGAGCGGCGCGCGGTCGAAGACCGCATCCGGGAGGGAAGTCTCAAACTGCTGTATGTCGCTCCCGAACGACTGGTCATTCCCGATTTTCTCGAACGCATCGGACGCAGCGCGATCTCATTCTTTGCCATCGATGAGGCGCACTGCATCAGCAGTTGGGGGCATGACTTTCGTCCCGAATACCGGCGGCTGCAGATTCTGAAAGGGACATTCCCCGACGTCGGGATTCACGCCTACACCGCCACGGCCACCGCGCAGGTCCGGGACGACATCATCCGGGAGTTGCATTTGCAGGCGCCTGAAGTCTTGGTCGGCTCCTTCGATCGCCCCAACTTGCAGTACCGTGTCGAGCGGCGCGGCGATCTTCTGAGTCAAGTTGTCGAGGTCATTGCCCGCCATCCCGCCGAATCGGGCATCATCTATTGCATCAGCCGCAAGAATGTCGACGAGCTGTGCGAGGAGTTGACCGTCCGTGGCCACCGAGCTCTACCGTACCATGCCGGCATGGACGATCGCAGCCGCAAATGCAACCAGGAGGCATTCGTCCACGAACAAGTAGAGATCATTGTCGCGACCGTGGCCTTCGGCATGGGGATCGACAAACCCAATATCCGCTATGTCATTCACACCGGGATTCCCAAATCGTTGGAGCACTATGTCCAGGAAAGCGGCCGCGCCGGGCGTGATGGACTGCCGGCCGAGTGCTGCCTTTTGTTTTCCGATGGGGATCTGGTCGTCTGGCGCCGCCTGCTCTCCGAGGACGGCCCGTCCCGGCAGATCGCTCTGCGCAAGTTGGACGACATGGCCGATTATTGCCACAGCGGCCTCTGCCGGCACAAGACGTTGGTCAGCTATTTCGGCGAGGAATACGCGAAGGAAAACTGTACGGGCTGTGACAATTGCCAGGGGGTCCGCGAAGGCGTCGCCGATTCGCTCATCATCGCTCAGAAGATCCTCTCCTGCGTGATTCGCCTCGGCGAACGGGTCGGCGCCGAATACACGACGGCCGTCTTGACCGGCTCCCGCGAGCCGCGCGTGATCGAAAGGCATCACGACAAACTGAGCACTTGGGGCATCTTGTCGACGGTGGACAAATCCAAAGTCCGCGGCTGGATCGATCAACTGGCCGCGCAGAAGTATCTTGAGCGGGACGGCGAGTTCCGCGTTTTGCGTGTGACTGACTCGGGTCGCCGGGTTCTGAAAGGAGAAACAAGCCTGCACTTGACGGACCCGACAGTCAAAAGTCCGCGACGGACAAAGTTCGCACCCGTTGCCGGAGGGGACTCCAGAGACACGGCTCTGTTTGAGCACCTCCGCACAGTGCGGCGCCGCATCGCCGAGAAGCTCAATGTTCCCCCGTTCGTCGTGTTTGCCGACACCGTCTTACGCGACCTGTCCAGCCAGAGACCGACGACGACGGCCACACTGCGACTGATCAGGGGCATCGGTGAAAGGAAGATTGATCAGTTCGGCGAGGAGTTTCTCCGCGCCATCCGAGAGCATGCGCCAGTTGAGACTAATGACGGTCTTCCAGCCGTACAGGTTCGATCATTGACAGGAGCCCGACGTAAGGCGGCAGATCTATTCAAGCAGGGCCGCCCGCTGGAGGAAGTGGCCCGCTTGATCGAACGGGCGCCCTCGACCGTGTCACAGTACTTGGCGGAGTTTATTCAGCGGGAAGGGATCACGGACCCCACGCCCTGGGTTGATCAATTGACCCAAAATCGTATCCGCTCATCCTCTGTCCACGTTGGCTTGGCCGCGCTCAAGCCGATCTTCGAAGACCTCAAAGGTGAGATTCCTTACGATACGATTCGGTTGGTCGTCGCCTGCTTGCGAAATGAGAACCCGACGGTCAACAGGGTGGGTGAAGGGATTTGAACCCTCGGCCACCAGGGCCACAACCTGGTGCTCTAACCAGCTGAGCTACACCCACCGTAGCGGCGACCAAATTACACTTTCGGTCGCCAATTGTCCACCGCGCGGATTAAAGCGGCGGGCTGAGCCCGCCCTACAAATCCCGCTTCGATAGCACTTCGTAGGGCGGGCTGTGCCCGCCGTTCTAAACATACCCCCGGCAGGATTCGAACCTGCTGCCGGCAGCTTAGAAGGCTGCTGCTCTTCCAAGTGAGCTACGGGGGCGCGGCGAGGCCGCCTATTACGGCGACTTTTCTTTTCTCCATTGGAATCGGCGCGGGCGCCACGACGCCGCGCGTAAGAAGCGCCTTCGGCGCTCGGCGCCCGGAAAACATCGGGGTGAGAGGATTTGAACCTCCGACATCTTGGTCCCAAACCAAGTGCGCTAACCAGGCTGCGCCACACCCCGAATTCCCACGGAAGCATACGTTCCAAGCCGCCATCCTGTTCGATTTTCCCTTCCGCTCCGGGTAATGGGCTTTCAGCCCATTGTCGATACCCCCGCATCTTTGGGGCCTGTTGAAAAAGCCGGGCGAAGACGAGCTTCGCCGCTACCAACTCGTTGCCATTCAACCGTAGGGGCGATCCTTGTGATCGCCCGCGTGGGGTTCTTCAACACGCCCCTTTGAACGCGGATCGAGCCCGCGAGCGACCAATCTATGGCTCAGCCAGCAGTTCCCGCAACTGCTTGGCAACCTGCCGGAAGGCCTGACCCCGGTGCGAAAGCCGGCTCTTGGCCTCTGGCGCGGCCTCCGCGAAGGTACAGTTGAGCTCGGGCACGAAGAACACGGGATCATAGCCGAATCCGCCGTTACCGCGCGGTTCGCGCGTGATGATTCCTCGCACCTCTCCCGTGAACAACTTCACTTCATTGTCACCTAATGCCAACGCAGCCACCGAGCGAAATCGGGCCGCGCGGCGCTCATCGGGAAGATCGGCCAAGAGTCGCAGCAATTTCGCGTTATTGTCGGCGAACGTGCACCCCGGGCTGGCAAATCGCGCCGAGACCACGCCCGGCGCGCCGTTCAATGCGTCAACCTCAAGCCCCGAATCATCGGCCAGTGACCACAAACCGGTATTGGCGCGGACGGCCAGCGCTTTGAGCCGGGCGTTCTCTTCGAACGTCGCACCATGCTCCTCCGGATCGGGAAAGTCCGGAAAATCGGCGGCCGTCAGGATGCTGACCGCCAGACCATCGAGAATGCCCACGATTTCCTTGATCTTGTGCGCGTTGTTGGTCGCCAGCACCAACCGGCGGACTCTCGACGGTTTGGCGTCATGACCCGGCACAGACATCACTCTCAGACTCGCCGTCCGGTCCGCGCCAACTCGCCGAACTCATGCAACGTCTCCAAATCCACCACTTCCACCGGCGCTACTTCACGTCCCAGGAACCGCCGCCCGACCGTCTGGAATCGGCCGGGCGTGTCGGAGACATAGAATTTGTACTCGCCATGTGCGTCCGAGCGTCTGTGATGATTGCGTTCCTCCAAACGCGATCCCACGGCATGCGCCACGGCGGTCGCCGAATCCACGAGTTGCACCGATGGGCCCATGACCGCCGCGATGTCACGTTTCAACAGCGGGTAATGCGTGCACCCAAGCACAAGCGTATCGATACCGTCATCTTTGAAGGGAGCCAGATACTCCTCGGCCACCGACCGCGTCGCGGGCTTTCCCGCAAACCCCTCCTCGGCCAGTGCGACAAAGAGGGGACAGGGGCGGGCGATCACGTCGATTCTCGGCGCCAGATTCTGCAATGCGCGCGTGTAGGCATCCGAATTGATCGTGGCCTCGGTGCCGATCACGCCGACCCGGCCTGAGAGTGTCGCCGCGACCGCGGCGGCGGCCCCCGGTTCAATGACACCGATCACTTCGACACTTGCCGACGATGCCACTTCCTCCAGCGCCAAGGCCGAGGCGGAATTGCAGGCCAGGACGATGAACTTGCACCCCTGATCTTCGAGAAATCCCGCGATCTGCCGGGAAAATTCAACGATCACGCCCTTGGAGCGAACGCCATAAGGATAACGCCCCGTGTCGCCGAAGTAGACCAGCGACTCGGATGGGTAGGCGCGGCTGATCGCATCGAAGACTGTCAGCCCGCCGACGCCGGAATCGAAAATGCCGATGGGACGGTCTTTCATATGTCATCTACCGCCGCCGAAACATCGCCTGTCGCAGCCGCCGTTCGGTATCCCGCTTGAGGATCGCCTCACGTTTGTCATAGAGTTTCTTGCCGCGCCCGAGTCCCAGCTCAATCTTGGCGACCCTCCCCTTGAAGTAAAGCCGCAATGGGACGAGTGTCAGTCCCTGTTGTTGGGTCTCTTCACTCAGATGCCGCAATTGCTTCTTCGACAGAAGCAACTTGCGCGTACGAATGGGATCGTGGTTGAACCGGTTCCCTTCGGTATACTCGGGAATGTGCACGCCGATCAGCCACGCCTCGCCGCCATCGATACGCGCGAATCCCTCCTTGAGGTTGCACTTTCCCGCCCGCAGCGACTTGACCTCTGTTCCCAATAGGGCGAGGCCCGCCTCGACCGTCTCCAGGATTTCGAAGCGGAATCGCGCCTGACGGTTGGTCGTGACCACCTTGACACCCGCTGTGGGAACCTCAACCATGATGCCTAAATCTACGCCGGATCGCACAGGGGGGACAACGGGATTTGCCGTTGACGAGAGACGTCTTAGAACTCTCGGCAGCACGAGAATGGCAATCAACAGAGTAAGAATGTGCGCGTCACGGGCCCCCGCGTGACGTGGCGCCGGTACAGACCCCGTCCTGCTTGCCGGCGCACAAGGGCTTCCTCCTGGGCGCTCGTAGGGAATAGGAAGCGTCCCCATCGGTAAAGACCTTGTTCGATGGTTGCGCCGGAGACCGTGGTCGCTATCATCACACGGGACCTCTCTTTCCGGGTCCCAGACGAGCACAAAAGGTGAATCGAACTTCCACCCAATCATGGCTTTTGCCGGCGGCTCTTTGTGCAGCGCTGTTGTGGCCGTGGTCGCCAGCATGGGGTGCTACGGGCAGCGTCGTCGGTCGGATCACCGATGCCAGCACAGCAGACTCGCTCCCCGGCGCGTCGGTCTATTTGCGGCAACTGGGACGAGGGGTTGCCGCCGACGCACGGGGCCGATTTGAGTTTGGTGGCTTGCCAGCGGGGTACTACACGATTGAAGTGTCGGCGATCGGCTACATCCGCTGGCGGCAGGAGAATATCCGCGTGCAATCAGGGGCAGAAACCACCATTTCCGCCGCGCTGACACCGACCATCCTCCCCCTCGGCGAAGAAATCGTCGTCTATGGCAAACGTGTGCTTCTGGATGTCAATGAACCCGCGACCCAGCGCACCGTGGAAGGGCGCGACATCGAAAAGACGACAGCGGGCGGGCTGACCGATGTCGTATTGCAGCAACCCGGGGTCGCCCAAGTCGACCGCGAAGTGCATGTCCGTGGCGCCCGGACCTATGAGACCGGGTATCTCATCGATGGCGTCTCCGTGGCCGACCCATTCCTGCGTCAGGGAATGGCAGTGCGCCCATCACCCGCCGCGGTCGAAAGTTTCCGGGTTCAGACCGGCGGGATTGATGCTGCGAGCGGTTCGGCCAGTGCTGGGGTCGTCGAGGTCGAGACCCGCGATCCCAGCCAGCAACTGTCCGGTTCGGTCTCGTATACCACAGATCAGGTATCTCCGGTTCGGGAGGGAAGGTGGAATTCCGACGGGGCGCAGTTCGTGCTGTCGGGTCCGCTGTCGGCGCTCGGCTTGCCGCGTCTGTCATCTGATTCGCGGCTCGAGCCGGGATTTGTCTTGAATCTGTCCGGCGACCTGACCGACACGCATCTGGGCTCCGGCCAACCCAACTCTTCGATCTGGGGCGGGACACGCTGGGCGCCGCGCTCCAACAATCGCTACCAATCGCTGGTCAAACTCGCGTGGCGGTTGAGCCCGCGTCATCGACTCGTCACACTGTTCACCGGCGAGACCACCATCGATCAGGATCGCAGCGTGCTGGATACGCACATCCGCACCGCCACCTACAGTTATGGCTGGCCCTTTGCCTACGGGCGCGATCTGGCGAACTACACCACGTTCACCCGCCAGGCCAATTCCCAGTCGTTGCGCTGGGAAGATCACGGCCAGAACAACATCTTCACCGCCACACTGGCGAGAGTCTTTTCGCGTTTACACGGCGACGTGAACGGCAAGACGCCGGATCAGTACGTGCCGCCGCAGGACACCGGTCCGGTCTCGATCCAGACCACGCCTGATTCGTCGGTTTTCACAATCAATCCGGGCGACGGTTTCTACGACGTCGGCGACGGCGACCAATGGTACGATCATTTCGTCGAGACATACTCCGCCAAAGGCGAATGGGAGGGGAGGCCCCGTCCCAACTGGACATTGAAGCCGGGCGGCAGTGTCGAGACCCAGTCCCTGCAGGTGATCGATATTTTTCGTCCCTGGCTCGGTCTGGGTGGGCTGAACACCGATGCCTACCGCGCCCGCCCGACGTCGGCGGCATTGTTGGTGTAGAGTCGGTTCAATTTTCAGGGGGCGGTGTTTGATTTTGGTTTACGCGGCGAAACCTGGTGGCCGGGGGACTATCTCGAACGCGCGGTCGCCGACACCACCTTGCCGAACATCACACCGGCGATGCGCGAGCGATTTCGCGCCAACACATTCAAACTGTTCGGGCAGAGAGCCGAGGGCTGGGTTTCACCACGGATTGGCGTCTCCTTCGCGGCTGGTCCGTCGTCATCGATATTCGTCTCGTATGGGCAGTTTGCCCAGAGACCCAATCCACGTTACCTGTACGCCAAATTGCAGACCCGTTCCCCGGCGA
The DNA here is from genome assembly GCA_016199865.1 of Candidatus Zixiibacteriota bacterium. Lineage (GTDB taxonomy): Bacteria > Zixibacteria > MSB-5A5 > WJJR01 > WJJR01 > JACQFV01. Next base: position 538 of record JACQFV010000020.1, on the reverse strand, counting down.
CTTTCCAGTTGTTTGGCAACCCAGCCCTGAAGCCGGAACGCACAGTGGCAATCGAGGGGGGTGTCAAGTTGCTGCGGGGTCAGGACTGGGCATTCACTCTGTCCCTCTATCAGCGCGATATCCACGATTACATCGCGGCCACGGCGGTCATCCCCGACCCGGACCAGCCGGAGAATTTCTGGTACGCCTACGCCAACCATGATCTGGCCCAGTCGCGCGGGGCGGAACTGACCATTGACGGACGGTATGGCACGGCACTGCGCACCTCGGCCATGCTGGCGTTCGCGAGTGTCAAGGGCGAGCACTCGCTGCCCGAGGACGTTTTTCGCGGTCGCCAGAGCCGTGAAGGGGAGGTACTTCTTCAGGAGGAGCGGCTCGACTGGGATAAGCCGTGGCGTGGCTCGCTCTCGGCCAACTGGTCGTTCGGCCCGGACGACCGTCCCCGAGTGCTCGGGTTGGGCTTGTGGAATAACTGGAATCTGAATTTTTCTTTCTGGGCCGAGGCGGGCAAGCGCTACACGCCGTACACTGACTCCGG
>JACQFV010000089.1 GCA_016199865.1 Candidatus Zixiibacteriota bacterium | reverse complement strand
GATGATCGTGCGGGATGGTGAGGGAGCGACGCGCGTGATGGAGATCGAGGTCCGAGGCGCGTCGACACAGCGGGAGGCGCGGGTTGTCGCGCACGTCGTGGCCACATCGCCATTGGTGAAAACTGCGCTGCATGGGGGTGACCCCAACTGGGGTCGCATCCTGGCCGCGGTGGGACGCAGTGGCGTGCACTTGGCGCCGCATCGCGTGTCGCTCCAGCTCGGACGGCTGATTCTCTTTCAAAATGGCCGGCCGGCCGAGTACCATGAGCGTGACGCGGCCCGCTGGTTCAGCAAGGAGCGTGTTCCCGTTGTGATCGATTTGGGCGTCGGGGTTGCCACGGCTTCAATGCTGACATGTGACCTCGGAGAAGACTATGTGGCGCTGAATGCGAATTACCGCAGCTGAAAGAGCACCATTTTAATTCCGGCGACGGTCGATCGGCCTGTATCAAGAGCGACTCAAGAGCACCGGCAGCAACTGATTCACACCTGACAATCGGAGCCGCTACCGATGAGCAACTGGGCGGATGCCATCCGAGTCTTGGCCAACGGACAGATTTTTCGCGGCAACGGGTCTGGCGCCCGGACAGTCGCCGTCGGAGAAGTTGTTTTCAACATCGGGAGGACCGGTTATCAGGGTATCCTCACCGACCCATCTTATTGTGGCCAACTGGTTTGCCTGCCACAGCCCCGTAGCGGAGTCCACGCCAAAGGCGATGTTTTCCCTTGCCTCTCGATCGACAACCATGTATATTTCGCGTGGTCAGAGTTGGGCCACATGCGATGAGAAAGCTCAACACCATGGACTGTAAACACAATCACCCGCATCACGGGCACCATTGCCACGGTGAAGGTGGCGCGGTTTATTCTGGGTAACTGCTAAGCAACAAGGTATCCGGAAAGGCCCCGCCGCGAATGACGGGGCCTTTTTCATTTGGCAGTTCAAGGTATCATTCAAGGAAGGGTAGGAGATGTCACAGATACTTAGATTGGTGCTACCGAAGGGGCATCTCGAACAAAAGGTCATCGGCCTCCTCGAACGAATCGGGATGGGATTCAACTTCAACAGCCGTTCCTACCGGCCCACGTGCGGCGATCCGGAAATCGCAGCGAAGATGCTCAAGCCGCAGAATATCGCGGCTTTGGTGGCGCTCGGGCGCCATGACTGTGGCTTCACCGGCCACGACTGGGTCGTCGAGGAAAACGCGGACGTGGTCGAGCTTCTGGATCTGGGTTTCGATTCCGTTCGTATCGTCGTCGCCGGCCCTGAAGACCCGGTGACTGCCGCCAACCGGGAGGAGCGGCCGCTGGTGATTGCCTCGGAATACGAGCGAATCACGGCGCGGTACATCGACCGCCGGAAACTGAATGCGGTGTTCATCCGCACCTACGGCGCGACCGAAGTTTTGCCTCCGGAGGACGCTGACCTGATCGTCGACAACATGTCCACCGGATCGACTCTGCACTCCCACCGCCTTGCCATTATTGAGGAATTGATGACTTCCTCCACGCGGTTTGTCGCCAACCCACAGGCCCTCGCCGATCCCTGGAAGAAAGAGAAGCTGGACGAGATGTGCATGCTGATGGAAAGCACACTCAGGGCAGAGGAGAAGGTGCTTCTGGAGATGAATGCTCCACTCGAATGCTTTGAACGATTGATCAAGGATCTCCCCTGCATGCGCGCACCGACGATTTCTCCCCTCTACAATGGCGAGGGGTATGCGGTGAAGATCGCGGTGCCCGCGCGCGACGTGCCGAGACTGATTCCACGGCTCGTGGCAGCGGGGGCACGGGATATTCTCGAATACCGGCTCGAGAAGATTGTGGTCTGAGAGCGGGCGGACGGCAGCCGAGGACAAGAGGTCATGATCAAAGCCAGAAGCTCTGTCGAGAACATGACGGCCTACCTGCCGCCTCTGGAGGCCCGACGCGGGCTGATCCGTCTTGACTTCAATGAGAACACGGAGGGATTCCCGTGGGCATCTCCAGGCCTGCCGACGGAGCTTGTGGCCACGTACCCTGAGTACGGTGAATGCGAGAAGGCGCTGGCGGAGCATTGGAATCTGGGAACTGAAAACATTCTTCTGACTGACGGCAGCGATGAGGGATTGCTGGTCGTCGGTTTGACGTTCATCGAGCCCGGCGTCGGCCGGGCAGTGATCACGCGTCCCACCTTCGCGCTGATCCGTCAGTATCTGCAATTGGTCGACGCGCAGTTGACGGAAGTGCCGCTCACCGGCGGTTTGGAATTCGACTGTGGCGCAATCGCCGCGGCGCTGGGCGGCGCGAATCTGGCCCTGTTCGCGTCGCCGGACAATCCAACCGGCGCGGTGCTGGACCAGGACTGCGTCATCAACTGGTGTCGGAACTTTCCGGACACGCTGTTTATCATCGATGAAGCCTACGCGGAATATACCGGCAAAACGCTGGTTCCGCTGGTTCGTCAGCGAGAAAATCTGATGGTTCTGCGCAGTTTCTCCAAGGCATGGGGCATGGCGGGGTTGCGGCTCGGCGCCGCGATTGGCCCGAAACGACTGATCGACTACATGCGGCGGGTTCGCTCTCCATATTCCGTCAATGGCGCGGCGGTGGCGACCGTGATGAACCTGCTGAAACGGTCTCACGAAATCCACTCGGCTGCGCAGGGGACGATGGCCCGCAAGAAATGGCTGACAGGAGAAGTGCAGCAGCGAGGGTATCGAGTTCACAGCGGCGGCGGCAACTTCTTCCTTGTCTCCGTCGGCGCCGACGCCCGAGCGTGGTGTGACTACTGTCGCCGGCAGGGAGTCCTGGTCCGCGATCGCTCGTCTTTGCCCGCCCTGTCGGGAATGGTGCGCGTCTCCGTCGGGACCGAACGGGAGAATCGCATTTTCTTGGATGCACTCGACGCCTACCGCCGATCGCACGCGTTGATCTTCGATCTCGATGATACGTTGGTGGATTGTTCGCAGAGTTACGCCAGGGTCGTATCGGAGCTGGTTCGACGATACTCGGGCACACCGCTGCGGGATGGCGAGTTGAACGCTCTGCGCGCGGAGGGAGGATACAATGATGAATGGGACGCGACACAGGAACTGCTCAGGCGTCGTCGTGTCGCCGTCACACGTCAGGAGATCGCACGCGAAGGAGAGTCCCGTTATCTGGGGATCGCTGCGAAACGCGAGAAATGGAATCTGAGTGATGATATTGTGGCGCGACTAAGGTTGCGATACCGTCTTCTGGTGCTCACCGGGCGGACCCGCGCGGAGTATGTGCCCGTTTGGGGAGAACACACCGATTCACGTTTTGAACACGTCTGGTGCCGCGATGATTTCAACGGACTGCAACCCAAGCCGGCGCCCGATATGCTGCTGGCAGTCCTCGACCGCATGAAACTCGAGGGCGCGATATACATCGGCAATTCAGTTGATGATATGCGGGCCGCCCGGGAGGCCGGACTCGGGCGGGTGGCCGTGCGGTCCACGACGTCTGACCGAGCTCTTTATGACGCAGGGGCCGAGTACATCGTCGATAACGTCAACAATCTGAATGAGGTGATCTTGGTATGACGACGCGTTCCTCCACGCTGACGCGTGAAACGCGCGAAACACAGATTACGGCGACTCTTGAACTCGACAAGGCCGGGGAAGCCACCGTCGCCACTGGTCTTCCCTTTCTCGATCACATGCTGGAGGCGTGGGCGTGCCACGGCGGCTTCGGTCTTCGCCTCCAAGCCAACGGCGATCTGGATGTCGATCCGCACCATCTGGTCGAGGATTGCGGAATTGTCCTGGGGCGGGTCATCGCGGGCTCTCTCGCGGAATCCGGCGCGATCCGCCGCGCGGGCTTTTACTCCTTCCCCATGGACGGCAGTTTGGCCAATGTGGCCATCGACCTTTGTGGGCGCCCCAATCTGATCTGGAATGTACCGCTTATCGGGCGGCGGCTGGGGGACCTCGATCCCTTCCTCCTGAAGGATTTTTTCAAGGCGCTATCCGACAATCTGCGCGCCACCGTGCACGTCAACGTGCCCTATGGGGACAATGATCACCACATGCTCGAAGCGGTTTTTAAGGCGTTCGGGCGCGGCCTGCGGCAGGCCGTTCAGCCCGTGAACGGCGACGTGATCAGCACCAAGGGGATCATTGATGGTTGAGTTGATCAACTTTGGCGGCGGCAATCTTGGCAGCATGCGACGTGCCCTCGAACGGCTGGACGTCTCGTACAGGGTGTCTTCCGGCGCCAGAGATTTGACCGGCGATCACGGCATGATCCTACCGGGAGTCGGCGCATTTGGAGCCGCCATGGCGGGGCTTAAACGGGCCGGCCTGAAACAGCGTTTGAATGAGGCCGTCCGCGGTGGGAGTCCCTACTTGGGCATCTGCATCGGCATGCAGCTGCTGTTTGGGGCGAGCGAGGAATCTCCCGGCGTCGCCGGGCTCGGGCTCATCGACGGGGAGGTGGTCCGGTTCAGCGCCGGCAAGGTGCCTCAAATTGGATGGAATCGCATTGAACCTCTCAGCGGAGGATCGCGCACGCCCGGTTTCGTCTACTTCGTCAACTCATACCACTGCCGGCCAATCGACGAAACGCTCGCGACATATCGGGCCGAGTATCACATCCCGTTTTGCGCGGCCCTGCGGTGCGGAAACATCACCGCTTTTCAGTTTCATCCTGAGCGCAGCGGGCCGTTTGGGCATCGGCTCCTCAAAGAGTGGTGCGATGATCTGTAAGCGAATCATTCCCTGCCTGGATATCGACAACGGCCGGGTGGTCAAAGGCGTGAACTTCGGGCAGTTGCGTGATGTCGGCGACCCGGTCGATCTCGCGCGATTCTATCAAGATGAAGGGGCGGATGAACTCGTGTTTCTGGATATCTCGGCGACGATCGAGGACCGGCAGACGGTATTCGACGTCGTGCAGAGAGTTGCCGGCGTGCTGATGATCCCCTTCACCGTCGGCGGCGGAGTCGGCTCCATCGGGCAGGTGAAGCGCCTGCTCGAGTGCGGCGCCGACAAGGTGACCGTGAATACCGCCGCGGTCGCGAACCCGGAACTGATTGCGGAGATTGCTTCTGAGTGTGGAAGCCAGTGCTGTGTCCTGGCCGTCGATGCCCGGCAGTGCGGCGGGGGTCACTGCTGGGAAGTCCTGACGCATGGCGGCCGTCGCCAAACCGGGATTGACGCAACGACGTGGTGCATACGGGCAGTCGAGCGTGGGGCGGGCGAGATTCTGCTGACATCCTGGGATCGTGACGGAACACTATCGGGCTTCGACCTGGAACTCACCGCCACCATCTCCGCGGCGGTTTCTGTTCCGGTGATCGCCTCCGGTGGCGCTGGCGGCGCCGACGATTTTGTCTCGGTGCTGACAACTGGCATGGCTGATGCCGCCCTGGCCGCGAGCATTTTTCATGATCACCGATGGACGGTTGCTGAATTGAAACGGGTTCTGGCGAAGGAAGGAGTGCCAGTTCGTCTATGATTGTCCCCAGCATTGATCTGCTGGATGGCAGAGCAGTCCAGCTGAGGCAGGGCCGGGAACCGGTCCTGACCTCGCCACACGACCCCGTGCAACTGGCGCGCGAGTTTGGCCGCTACGGCGAAGTCGCCGTCATTGACCTCAACGCCGCTCGCGGGGATGGGGACAATCTCGATCTGATATGCCGAATCTGCCGTGTGGCGCAGGCCAGGGTCGGAGGCGGCATCCGCACCATCGAGAGGGCGCGGCAGATCTTGCGGGCAGGGGCGCATCGCATCATCATCGGTACGGCGGCCGATCCGGAAATGCTCAGCAAGCTTCCGGCCCACTATGTCATCGTCGCGCTCGATCACCGTAACGGTGAAGTGGTCGACCGGGGATGGACCAACCACACCGGTGAGACTGTCTTCGAGCGGGCGAAGCGCCTCTCGCCCTACTGCGGGGGTTTCCTCTGTACATTCGTCGATGACGAGGGCACGATGCGGGGGATGGACGTTTCGGCCGTGGACCATTTTAAAAGCAAACTCAATCGTCCCCTGACGGTCGCCGGAGGAGTCGCCGGCATGACGGACGTCATCGCGCTGCTCGGGTGCGGAGTTGACGTGCAGGTCGGAATGGCTCTGTACACCGGACAACTGGACCTGGCCGAATGCGTCGTCCAGTCAATTGACTTTGGCAAGAAGCCGCTCGTCCCGACGATCGTCCAGGACACCGACGGGCAGGTGTTGATGCTGGCTCATAGCAGCCCGGAGTCGTTGCGCCTGGCGCTGCGCGAGGGACGTGGAGTTTACTTCAGCCGCTCCCGTGGGCTGCTCTGGACCAAAGGACTGACATCCGGGAACACTCAGGAACTGATATCGTGTCGGACGGACTGCGATCGCGACACCCTTCTTTTCACGGTGCGCCAGACAGGTGTGGCGTGCCACGAGGGTTCCTACAGTTGCTTCGGCGAGCGTCGCCATTCTCAGTCAGTCCTATTCGAACTCCTCGGGCAGCGAAGACGCGAGATGCCCTCGGAGTCATACTCAGTGCGGTACTTTAACGATCGGCCGCACCTCCTGCGGAAAATCATGGAGGAGGCGTACGAGGTGACGACCGCGAACGGCCGGGCGGAGCTCGTGTGGGAAATGGCCGATCTCTTGTATTTCCTGAGTCTGCTTGCCGTGGATGAGGGACTCGAGTGGTCGGACATCACCGACGAATTGCGCGGACGGCAAAGATGAGAATCTTCGAAGGCCGCGAAGCCATCGACCATCTTGCCCGGTATGCCGCGGGCCCGATCGGTCTGCGCTCAGATGATTCGGATCTTCAACAGCGGGTGGCCGACGTTTTAAGTCGGGTTCGCGACGGTGGTGACCGCGCGGTCCGCGAGTTGGCTCGGCAATTCGGAGACGAACCTCCGGAACGTTTCGAACTGGATCCGGACGGCATTCCTGCCGCCGGTGCTCGAGTGCCCTCTGGGACTCGCGGCATCATCGAGCGTGCCGCTGAAAACATTGCAGCGGTTGCGCGCGCCGTCGCGGACCTGATTAAATCAGTACGGGTGGAGCAGGATGGCTTTGCGGTGGGCGTGGAATTCCGCCCCGTGGAGTGTGTCGGATGCTATGTGCCCGGAGGGCGGTTTCCGCTTCCATCAACCGTGCTGATGACCGCGGTCACGGCCCGAGTCGCGGGTGTGCGGGACATTTGCATCGTTTCCCCACGCCTGACTGATGAGATCGTCTATGCCGGGACTCTGGTGGGAGTGTCGCGCTTCCACCGCCTGGGCGGAGCACAGGCCATCGCGGCGCTCGCCTATGGCACGGAATCGATACCGCGTGTTGACATGATCGTGGGTCCGGGCAACACCTACGTGACGGAAGCCAAACGACAATTGCAGGGAACAGTCGGGATTGATCTGCTCGCGGGACCGAGCGAGATTGCCATTATCGCCGATGCGACTGCCAATCCGCGCTGGCTCGCACTGGACCTGGCCGCACAATTGGAGCACGATCCCATGTCGCGTGCCTTCTTGTTGACGACATCCCGCAAGGTTGCGGAGGAAACTGTCCATGAAGGGGCATTCCTCTGGTCCAATCATGATTGGCGGGGAGATCGCGATGCCAATACAGCCGATGTATTCGTTGGAATTTACGACAGCCTGTCCGACTGTGTCGCCGCCTCGGATATGATCGCCCCTGAGCATTTGCACCTGCATCTTTCACAGCCGGCCGTTCTGGAGCGCCGGCCCCGGCATTACGGAGCGCTTTTCATCGGGTACGAGTCAACGGTGCCATTCGGGGATTACATGGCCGGGCCAAACCACACGTTGCCGACAGGCGGGTCGGCGCGATTTTCCGGTGCCTTAAGTCCGCTCAATTTCCTGCGGGCGCAGAGCTTCGTCGAGGTTCGTCGTCTGGACCATCAGGCAGTGTTGCAAACGGCCGGATTCGCCGAACTTGAAGGACTCGCCATGCATGCAGCGGCGGTACGAGCCAGAATGAATGCCTGACCTGATCGTGAGTCTGCGCGGTCGGAGCAAGAGGTCGCTGTGCAGCGATTCAGCAGAAATCGGACGTGTCAGGGCGCATCCAGTCAGGATGGTTTTTGCGATTCGGTTCATGGTCCTCACACCTCCGTCGCAGCGCATGAATGAGCCGCCGCCACGGCCGGAGCAAGGGGCGTGCCGGGGATGTGGGTGGTGTCAGATCAAGGAGTTCGATGAACGCGGACATGGGAAGTCCGGGGTGGATGCACAATAAAAGTGCGCGAGGAGGTTGATGATGGTGCCACAATCGGAGTTTCAAGAGCGGTGGGCTGAGCCCACCCTACGAAAGAAAGGAAATCGTGATGTGTAGGGCGGGCTTTGCCCGTCGCGTCAACAGTGTCTCAACTGGCGGGCTGGCTGGCGAGAGATTCCTGTCTCCGTATAGCCCGAAGCTTGTTCATCAACGTGTCACCATAGGGCGTCAGGGTCCAATGTGTGTATCCCATTTCCTTGAGGCTTCGTTGTCTGATGCTCTGCGTGATCAGCCCGAGCGCACGGAGTTGGACCTTGACAGTTTGGAAATCGGCGTCGAGCACTTCGGAGGATGGAGTTTCAATGCCATGGCCTTTTGTGAGCCTGCGAATTTCAGAGGCGAACCTGTTTTCTAGATGTTCGTTTAATGCCCGCTTCAGTTCATAATCCTGCTCCTCATGTATCATCAGTGGCGCCAATAAACCGAAGATCTCGTCCCACGTACACGCGCACGGCATTCTTATGGGGTGTACGACTCTAAATCGCTCATCTATGAGGAGTGTGATTTCCACCTCGTCCTTTCCCTGCGCGAATTCTTCTGATCCAATGGGAGGTTGCGACTTGGCGTTGGCGAGAGATTCCTCCAGCTCTTCAACTCGCCTTCTCAAACGAACAAGCTCGCCAATGGTCTCCGGTCCAGCAGCCTGGTCTGCGCGAACCCACCCTGTAGCAGGATGATCTTTCATTAGGCGGACCAAACTCCGGCTAACGACGGAACCCAATTCGTCGGGTGTCTTCCAGGACTTGCACATACGCTGTTGGAGAAGGTCCCGAAAGCTTGCAAGTCGCTGTTGTCCCTCCTGTGATTGCTCGGTTCTTCGCTTTTCAAGTGATTCAGGATCCTTGTGCAGGAATGCAATCACCGGCTTCTGTTGGTCGACGGCGTACCGATACTCCATTTCCGTATAACCCACGCCCTCGGGGCTCAAGGAGCCATGTCGTCCGGCTACAATGACAAGATAGTAATCGCAGTCATCGATCACTCTCTTGATGACAGTCCACTGGTCCTCGTTGGCTGCGGGAAAGAGTTCCATCCCGGCAGGTATGCAGTCGAGCTCAAGCAGAGCATGCATAACTTCCTGGCGCTCAGTGTGCAAATCTTCATAGGTCGAGCTGACGAAAACTTGGTATCTCTTGTCCACTGGTTCCTCCGACCGTTCGTGCACACACCGAGCACCCGCGTGCGGTCACAATCGTTCCGCCACCACCTGCGCCACATCCAGGACCGGCACTTGATCGCCCCGGCCCAAGTCGTTCGTCGCGTCGCGGATCATGATCTGGCAGAAGGGGCAGGCGACGGCGATTTGGTCGGCGCCGGTGCGGAGGAGTTCCTCGGTGCGTTCGCGGTTGATGCGTTTGCCCTGGGTTTCCTCGGCGAAGATCATCGCACCGCCGGCGCCGCAGCAGAAGGATTTGTCGCGGGTCCGCTCCGGTTCCAACGGTGCTAAACCGCCCGCGGCTTCGGTCAGCAATTGGCGGGGATTGATGATGTCGGATTTCTCGCCGTAGCGCGAGAGATAGCAGGGGTCGTGGTAGACGGTTTTGTGAATCTTGGAGTCGCGTTGGAGCGTGATCTTGCCTTTGCCGATCAGATCGTTGATTAAATTCGAGTGATGGATGATTTCGACATCGGGATCGAGGCCGAAGTCCTTGTATTCGGAGAGCGTGCGCACACAATGCGGGCAGGTGGCGACGATCCGTGTCACACCCGCGGTCTTCAGTAATTCGACATTGGCCGTCGCCAGTTGGGTGAACAGATACTCGTTGCCGGCGCGGCGGGCGGCATCGCCGGTGCATTGCTCACCGGGAAGGACGCCCCATGACAGGCCGGCGGCGTCGAGGATGCTCTTCAGTGCCAGCGACACTTTGTGATACTGCAGGTCAAAACGGGCCAGACAGCCCATCCAGTAGAGCCATTCGTGGCCGTGATAGATCGGATAGCTGTTGGCGCGGATGAATTCATGCGCCTCTTGTGTCGGATAGGCCCAGGGGTTCTGCAGGCGTTCGAGGTTGCCGAAAAACGTGTTGAACGTGTGCGGCCCCTTGCCTTCGGCGATCAGACCGCGGCGGGTCTCGATGATGGGGATAACCTGATCGATGCCGACCGGGCATTGGTAAGTGCAGGCGCCACAGGTCGTGCACTGCCAGAGGATTTCTTCGGCGATCGTAGCGCCAACGATCGGCTGGCTCGGATCGGCCAGGAATCCCTGGCGCAGATCGAGCATCAGCTGCTTGGGATCGAGCAATTTGCCGGTGTTGGTGGCCGGACAATGGTCCATACAGCGGCCGCATTCGACACAAGTGAAGGCGCCAAGCGCCGTGTGCGCCGACAGGTCTGAGAGTTTGGCGGCGCCGAATTCCTCCTTGTCGAAATCGAGCGGATGAACCTTCGCCAGTTCGAAATCCTTCAAGAATGTCGTGATCGGCGAGAGAACCAGATGCAAGTGCTTCGAGCGGGGGATGAGCCACAAGAATAGGAGAATCGACAACGTATGAATCCACCAGTTCAGATGCGAAGCGGCGCTGGCAGGGTCGCGGATGATGTAGAGGTCCAATAGATAGGTCACCATCAGCGCCTGAATGAGCAACGCGACGATGCCCGATTCGACCGACAGTGCGCCCAGTGCTTTCGGACGCAGAATGAAGCGCCGGAAGGCGAGCGCCGTCATGGCGATGATGACCATGACGGCCAACGCGGCGACAGCAGTCGTCAGAGCCAAGCGAAAGGCGCCGTGGCCAAGGATCGAGAAACCGTAGCCGCGGGCAAAATGATCGACCGTCACCGGCGCAAAGGCGAGGAAACCCCAGAAGACCAAGGCATGCATGATCCCCGCGAAGGGGCGCAGGGCGATGATCTTTCCTTGAAGCAGAACCTCCCAGATAAGGCGCCGCAGGCGGCGGAGAATCTGATCGGCATGAAATCCGCCGGTGGCCTGCGCAATCCGGCGCAGACGGACGGCGATGGGTTGCACGAACCCCCAGAGCCCGAGGATGATCGCGATCGACAGCAGTAGGCGTTCGGTCATCGGCTGCTATGCCTCTGGCGAGAGCGCGGCCCGCTTGCTCAGCGCCGTTCGCCGTAAAAAGAGGCCTCGCCTCCCGAAGACTCGCAAGGGTGCGGCGCTGGGGCGATCACTCGTTCAACAGCCGAAAGCCGACGAGCAATCGCGCTTGATAGTCGGTGACTTTGCCGTCCTTCAGGCCGCCGGTCAGCTCCTTCACCTCGAACCAAGCCAGCCCTTTGAGCGTCTTGGCGGCCTCTTTGATCGCTACGTCCACTGCCTGCTGGAATCCCGCCGAGGAATTGCCGACGATCTCGATCACTTTGTAGGTTTTGTCCATTTGCGCCTCCAGATGAAGGGCAAAGTAGGGTCCATGACGGGTAATCACAAGGGGCAAGGAGATCCGCGTGGCTGGATCGGGTGTCGGTAACCGCCGATAGACCGAGGGGGAGCGGCTGATCGGCAGTGGGTATAATGCCCTTGACTTTGGGCGGATTTTCGATTGTTTGAGAGGTCCAGATATGGCGACGGCAGAGATCAAAGTAGGCGGCCGCGACAAGACGGCTGCGAGCAAGAAAAAAGCGGATGTGTTGCCCTTCACCCGGACGAATTACTACATCTTTTTGGCGGGGTTGGTGGCGATCATCCTGGGCTATGTCACCCTGGGGCAGGGCTCGATCACTTTGGCGCCGATCCTGTTGGTGCTGGGGTATTGTGTGATCGTGCCGGTGGCCATTCTCTACAAGAAGAAAGATGATGCCCCGCCGGTACCGGCCAAGCCCGGTGACTGAGATGATCCGACAGAAATTGACCTTTACGGGAGGCCGGTGCCTCCCTCTGGGCACAGACCGGCCGCCCGTGCACGGCGTAGGCACGCCTTGGGCGGTTAGCTCAGTTGGTTCAGAGCACCTGCCTTACAAGCAGGGGGTCACAAGTTCGAATCTTGTACCGCCCACCAGATGTCAAGAGATTGAGGCGCACACGGGGTCGTAGTTCAGTTGGTTAGAACGCCTGCCTGTCACGCAGGAGGTCGCGAGTTCGAGTCTCGTCGACCCCGCCATTAGAACACTCCTCCAAATTCACTCGCAGATCAAGATCGAGGCCGATCCAATCAGGGTCGGCCTTGTGTTTTTGCAATCCTTTGCGTGCCAAAGGGTCACGGGACTACCGCGGCGCGTAGCAGGATCGAGGAGTTATTGCTCCGCCAGCCCGTGGCACGACCTTCGACCTCCTCTGAGCCTGAATCCGCACATTCCGTGTCTGAAAGTCTCGGATTTGGTGACGGGATAGATCGCAGCCTGTTTGCGTCTGAGGTGCGGAACATCACGCTGATCTCGTTGGCCACCGCAAGAAACTACCGACCATCTGGCCTGTCTGCGGGGGCAGAACGAACCCGTTGTTACTCATCCTTCAGTGTCGGTGCGTCTCCGAGGGGTGGGGCAAGGTCGAAGGGCGTGACTCCACTTCCCTGCCGCGCACGATCGAGCAGGGAATCTTGCACCTTGTCACGCGTGGCGGCGAACTTGGCGATCTCTTTGAGGGAATTGACCAGTGATGAATCACCGCGAATGGCGGGGTGAGCTACAAGCTGATCGATGGCTCCCTGCAACTGTGTCCCCATGGCATTACCCGGTATTGCGTGCTCGGTGGATACGGGAAGCTGCAAGAGATAGCCGTTGTCATGGATAATAGGGAAGCCCGCATCCACGACCTCTTGGATGCGCCTCAGGGCGGCACGGTGCGAAATGCCAAGCCCCCGACTCAATTCATCGAGCGTCAGCCCTGGATGCGAGGCGAGGAATTGGATCATTGTTGCGATTCGTTCAGGTTTTTTCATGTGGATGGGGTTCCCACAAACTCTCTGGAGCGTCCAGTCTGCGGCGCAAGCGTGGAAGGCGCCACCCGCTTCCTCGATCTTGCTGGGTATCCACTTCCAACTGCCGGCACGGCCTTCACCAGCCCAGTCGAACTCATCTTGCCGACAGAAGCCAGATCGGCCCCGATATCGAACGATCGCAAGTCACACTCTTCGCCCTCGCCATCATTCCTCTGCCTCTGCGACTCGAATGCCTCAATCGTGAGGCAACTGGTCGGCTCCCAGAAATAGGCGCGTTCAATCAGACTCTCGAGTTCCAGGAAGTGCGCCGACCAGTGACGGTCCACAAATAGGTCGATCACTCTCGGGTCGATCGCGGCAATTCCTTTACCGTGGCGCACGTCGAGTGCGCGTAGGATTCCCAAACTGATCCGCGTCAGCGCACTTCGATCTTTGGGGAGTCCTGTCAGCCGGATTGTCAGCGGAAAGGCATCCTGGATTTGCTCACTCATGGAGGAGGAAAAGGTCATCTCATACGTCGTGGCGCAGACGACCCGCGGAACATTCCCCGCGGTACCACTGACTCTCTGGCTGGCTCCGGCGCAGATCTCCAGCACTGCGCGCAAGCGCCGCTCCGGGAGTCTATGAATGTGTCGCAGGAGCCAGACTTCACCCTGTTCGGCGGGACAACTCTCCGCCAGGGCGCGCAGACCGTCGAGGACACCGGGTTGGGCTGATTCCTCCAGTTCCCAATCGATAAGGAACTGCCGGGCCCGGGGATGCACTGCTCCGCAGAGCCAACAGAGCAACGACAACTTCCCGGACCCGGACGGCCCAATCGCCAGACAGCTCCTCGCAATCGGTGATTGGACGCGGCTTCCTGACGTGTCAGGGCCGGGGCCAGATTGCATGGGTGTCCAGATCACCGCCCCCCCCCAGTGTGTCCAAGCGCACCTTCTCAGCTGTTCAAGATCAACGCGCCGAGTCCGCCTCCCAGATTGGGGGCTGGGCGACATCTTGAGTCGCCAAGCTGGTCCAACTGTACGGCGGCGTAGGTGGCGGCAAAGGCGGATTCGAAGTACCATCGCCTGCAAGGACCGTCGCCCACGGAGCAAGAACGCTGCAACAGACCCCCACTGCGATCAGGGCTGTTGGTACGACTTTCAGAGAACTGTTTCGAGACAACACGGCACACCTCCTCCTGGTTTTGTTGGTGCCGGCCAAGTCCATCAAAACTGTGTGCCAGTTTCACGTTCTCAACCGAGGGGCGATCAACGCGTCCCGCGGATCAGTCTGGACGTCAATAGGTTGTCGCCAGAAGCGCCGGCATCAGATTGCATCGTATCGGATAGCGACAGGCCAAATCGGAGTGTATCTCCGGCGAAAACCTGCCGAGGACTGGCGGAGCGGAAGAAGGCGACACGAAGTCTCAGCGAATCGGGGGTGAAATTTCGCTCTCGCCACCGCCGTGGCTTGGTGCGGACGAGCAAATGACTGCCCGGCAAGGCATAACGGCGCGAAATCCTGTGTGGACTACCTGAGACGGCGGGGCTTTTTAACCCCGTGCTTGCTGATTTTGGAGCGGAGGGTGGAGACTGGCAAACCCAGCTGATGGGCTGCATGGCGTAGCATCCAGCCGGAGTCTCGCAACGCCTGTGAGATCATTTGGACCTCGAACCGATCGAGCGCATCGGGCAGCCTCACGCGATGTGGACCAGGACCAGCATGTAGGCGCAAACCAGTCGGGAGCGGGGCCTCTTGCCCGATATGAAGTTCATCTCCTTCGCTGAGGATCACACCCCGTTCGATCACGTTGGCCAATTCCCGGATGTTCCCCTTCCAGGGCAGAGTTGTCAATTGAGCCATCGTCGTCTTCGGGATTCGCATCGGCGACCGGTGGTACTGACGACACTTGTCGTTCAGGATGTATGACGCGAGAGCGGGGATGTCCTCCGGACGTTCGCGCAGGGGAGGAATCCTCGCCTCGAAAATGTTGATGCGAAAATAAAGGTCGCGACGGAACTCGCCGCACTCCAGCATCGCGCCCAAATCGCGGTTGGTGGCGCAGATGAAGCGGACGTCCACGCCCACGGGTGTTTTCCCGCCGATTCGGTCGACAACCTTTTCCTCGATGACACGAAGAATCTTGGCCTGGATGGAGAGCGGCAACTCGCCGATCTCGTTGAGAAACACAGTGCCACCATCCGCCAGTTTGAGTCGCCCCTCCTGAAAACCAACCCCTGTCGCCACACGGCTTTCGATGCCGAACAACTCGGATTCAACCAGGTTGGGTGGAATGTTGGCGCAGTTGATCTGTGCGAGTTGGGCCTGGCGTCGCGCACTTTGCTGGTGGATCCAGCGGGTGAGGAAGTCCTTCCCAGTTCCCGTCTCGCCGGTCAGCAGAATCGGGACCTCCGTCCGTGCCGCGCGCCGAATGACTTCCATCGTTTCAATCATCACGGGGCTGGCGAATTCATAGCACGCCGGTGCCATGCCCGCTGTTTGCGCCTCGGCCGGCCGGATCGGTCGCGCCAGACGGACGAAATCCTCACAGCGCTGAATGGCAATCCCCGCAAACTGCGCGAAGCGGCTGAGTTGTTGCTGTGACTTCTCGTCGAAGGCGTTGGGCACGCTGGCGTTGTCCAGGTAAATAATTCCCCACAGCCCATTGGCATCCATTATCGGGGCTGTCAGCACGGAGAGAATATTGTAGGCACGGACACTTTTGCTGTCGCGCGTGAGTTCGTGTGCCGTGGCGTCCGCGATGAGCAGACTGCGCGCGTGTGCAGACGTCCGATCAACGACCGTCCAGCTCAACCCCCTGATGTCCTCGATGGCGTCGGGACCAAGGGCGTAAGCGGCCTCCAGAAACCAACGTCCAGTCGGCCGGTGATGAGACAGGATGGCGCCGTGGTCGGCCATGAAGCAGCGACGTCCCGTCGTCAACAATCTGTTGAGAAACAGGGTCCGGTCGGGGATGGCGCTCAGAATATCGGTGATTTCGGAGATCGGATCGAAATCTGTGCCGGCGGCGTCGCGTTGCAGCTCAGACATCATTTCGCGGATCTTCTGGTTCATGGTAATTCCGCCTGCATTGACTCGATCATTCCTTGCGCTGTTGCCAGATAACGCAGCCCTGCATTGAAATTCCGCATCCGCTTCGCCAGGAGCGCCATCACGGGGAGGGTGTCCAAGAGTTTGTCGACGCGGACCGCCTGGCGGCTTTCGCGGGCGGCAGTGCTCAAATGATCCATGGCTTCGTCAAAGCGGCCATGCAGCGTGCACAGATGCCCCATGGCGATCGCCAAATCGCATCGCAACGGGTTCGATTTCAGTATCAGGGGTTCGTTGAGAAGTGACTCCATCTGCGTCTCGGCCTCATCGGCGTGTCCGGTCCACAGCGCCAAAGAAAGCCGCAGCAGGTCCGCCTCAAGGCGATCTCTGTCCGGCATATCAGGATGCGCCTGGGGGATCGTGCCCAGCGCCTCACTCGCCTCGCCGTACAATCCCTCATCAATCGCGGATTTTGCGAGAAGTCGCAGGCAGTCCCAGACACCCTCCTGGTCGCACAGGGATTCGTATCGCGTCATGGCCTCAATGGCGCGCTGTTTTGCCGGCTCATGCATGCGGGCGATCGCGCAGGCCCGGGCGATGTTCAACTCGGATAGGCACACGCCGTGGGGATCGCCGATCAGGCGCCAGGTTATAATGGCGTCGGTGAGATTTCTCCTGGCCGGCGCCATGGCGCCCTGCAATGCGAAGATGTTGCCGAGGTTATTGGTCGCGTGCCCGTACTGAATGCGGTTGTGTGTCATTTCGGACAACGAGACGACGAGACGCACAGTCTGCAGGGCACGAAATCCGCGTCCAAGGTTGAGCAGGCAGGTGGACATGTTGGACAAGACCACCAGATACTCATCCAGGCAGTGCGTCTCTCGATAATAACGCGCCGCGCCGCGAAGGTGCCGCAATGCCGTTTCCGGATCGCCCCGCGCCGATGCCAGCCAACCCAGATTTACGACTGAGCGCCAGTACATGTCATCCGCGTGCAGCCGCTTGGCAAGCCGACGCGAACGCTCCAAGTAGCGCTCGGCCGCGGCGAAGCGCTTGTTCAGCGCGCATGCGATTCCCGAACGCACCAGATTCACCGTTATGTCGCGACCTTCGGATTCCGAACGAGACAAACTGTGCTCAGCTTCAAGGATGCACTGATGCGCCTCCTCATGACAGCGTCGGTCAAGCAGGAGCGCCCCCAGTTCACTCAACAGATAACCGCGCATCCCAAATTCCGATGCTGCGGTTTTCGGCAGCGATTGACGCAGCCACCGTTCCTTTGCGGAAGGGTCACCCGAAAAGTCAAACAGGCGTCCGACGTCTCGCGCCGCTGCCCCACTGCAAATGCCTCCGCCATTGGAAGACGCAAGGCGCTTCAGGGCCCGGTTCGCCCAGAGTTTCTGACGACGTGTACTGCCCAATCTTCCAAATGCCTCGCACATCTCACGAAACTGCCCGGCATTCCATGTAATTCCAGTTGTCCTTCCCGTTCCAAGCTCACAGAGACGGGCATATAGAACCAGTTTGTGATCTTCCGGTGTCTCTGCCTGCCAGCCGGAGGCGTCAGGCAGCGACCACCCGGGTGGCGCCCCGGTCAGTCGTTTCAACTCCCAAATGTCAGGCGGGCCCGGGGCTGGTATCAGCTCTTTCAGTCGCCGGGTATCCTGTACCGCGACGGCCCACCGCTTCAATTGTTTCTCACCCACGATCAGACGAATCGTGTTCCGTGCGGATCGTGCCGTGAAGCGGTAGAGAGGTGTTCCTCCAGTGCCTGGCGTCCGCGCAAACCAGCCCCGATCTACACATAGCGATAGCAACGGCTGGGCCCTCTGCGTGTCATCGCAGAATGCCGGCAGCCACGAAATCGAGAACGCGCCGTGGAAGACGGACGCCTGCGACAACAGCTGCTGCCCATCGACCGGCAGGGCGTCAAACTGTTCCTTCCAATAGTCGGCGATCGATGCAGGAAGGGCGTCAAAGTTGAAGGGTTCGGATCTTTGTGTGCCTCGGGTGGCGGTATAGGCCGTCATCGCATATTGGATCAGCTGCGGACTGCCGCCAGTGGCAATGAAGACCGCGCGCCCGTTCGCAGAGGCGAGCGCGGGGTTGCCCGCAAGATGGCTGGTCGCGCGGATCACTTCGGGGATTGTTAGGGGTAAAATCTCGGACACCGCGATGCCATCCGGAATCACGTCGGGTGGTGTTTCTCGGTGCTCGAGAATTATCCGCCACTTTTCCGACTGGGCGAGACGAGCCAGGCCGGACAATGTTTCTATCGGAATCTTGGCCTCCCCGATAGTTTCGACATAGACAAAAACATATTGATCCCGGGCTCCGCGCCGATCGGACCGAAGACGCGGGGCGATGCGCTTCAACTCATCGATGAGTGATGCGATGCACTCGACGTTGCAGACTCTCAGAGTCGCCAAGCCGGCTGCTTGCCGCCTCAAGCAATGCTCCCGCAGTACCGTCGATTTTCCCGCTCCCGCGATCCCGGTGAGAAGGGTCACGGGCGGGGCGGGGATGACCTCCAGGCGCCGGGACAGCATCGAAACGCGGCGGTCCAGTCCGGCGAACCACAAAGGCGCGCGCATCAAGTTCGAGTCCCTGGGCGCGGCGGGCCGACGCCTGCTGATTCGTCGCAATTCGTCGCGAACCTCCCAGAAGGATTGATAACGCTGTTGTGGCTTGTCGGCAGCACAACGATCAGCCACGGCACTGAGGTCTGCCGCAACCGAAGCGTTGTCACCGCACGAGGCGACCGACAAAACCATCCTGCCAAATGAATAGATATCTGTGGCCGCCGTGAGCATGCCCCCATCGAGCATCTCCGGGGCCGTGTGCCCCGGCGAGCCGCGAATCTCGGTGGGCAATGACGTTCCCTGCCTGACCGCGAACCCCAAATCGAGGACGCAGGGGATGACCCGCTCACCATAGCGCCGCACGAGCACGTTGTCGGACTTGATGTCGCAATGAAGGTGATCCAGACTGTGTAGCCACGCGAAGGCCAGCGCGAGGTCCTCGAGAAGGCTGACAATGGCGTGTGAAGAAGCCCGTGTCACAAAATCGAGGAATGATTCCGCCTCAACGAATTCGGTTGTATACCCAATCGCATGACCATCATCCGCCATGAAGTCCAGCGGCGTTACAAAACCGCTCTCGGCAAGCGCCCGCAGCAGGCGAAACTGCGCCATAAGGGCGTCGTCCTCGCGTCGCGATCTGATCACGCTTCTTCTCAATACCAGTCTGGCGTCGGAGAGAATGTCGCGCGCAAGAAACACCTGTTCGTGTGGCCTGGAACTGAGCGGCGCCACAGTTTGCAGTTGCTGGGAGGAAATGTACATCTCATGCATCCTGTCTGATCCAAGATATGCCAACGGACATGGGCTTTACAAGCATTCCAATCGGCCGCGGTTCCGCTCTTATTTCTCTGGTTTCAGAGTACGATATAAGGCGATAGAGAGCATGCCGATTCCCTCACCTGTGACGGGGAGGCGTTTACCAGTCATGTCAAACCCGTCAATTCAGTGCTTCGGGATCAGGCATGGCGTGCGGTTCATCCGCGGTGGCATCGCCAACGGCGAGCCCAGCTGGGTCTTATTGACATACGTATAAGTAATGTCCCATATTCCGGGTGGGAGGTAATGTATGAGACCACTGGGAAGCCCGGACCTGTTGGAGAAGCGGCGGTTGCGCGCCCTGTCGCTGCGGCAACAGGGTTGGTTCCCCGTTGACG
>JACQFV010000088.1 GCA_016199865.1 Candidatus Zixiibacteriota bacterium | reverse complement strand
TGGCCATGCTGATGCAGAACACGGTAACGGCCGCGGAACAGCAGGTGACACAAGTCGGCGGATCGTAACGACGCCCCATGTAGGGGCACGGCCCGCCGTGCCCGTCTCTTTTGCCATGACCCCTTCCGCGCCGACCTCCGACCTCCCGGCTGTCACCCACGCCGACAAGATTTACTCGATCGGCGAGATTACCGTCCTCATCAAGGGCGTTCTCGAAGAGACCATCGCCCAGGTCTGGGTCGAAGGGGAGATTTCCAACTACAAGCATCACACGCTGCGTCATGTGGAAGGGGACCGGCCAACGGCTCGGTTTCGACCCCTCTGATGGCCTGCGCGTGCGCGCTTTCGGGCAATTGACCGTGTACCCGCCGCAGGGGACATACCAATTGGTCGTGGCGCAGATGCTGGCGGCCGGCATCGGCCCTTTGGAAGTCGCGTTTCAGAAGCTCAAGGAGAAGTTGCTGGCCGAGGGGTTGTTTGATGCCGCGCGCAAACGCCCACTGCCATCATTGCCTCTGACCGTCGGCGTGGTCACATCGCCGACAGGGGCGGCGTTCGTCGACATTACCCGCACCATCTCCGAGCGTTTCGCCGGGATGAGAATCATTCTCTGCCCGGCGCGCGTTCAGGGGCAGGGTGCCGCCGAGGAAATCGTCGCCGCGATCGCGGTCTTGAATCGGCGCGACGACGTCGACCTCCTGATCGTCGGGCGCGGCGGCGGATCATTGGAGGATTTGTGGCCATTCAATGAAGAGATCGTGGCGCGCGCGATCGCGGCCTCCCGCCTGCCGGTGATTTCGGCGGTGGGACACGAGGTCGATTTCACCATCGCCGATTTGGTCGCCGATTATCGCGCCGCCACCCCGACCGCCGCGGCCCAGATCGTCACCGAGGGGTGGCTGCGGCTGCGCGAGGAATTGCCGTTCTTGTCCCGGCGTCTGGGGCAGTCGGTCGGCCAATTCGTTCAAACACGACGGGACCATCTGGCACGGTTGGCCACGTCGCACGCCCTGGGTAAACCTGCCGATCGGCTCGGGCATTGGGCACAACGGCTCGATGACACCTCCGATCGATTGGCGCGCTCCATCGGGCAGAAAGTCGCCGCCGACCGCCAACGGCTGGAGTCGGGCGCCGGACGGCTGGCCACTTTGTCGCCCTTAGGGGTGCTGCGACGCGGTTATTCCATCACACGACGTAAAGGCGACGTGGCCGCGCTGCGCGACGTCGCTTCCGTCCGGCCTGGCGATGCAATTGAAACTCTCCTGGATTCAGGCGTGATCACTTCGCAGGTCGAGAAGGCCGAGTCAAAAGAGATTGCGGATGCCCGGCCCAGTCGGTAGAATTCGTTTGAGACCATGATATGGGTGACCAGCCGGAACAGTTTGAAGCGGCATTCGAACGGCTCCAGACGATTGTGGAGAAGCTGGAGGGCGGTGACGTGACGTTGGAAGAGTCGCTGGCGCTCTATGCCGAAGGCATGGGGCTGGTGCGCTTCTGCGGCGAGAAACTGTCGGCCGCCCAGGAAAAGATCGAGCAACTGAGCGCCACCGCTTCCGATTCAGACGCCCGTCCCTCCGGTTCCGGCCGGAAAGAGGGATTGTGAGATGATGATCGCCGGTCCGTCGCAGTCGATTCCCGAATTACAGACTTTTTGGGACAAGAGCCGCCGACGGGTCGAGGCCGAGTTGGATCGTCGGCTGTCCGCCGAAGGTCCTGAATCCGCCCGGCTGTTCGCGGCGATGCGGCATGCCGTCCTGGCGGGCGGCAAACGGCTGCGGCCGATCCTCGCCATCGCCGCGTTTGAATCGCTTAACGGACATGACGAAGCAATTGATTCCGTCGCGGCCGCACTGGAAATGCTGCACACGTATTCGTTGGTGCATGATGATCTGCCCTGCATGGATGACGATGATCAAAGGCGCGGTCGGCCGACCGTGCACGTGGCCTTCGATGAAGCCACCGCCGTCCTGGCCGGTGATGCTCTCCATGCGCTGGCCTTCGAGATTTTGGCGCGCTCGGCGCCGCCGGAAGTCATCGTCATCGTGGCCCAGGCCGTCGGACCCACCCGCATGGTGGGCGGCCAGATGGCCGACCTGGCCGCCGAAGGTCAGGTGCCGACCGAGGAATTGGTTCGGCGCATTCATGAACGTAAGACGGGCGCCCTGATCGTGGCCAGTGTCACGGCCGGTGCGCTTTTGGCCGGCGCCGGACCCGGCGTAGTCCGGTTGCTGGAATCGTACGCCCATCCCTTGGGTCTGGCGTTTCAGATCGTCGACGATGTCCTTGAATTGACCCGTGACGCCGGGCAATTGGGCAAACCGGTCGGCTCCGATCTGAAACACGCGAAAGTGACCTACCCGGCGGCGGTCGGCATGGATGCCGCGCGTCGGAAAGCCGGTGATCTGGTCCACCAGGCCAAACAGGCCTTGCAGGACTATCCCGGCGATGCCATGACCCTTCAAGCACTCGCCGATTTCATCATCGACCGGGATCGGTAGCGATTATGGGCATCGGGCAAGGGGCTTGAAGCCCCTTGTCTTGAAAGCGGAAGTTCCAGCGACATCATGAAGCGACTCGGCATCATCGTCAACGTCCAGCGCCCGGACGCTGAGACGACGGTTCAGGCGATCGAGCGCTGGGCAAAGGCCCATCAGTGGCCCATCGTCGCATGCGAACGGATCAACATCGCCCATCCTCCCGATTTCGTCTTGGTCCCTAAGGAAGTATTTGCGGATCGCATCGATCTCCTGCTGGCGTTGGGAGGCGATGGGACAATCCTGACCGCCGCCCGCACCGTGGCCGAATTCGGCATCCCCGTACTGGGGATCAATCTCGGCTCCCTGGGGTTTCTCACCGTTGTCCCGCCGGCGGGAGCCATCGAGTCGTTCGAACGGATCAACCGCGGCGATTATCGCACCGAAGAGCGACTGATGCTCAAGGTCTCGGAATCGGGAGGGACTGAGAGTTGGGCGGGGCTCAATGACATCGTTCTCGACAAGGGCGGAATCGCCCGCATCGTCACCTTTCATGTGCGACTCAATGGCGAATTCGTCAGCGAAATCGCCGGCGATGGCTTGATCGTCGCCACGCCCACCGGCTCCACCGCCTATGCGCTCTCGGTGGGCGGACCGATTCTCACGCCCACCATGCAGGCCTTCGTCCTAGCCCCGATCTCTCCGCACACCCTCGCGCAACGGCCGATGGTGCTGGCCGCCGAGGATCGGCTCCAGATCACCGTCAAATCGGTCGCCGGCTCAGTCATGCTGACCATCGATGGACAGTGGACAAGGCGCTTGGAACAGGGCGCCACGGTCGAGATCACCCGCTCGGAACATCCGGCCCGGCTCATCAACTTCCCGGAACGATCCTTCATGCGCGTCCTGCGCGAGAAACTCCACTGGGGCATGGGACCCGGCGGCATCTCAGAATAGAACCGCGGTGCCAATCGCCACTACGGTTACCCGTACGCCTTCGCGCGAGCCCGGTGACATCAAGCTTGCACGGTATTGCAGAGGGGCTTGGTCTTCTCCCGGACTCAGCCGACTTCGTCGCCGATAAACATTTTATTTTCAACAGGTTGACAGAGTCAATGAAAGTGTTACATTGATACGTAACGGGTATGGCCTTTGCACGTCCCCTGTGAGGGGGCGGCACGAGATGCGTGGGGGCGACGGTGGGCATGCTCATGACCTTGGAACGACGGTCGCTCGGAGCGTGTTGATGGATTGGTTGGCATGTAGATCTCGACTCTATAAGGGCGTTTTCGGCCACCGCTGCTCTTCATTATCCGGCGGGACCGGCGCCCGCGCGAATTTGGCCGGGGATGATGACCTGCGCTCGCTACTGACCCTCCCGAGCGTAGCCGATCCCAACTCCATCACTCCCCGGCCTTCGATTTCCCCCCCGCTCAGAGGTCTTTAGAACTTCAAACATAACGACTCGTTAAACCGTGGGTGCCGGGCGTCCTTCAGGGTAAACCCTTTAGGATAAATCCTCGCCCGGCGCAGCAACGGCCAGGCGGGGACGCCTGGCCTCCACCTCGAGAGCGATCTGTCTGACAGGGTTCATTCTGTTAGAGGGTCATTAGTCTGCCTTGGATTCCCCGCCTTCGGCCATTATCCTGCCCCCATGCAGGGGACACCGGTGGCGGCCGAATGCCACCAGGGCTGGTCCAAGGGGGAGCCGGAGGCAGGGGATGAAAAGGACAGGTAGATGGATTGTTGGGACGCTCTGGCCGGTGCTCACAGTCGTGATCGCCCTGGCAGCGACCAGGCAGGATACGGGAAAGGTCGACGGTGATCGGTTTGTCGATAGGTCCTATGGCTTTGCGTTTCACAAATATGAAAACTGGAAGTACGGCAAGATTGATCAGGAAGACCCCGCCCATCCCGTGCACGCCCGGTTTACTCTGACGCAAAAAAACCCCCAGATCCCCAACGAAAGGCGCACCAATCAGGAAACGTTTACGACGCCGAGTCTGGGACTGTGGGCGGACACCAGCAGTCTGTCGGTAGAGGCGTTTGTGGACGCCGTCAAGGACAAAAAGTGCAAATTGAAATGGCGCAAAGATCTCGCCACCCAATTCCCCCTGATCGACAAGGGACACTTCGAGGAGCAGGCGCAGATCCAGATCGGCGGCCAGGGCGGAATCGTCCTGCAATACAGACTACCCTATGAAGCACAGTTGTACGATCGGGCCACCGATCGATACTCGATGATCGAAGAGTCTCTTCTCGGGGATGCCTACATCGTCAAGGATCACGGACGCGTGTATGTCTTTTACTTCCGGGCCGAGCGGCCCAGTTACCGCACCGTCCGGGAGGAAGTCCGGGGCATGATTCTCACGATGGAGTTCACCCCGGCTGCCGACTCGACCAAAAGTTCCGGCAACTGACCATGCCCCGCGCACGCTCCGTCCCGGGGCACTCCGCTTCACCCGTCGCCGCGGACGAGATACACTCGTCACAAAGAGCGAAGACGACACCATCCCCGTATCCGGCGTCTCGCGCCGGCACCGATGAATCCGGCAAAGGGGATTACTTCGGACCGCTGGTCGTCGCCGCCGTGGCGGCGGATTTCGGCCAGACCGTTCAGATGTCGGATTGGGGCATCGCCGATTCCAAGACGCTGTCCGATACTCGCGTCGGCAAGCTGGCGCGGCAGATCACAGACGCCGCGATCCCCGTGGCCGTGGTCACCATTGGCCCGGAACGGTACAACCAAATGCACGCCCAGATGAAGAACTTGAATCGTCTCCTGGCTTGGGGGCATGCGCGCGCCATCGAGAACCTGCTGGAAAAAACCACAGTCGACCTGATCATCGCCGACCAGTTCGGGGATGAGTCCCTCATCGAACGCGCCCTTCTGGAACGCGGGCGTCAGGTCCGGCTCCTGCAGATGCCCCGTGGCGAACGCGACATCGTGGTGGCCGCTGCCTCAGTCATAGCCCGCGCCGAATTCCTGCGCCGGCTTGCGCAATTGTCTGAGGACTTGGGCATGCCTCTACCCAAGGGGGCGGGGGCGCCGGTCGATCAGGCGGCGGCGAATATCATCGCGCGTCTGGGCGAGCCCAAACTGGCCACGGTATCCAAGTGGCATTTCAAGAACACGGCGAAGGCGCGCGCCCTGGCAATGCGGACTGATGCCGACCGGCCTCGGTAGCAGTCCGGCGAAGCTCCTTAGACTCTCCAACATAATGGCTCGCCATACCGTGGACGCCGGGTGTCCTTCAGGGTAAACCCTTTAGGATAAATCCTCGCCCGGCGCAGCAACGGCTAGGCGGGGACGCCTGGCCTCCATAGCGAGATCGGTCTTCTCTGACAGGATCCATTGGGGCCTGTTGAAAAACCCCATTTCTCGCTCCGCTCCACGGTAGTGTCGTCACACGTCCTCGTGTGACGCCGTGAATGACAATGGGCTGCCACACGAGGACGTGTGGCAGCACTTCCTCACGTTGGGTATCCAGAGGGTTTTTCAACACGCCCATTGGTGAGGGTCTTAGGGCACGAACTGGCCCGTCTACGGAAGGATCGCGAGTCGGACGGTTCCCAGATCGCCCATCGTGCTGGCGGCATGGTTTCGCCAGCGGCGCGCCGAGAATCTGCATTTTGAGCGCATTCTGTGGCCGGAGTGCCACCGGTCGGTGACCGAAAATGGCATCCTGCACTCCCTGTCACAGCCCATCCAGCACCTGATCGCCCCGAGTGTAGTCAAGCGACCACTGCCCTGACGTCCGAGTTAAGTTTTTTCCCCCCATACCGATGGATTCTATGAATGGGTGTGGGACCGTCCCCACGCCGGAGGATTCACCGGGGCGCCGTCAACCCGCGCCTTCTCCGTCGTGCCGGTCTCAGGAAAGATGCAGGAAGATGCACAAAGCCAGGGATAGGGCGTCGGCATGATCCTCATGCATGATGGTCCGGCGATGGCCGGAGCCCTCCGTGGCGCCATGGATTGGGCGGGAGGTGCAAGGCCTATGTCAACCGACGGTATCTCGTGGGTCGCACTGCTGGGTGTAGCGGCAATCGTGCTCATCGCGACCTGGTTCGCACGGCATCGCGGCTGGTGGGGCCCCCGACGGTCATCTCTTTCTGCGCAGACGGCCGATCTCTGGGTCAGGGTGGCCAGGGAAGTGGCCGCGGCCCCAACGCTCGACCAGATGCTGATGGGCGTCGGGGCGGCTCTGCGGACCGCTTTGGGAGCCCGGGCGGCGCACGTCTTCAAGATCAGCCGCGCCCGCGGACGAGCCATCCGCGTCGGCGCCGCCACCGACCCGACAAACACAAGACCGACCATTTACGATCACGACCGTCTGAGTGCACTCGCCGCCGAAACGGCGACGACGATGGATCTGGCCTCTTTCCCCGGCGCCGACAGTCTCATGGACGCGATCATCGGTCTCCCGCTGGGAACCGAGAATGGCGTCACCGCGGCGATTCTCGTGGAGCAGCCAGAGGTCTATCACACCGATCCGGCCGTTTCCACGCATTTGCGCGCCGTCGCCGCTTTGGTCGGACGGGCCATCCAAGATTGGGCCCTTGCCGCGCGCGGCCTCACTGTCGCAACCCTGCGTGACAATCTCAGCCGCCACCTGCCGGATTTGCTCTCGGCCGGGCGCATGGAACATGGACTGCCGATCATCGCCCAAACGCTGCGCAACGTCGTCGACGGCGATTATCTCTATTTGGCTTGGTGGAACCATTCGCGGACCCACGAAGACCGTGCCGGTTTGCTCACTTCGGACGGCCGCATGGTCGAGGCGCGACGGGGCTGGCCGATCGGCGAGGGCACAAGCCGAAGGATCATGGCTCTCCGTCGCCCCTTCATCACACCGGACCTGCGCCCTGGCGGGCTGGACTCTGAATCCGACCCGGATGCCTGGGAGCAGAGATTGGGCATGCGCTCTCGCCTGGTCGTCCCGGTTATGGTCGGGCGACGTCCCGTCGGTTCCCTGACGGTCGCCAGCCGACGCATTGCCGCCTACGGCGAGTCCGACGCCCAGCTTCTGGCCGTGTTGGCCCAGATTCTGTCGTGCTGGCTCGAAAAACTGGAGGCGTCACGCCGATCAGATCGCGCCGCGGCAGTTCAGACTTACGTCTCGTCCCTGCTGTGGCACCGCGCCGTTTGGCCGGGTGAATCGGTGTTACTCAGGGAAGCGCTGGCGCATCTTAACGTCTCGGGCTTGCGCCTGTATCGTGTCGACGACGACACGATGATGTTGAATGAAGTCGGGGCCTGCGGTCGCGCCACACGCGGCGGGTCGCCCCGACGGATTCCCGTCAATCGCCTGCCGTGGCATCGTTGGGCGCTCGATAGTGGGCGCATCTTGCGTTTGGACCAGAGTGATCCGGAAGCGCTGGTGGGTGACGCCGAAGTTGCCCTGGCGCTCGACCTATCCATCAAGACCGGATGCCTGGTACCCATCGCCTCCGGAACCCGACGGCTCGGCGTTCTCGACGTCATCGAGCATCGCGATCCCGGACGCAGCGGGCTGGACATGGCCGACCAACTTCTCCTGACGGTGCTGGCCGAACTGATTGCCGAGCATTGGGGCGCGACCGACCCTGCCATGTCAGGCGGACGCGGTCAGAACGGACACGAGGATCGTGAAGTCTTACTGAAGAATTTCAGCCGTGAGATCGTCAACCCGCTGACCAGCATCATCGGCTCCGTCGAGTTGATCCGCCACAAGCAGCCGGGATTGGGCGCCGACGCCATGCGTTACCTCGCCATCATCGAGCGCTCGGCGTCACGCATCCACGGTTCGTCCACGCAGTTCTTGGACACGATTGCATCCACCACCGGAAACGGCGCCGATCCGCGGCTCACCGACGTTGTCCCGGTCGGACGTCGCGAGAACCGCATCGGGCCCGGTCACTTGGCGGGGTTTGCACGTCCGGCTTCAGTCCGTGACCTGCCCCTGGCTTCGCCTGGCACCGAATTGGTCGTCACGGGGACGACACGTGCTTGATCTGACAACGACGGGTCCGATCGCGATCCCACGCCGCGAGTCCATCGCGCCGACCGCCCTCCCATCCGATCCGTCCACTTCGGGTGAGTCGGACCGAATGACGCGCGCCGAGAAGATGCGCATTCTGGGGGAGATGGCCTCCGGGGTCGTGCATGACGTCAACAACATGCTCGGCGCGATTCTCGGACGCGCCCAATTGGCGAGCATGAAGACGGATCTGGAGGAAGTCAGAAAGCACCTGGCGCAGATTGAAAAGATCGCGCTGCAGGGGGGCGAGACGGTCAAACGGCTGCAGGAATTCACGCGCCATTGCCCGCGCGGCGCCATGCAGCCGACCGATCTGAATCAGGTCGTCGCCGATGCCCTCGACGTCACCCGGCACCGCTGGGAAGCCCAAGCCCACGGACACGGCACAATCTACCTCGTCGATACCCGTCCCGGCGCCAATGTGCGCATACCCGGCATCCATTCCGAGTTGGTCGACGCCGTCGCCAACATGATTTTCAATGCGCTGGATGCGATGCCCGACGGTGGCCGCTTGATTCTCGAAACCTGCCGCGATGGCGACCTCTGCCGTCTGATCGTCGCCGACGAAGGAATGGGAATGACCGCCGAGCAGGCCGCCCGGGTCTTTTCGCCCTTCTACACCACGAAGGGGGCACACGGCACCGGCTTGGGATTGGCCGTCGTCTCCGACATCGTCGGCCGCCACTCAGGCCAGATTCGCGTCGAATCTGCCCCACAGCAGGGGAGTCGCTTCATCATCGAATTCGCCGCCGCGGGCGGCGCCATCGACATCCCGGCGGGAGATTCTGTGTTCGCATCCCTGGCGTCCACCAATGTGCTTCTGGTTGACGATGATCCGACGATCCTCGACGTCATCGGCGAGGCATTGCGCGATGCCGGGCATCGGCTCACCAGTTGCGACAACGGCGCCGCGGCCCTCGTGGCGATGGAGAAGTGCCATTTCGACGTGATCGTCACCGATCTGGGAATGCCCGGCGTGACCGGCTGGGACATCGCCCGTCGCGCCCGCGATCTGTCGCCTCGTCCGCCGGTGATCGTGATATCGGGCTGGGGGGCCCAGATCGACAAGAATCAACTCGCCGACTGCGGCGTGGATGCCCTCCTGGCCAAACCGTTCCATCTCGACCAGATTCGCGAGACCATCGCCCGCCTCGCCCGTCTGCCGCAGCAATCGCCGGCTTAAGTCGCAGTACTGCAAACCTCAAAGCCCCAGAGAATGACGGGGGCGATCGACAAACTTAGAGCCTCTAACAAAATGACCGTGCGCAAGCCGGGACCCTCACCCCAACCCTCTCCCTGAAAGGGAGAGGGGGATAGAATGATCCCCTCTCCCCATAGGGGAGAGGGTAGGGTGAGGGGCAGCACATTCGACATCAC
>JACQFV010000082.1 GCA_016199865.1 Candidatus Zixiibacteriota bacterium | reverse complement strand
GTTTGTCAAGCGATATCTCATACTGTCGCCTGATATGCTCTGACAAAATGACTTGCTATCCCGTGGACGCCGGGCGTCCTCGCCCGGCGCAGCAACGGCCAGGCGTGGACGCCTGGCCTCCACTCTGTAACGGACACGTAAGGCAGATCCTTCGCCTCGTCCCCTTCACGGGGACGGGACTCAGAATGACATTGAGGGAATTCCCGGCGGTAAGTGAATGAGTATCAATTACTTCAGCAGCACCATCTGACGGATTTCGCCGGCATGAGAGGCGGTCGACAAGCGGGAGAAGTAGATGCCGGAGGCGACGGTGTGGCCGTGGTCGTCGGTGGCGTCCCATGAGAACGTGTGCTGACCGGCCGGGATGGCTTCGTCGACGAGTACGCGGACATGGCGGCCGAGAATATCGATGATGTCAAGACGGACGGAGGACGTGGACGAAACAATTGAAAGTGGGATCGTCGTGGCGGCATTAAAGGGATTGGGATAATTTTGCCCGAGTTGGAAATCACGCGGCGTGAGCGTCTGGGCGGACAGAGCGCAGGGAACGATGATTGTGTCGGCCCAATCCGAGAGTAGGGCATCGCCGGACAGGGTCAGGACGAATCGGGCTGAGTCGCCCGCGCGCATGGCCTGAGTCACGGAGACGACAAAGGGCGCGCCACGGTTCTCGACCGTCTGGCCCGCCGGGATCGTCCCATAGTACGCGGAGTCCGTCGCGACCACGACGCCGGGAGTCAAGGACGCCAAGACTCCGATAACATCCGGCGCATTGGCCTCGGACACGGAAAGCGCGATGAGAAAGGGGACGGTCTCCCCCACCGAAAGAATGCCGTCGCCGTCCGGATCGAGCGAGGTCGCGGCGACCTTGATCCGCGGCCGGGGCGCGTTGCCGGCAACGGCCGCCAACGCGGCTTCCAGATCGAGCATGCCGTGTCCGGAGGCATTGTCCTCACCGGGAGTGTCAATGTCGCGCGCCGTGCTGATCAGGGCCGTCTTGATTTCTTCGGGGGTCAGATCGGGATTGTATTGCCGGAGAAGCGCGACACCGGCGGCAACATGGGGCGCCGCCATCGAGGTGCCGCTGATCTGTTTGTACGTCTGGCCTTTGTACGATGAGCGAATGGACACGCCGGGGGCGGCCAGTTCGGGTTTGATCGAATGGCCATCGCAGGCGGAGGGGCCGCGGCTGGAGAAACCGGGAATCGGCAGATCGGCCGAGGTCGCATCCACGGCGCCGACGGAGAAGCTGGCGGTCGGCGACGTGGCGCGGTCGGCGGGGTTGCGGATCGACATCGAAAATGGCCCCTCATTGCCGGCGGCGAAAACGCACACGACTCCCATGGATTCGACATGATCGATGGCGTCGAAAAATATGTCGTCACAGGGGTTGATGATGGTCTGCGACACCCCCCAGGAATTGCAGACGACGTCGGGGACATCATTGGTCGTCGCCGGGTCGCCGTCGGGATCGGCCACCCACTGCAACGCGGCCAGAATGTCGGCGAACGTGGCGGACAGACTGCGGCCGCGATCGACGACGGAGGCATTGATCCATTCGGCGTCGGGGGCCAGCCCGATCGTGTCGGCGCCATCGCGCCCAACCATGATCCCCATCACGTGCGTGCCGTGGCCGTTGTTGTCGATCGGCACAGTGGAACCGAGCGGGTCAAACAGTGACGCCGCCGTGTCGCCGTGAACGCCCCGCCACCGATCGTGCAGAGCGGGATGGGCGCTTTCCACGCCGGTGTCGATCGAGGCCACGAGGCGGCCCTGCCCGGTCAGGCCTTTGGCCCAGAGGGCGCGTACGCCGACGGTCTGCAGATTGGCCTGGGCGCCCGTCGCCGTGGCGACGGCATCGGCGATGGAAACCGGCTGAAACAACTCGACGGGAAAATCTTCGGTGATCCGTTGGACATCGGAGCGCTCCGCGAGTGCGAGAAGCGCGGCCCGGTCGGCGCGGATCTGAACGGCGTTGGTGATCCAGAACCGGCGCACGATGGTGGCCGAGCCCGCCGGCAGACGCGAGAGCGCCGCCGTAAGATGGTCCTGATCCCCTGCCGCGGCGGCGCGCAGGAAATTGCCGACCTGCGTGTGCCGCGAAGCGAGGCGCACGGAGGAGGAGGCGATCTGGGACGGGACCTGTTGATCCGACGCCAGAGAGATCAGGGCGTCATAGAGCGTGTCGGCGGTGGCGGTGGCGAAGGACTCGATGAGCGACGGCGAGAGAATTGCCTGTTGTCTGGCGCCAAGAGCTGCCGCCGCCGGCAAAGCATCCAGACCCACCAGCAACAAGATTGAGAACCACACTCGCTTCATACTGTCCATCTTTTGAGCAAGCACAGTGCCGCTGCCTATAATTTAAGTGGTTTTGCAGAAATGGCGGTGCCTTTCTGAGATCGCGGAAAGTTCTTGCTGTTCAATGCCTTGCAAGCCCGTGACGCGGGGCGCCGCATCGGGTGAGAAAGACGCGAGCAGGGAAACTGCACCACACTGCGAAGAGAGCATCGGATTGCGCACAGTCGAGCGGAGTCTGGGTTGCACGAACAGGGACGCACCAAGCCAAGACAAAACCCCCGGCCAACACAGCCGGGGGTTGTGGAGTCTATTGAGCCGGTCGTGCTACGATTGGCTGAACGGCAGGAAGAACCAGTGTACCATGTTGATGAACACGTCCCGGGCCTGATCCTCTTTGATAAAGTACATCGGGAAGGTGAAGTAGGCCGTCTTGTAGAGCGGATGAGCGCGATCCGGGCCGACCCTTCTCACGGCGATGACCTTTCCTTGCATGAAGGATACCCCGTTATCCGGTGGAACCGGGCCCTGCGGTCGCCAACTGTTGAAGGTGTACAGCGGCGTCGATTTCGATCCCCGGACGATGAAGTCCACGTCCGGAATGCCGGGGATCGCAATCCCATTCAACAACGAATACAGAACCGTGGCGTCCATGAACTTATTCTTGACCCGCGTGGTGTCGACCTCCAGAACCGGAGGAAGACCGGTGCCCTGCGTCACTAAGGACGCGCCCACGAATTCATCATTCGACGCGGGAACTGAAGCTAATCCTGGCACGTTTTTCGGGATCGCGTAATGGCGCCATGCCGGGTACCACATGCCCTCCATGTCGAAATACTGGCACGCCAACTGGTCGTACTGATCCTTGGACGGATCACAGAAATCGAAGAGGAGCGGATTGCACCCGTCGCACATCCTCGTTTTGACCAGCAGCCCGTTTCGCGCAATGATCCAGACCATTCCCCCGGCCTGGAGATACTGCATCAGAGTCGCTTGGACGGGAGGGTTCTCCGACGTGGCATTCAGCGGATTCTGGATGTCATCGCTGATCTGAATGACCAGCCGGTGCTGCGCCAGCATGCTCAAGTCCTCGGAGTTGCCGCACCGCACGCGCGTCGTGTCGAACGTACAGGGCTCATACGGCGCCGGGGTACCGGACCGCCACCAAAAATCCAGCAGCGTGTCCGATTCGGGATAGACGGCCTTGAGCATTCTCAATAGGAAATCCTGATTGCACTTGGGAGAGTAAGAATTGGGATCGCAACTCGGGCCGCCGTAGCTGTCGGCTCCGTACCAGGTGTCATCGACCAGGAGGACTTTGCGTTCAAAGCGCGGGTAGATGACCTTGAACGTGGCGGCGGCAGGCGTCTCGTCGGCGATGAAGGCATCATCGCGCGCGGTCACGACCATCATGAACCAGCCCGTGCGCGTCACTGTCGAATCTTCGTTGGCGTCGGGATTCCGGTCTGCCTGGTGCCACAAATCGAATATGATGGCCGTCGTATCGGATACCCACACGCCCTGGAGAGTGTCCCGATTCGCCGACTGCCACGCGGGTGCGCGCGGTAGGCCGTTGGGAGCCAAGGTGTCCGCGATAGTCGGTCGCGAGTGGGGACCCGTGAAGGCAAACGGCCCATACACCCTCGCATAAAATTGGAGCTCCGGCGTCGTGGGCGGCCGAAAATCCAGACGGTCCGAGCCCGACCAGAAGAGTTGGACGCCGGAGTAGGAATCGGACAGTTTCGGCAGGGAGAGGTACTCGCCGTTCACATTGAAGCCCTCCGGAACTGAGGTGTCCGGCCAATGGTTGCGGCGCTTGTACGAACGGTACTTGACCTTGGAACTGGCCCCGCGATCATCGATGCCGCGGATGAAGAAGTACTGCGGCACCGTGTCCGACACGCAGTCGACGGGAATGGTCACCGTGTCGCCATCGATGACGGTGGTCGTCGAATCACACTCGGAGGCAAACGGCGAGGCGAACAGTTTGACCTTCTCGTGCGTGGTGTCGTTGTAAACGGAAATCCAACGGGGGTAGCGGTCGTTAAGCACGAAGGCGATGAATTTGT
This sequence comes from Candidatus Zixiibacteriota bacterium, assembly GCA_016199865.1. GTDB lineage: Bacteria > Zixibacteria > MSB-5A5 > WJJR01 > WJJR01 > JACQFV01. Next base: position 22,861 of record JACQFV010000082.1, on the reverse strand, counting down.
CGACGGGTGGCAGATCGCCGGGCAGGGTCACGGCCACGCTGTCCACGGTGGAGGCCAGGACCACGGCGTAATCATAGCGCACGATGCGACCGTCATTGTCGGTGCCGTACCAGTACACGGTCGGGCTGGCCGAGAATTCGGTTCCGTCCGGAGGTATATTGACTAGGAACACCTCCGGGGGGCTGTTGTCACCGGGGCCGCCCCGGTTCAGTTTGCCGCAGCCGAAGGTCAGGCCGGCCACCACCGTCAGGACGGTCACGAACGCCCAGAGACGCGTGGCGGGGCCGCCAAGCCACCGACTGAGCATCTTCACCGCTTCGCCAGAAAAGACCATGACGTTCACTCCTCCCGAACGCATCCCGTGATCAGAAATCGATGGTGAGTGAAAAGCGATGGATTTCACTCAAGGCATCGAAATTCTGATAGCCGTAGTCCAGACGGGCCGCAAACTTTTCGCCTCTGGCGAAACGCAGCCCGCCCCCCAGCGTGAGTCCGCCCAGATCATGCTCCAGCCGTTCCCCGACGCGGAACGACGCAAAATTGGAAAACACGTACTCGACGCCGGTGTTGTACTTCTCCCTGTTGTCGGCCGGATGCGCGCCCTCCAGGGAGAAAACGGCGTGGTGCCGGGGGCTGTCGAGCACGTCGATGGCGCCGCCGAACTTGAAATTGATGGGCAAAGGATAGGCATCCGAGATGAATGTCATGTCCGGACCGAAGTTGGAGAGCAGCATGGTGATTTTGAAATTCCGAAACCCCGTGTTGTACTGGGTGCCGACGTCGGCGGCGACACCGGTGGCGCGTTCCGACTCAAACAGTTCATCGATGAACTTGACGGTCGCACCCACCGAAAAACGGTCGGTCAGATAACGTCCGTACGAAAGGGACACCGCCAGATCGCGCGCGCCGAACGTCCAGCCCGGTACGCCATACTGGTGCTCATAAGTCGTGACCGGGATGTCTCCGGCGTCCAACCCGTAAAAGCCGACACCGAGAACGCCGCCAAAACCGGCCGGCCAGGCCAGCGCTACGAACGAATAAGTAATATCGGCGGGGTAGTCGATGAGCGCAAACATCACCTCCCGCTTGTCCAACTGCACCAGCCCGGCGGGGTTGTAGTAGACCGCAGAGGCGTCATCGGCAATGGCCGTGAATGCACCGCCCAAGGCGTCGGCGCGGGGCGACACGCTGATTTCCAGAAACTGCGCCCCGGTCGTCCCCACCTTGTCCTGCCCGGATGCGGCGCCGCCGTATCCCACCAACAACCAGAGGCCGGCGGCGGCCGCCATCGACTCACTCACCCTGCGCCATCTCATATTCGGTCCCCTCGCCCGATCGTCCGATCACGGACGATCCGCGGCAATTCTCATTTGATAATGACGATCTTGCCCACCTGTGGCTCCATGTGCGTGCTGGGCGGAAAGTCGACACGGTAAATATAGATCCCCGACTCCACGGCTTGAGTGTTCCGCGAGATCAAGTCCCAAGAGATCTTCGAGGAATACTCGCTCAAGAACTTATCGGGATGATTCAGTTCTCGCACCAGATCGCCGTCCAGGGTGTAGATCCGAATCCGGGCCGAGTCGGGCAGGTTGATAAAGTGGATGCGGCGTTGCCGTTCATCGAAGGCGCCGCCGCTGCCCTCATATCTAAGGTCGAAGTAGTTCGTGCGATGGCCGGAGGCATCGGTGAAGGCGCTCTTGTAGGGATTGGGGTAGACGATCACCCTGAGCGAATCACTCTTGGCCCCACCCGAATTCCAATATGCCTGGATGGTGTCGGATGAATAAATCGGCACTCCCAAGACCGTGTTGCCCCCCCCGGGGAAGCACTCCTGAGGTTCCAGCTTGTTGGCCGGATCGCCGAAATTGAATGCGGTCACGGAGACGAAGTAGACTTTTGAGGGCAAGAGACTGTCGAGCGTCAGCGTGTACTCTCCAAAATGCAGAGTGGTAGTGTCCAGCCCGATCGTCGTGTCCCGTTCGGCGATCTGCTGGATGCGATTCCGGACGGTCTCGTTTCCGACCTGATATTCGTTTCCCTGATTGTAGTCCTGGGGCGCAAAGTAGGCGTACTTCTCAACCGGGTGCCCGGCTGTATCCGGAGCCATGTAACGGTACGCCCGCTCGAAGGACGGCGCGTCATAGGCCTTCGGGCCCTTGAACGGATTGGACTGGTTTTGGAATTGCGCGTACCACTGCTCCTCGGTGGCCGGATTGGAGCTGATGAGCCATTGTTCGAGGTGGTCATCGTACGTGTAGCGCCGATAGTCGATCACGTCCCAACTGGCCAATAATGAATACTCCTCGCTCGAGGGAATGTCATCCCTGGAGTTGCGAGCCGAAACGTACACCCGATACCCCTCGAAATCTCTCGCGCGCAGCAGGGAATTGACCTCCAGTTCGGTTCGCTGACCGGTCCACCAGAGCCGCAACTGTCCCGGACTGGAACTGATTGTCATACTGCGCACCGTGTCGCAGACTGCGCCGTTGCAGGTGATGATCCGGGCCTGCGGGCAGGGCGGCGGACGCGGTCCCGAAAAATCCGGACAGCCGTCCCCGGTGTAGTATACTCTCGTCGTGTCGCTTCCGATTTGCGGATAGTATTCTCCCGCGTATCCATCACCATCGGTGTCCACACCGTAGTTGTCGAACACATAACCCGCCCACCAAGCGTTCTTCGCAAAATCGCTGAAATCCATGCGGTTGAGGTAGGCCTGTGGGTTGGCGCAATCGAACTGGTTATCCGGGATCCGATGGACGTTGGCGCCCGCGATTATGGCAAAAGTAAATGGCACGGTCTCCCCGGGATCGAGTCGGGTAACCGGCCCCAGGGCAATCACGTTCCGCGTGTCGAGCCCGTTGGCGATGTTGCAGGCAAAGGCCTGCGCCGGCGGTTTCCGCCATCCCTGCGCCGTGAAGTCGACGCCGGAGAACAGCTGGCTGTAATCGATCTCGCCGTTGGCCATATACCAATACGAGTTCCGGTCACCCACGGGATCACCGGAGCCGCCGGTACCCAGATTGCGCGTGTCCGTGATCAGGTGCGGACTCCAGTCGAAGGAGGCGCCGCCGAAGTTGGGCGGCCACCAATTGAAACTGAGGTGCGCGCCCGCCGGCCCGCGGAGCATGCGAATTCCCACCGCGCCGCGCGCCGAAACGCGCGGAAATACCCCGCCTACGCACGGATCACCGTCATTGTCCGCGGCCCACATCGTATTCAGGGTGTCGGTGTAAACCGGATTGCGGGGATTGGGCCACGTCGTCACAATGCCGGAAATATCGTCATCGTACTTGTTCTCCGTGGAGCACGTCTGCAGTTCGTAATAGCAGTCGTTGTCCTGAAAGATGCCCATGTACATGTTGTCGATGGCATGATTGCTGATGTTCTTGATCTGCAGGTCATAGATCACGAAGCGGCGGGAGAAATTATCGGACGACTGGTGCGATACCTGCGTGACCTCCAGTCCCAATGGGATGTGCGGGCGGGCGTCGACCGCATCCGTCGTGTTGGGAATCATCGTGTCATAGTAGACACACCAGTACGTCTGTTCCAAGTGCTTGTTCATGCCGAACTCGCCGCAGCCGCTTGAATAGTTGGGCGGCAGGCCGCTCTCCACAAGTGTGAAGCCGTTGAATTCATTGACTGGGGCGGAACTGCTGGTGATCGACATACTCACCGTCGTGTCTGTTCCGACGATTCCGCCAATCCAGAGGGAGCCGACGTAGAGATAGTCCACCCGGCTGCCGCCCGGGAATTCCTCCGACGGCGTCCAGGTTATCCCCAGCGGACTTCTGTCCCGGGGATCGGAGCCCAGACCGCCATGGTTGGAACCAAAGGTCCCATCATTGGCAAAGGACGTCCAAAAATCGCCCACATAGTGGATGCGGCGATGGACGATCGGCACCGTCGCCGGGGTCACGATCGCGGAAGGGTCTCCCGTTCCGTTGCGATTGGCAGGCGCGGGATCCAGTGCTCGTGCCGCCAGCGGGCCGGGGTTGCCGGAGAACGCCATGGTGAATAAGAAGGCGATCCAACCCAGCCGTCCGCACCGTCGGCTCACAGGACCGGCCAATCCAACTCGTCTCATACGATTCTCCTCACCACATCCCCTCGACCTGCCCCGCGGGCGACATTCGTCAGAAGTTCATCCCCACGCCAATTCGTATTTGGCGGCCGGAACTCCAGTTGCTGGGATTCGGAGCCTGGTCGCCTTGGTAAATCACTTCATTGGACACAAGATCTGTCTCGCCGCGGCCCGTCTCCGCGTGGACTTGCAGGAGATCACGCTTGTCGAACAGATTGTTGACCCAGATCTCGAACGTGTAGTCCAGACGGCCCAGCTTGAAATCCTTGTTGAATCGCAGATCGACGTTACTCTGTGAGGGGTACCGCTCGGATCCGGGCGCGGGGCTTTCACCGGGAACGAGCGTGCGGGCCACGCCGGGATGACGGTCGGTTGGCGTGTACGGGAATCCCGAGCCATATTGCCAGAAAACATTCAAACCAAAGTTGTCCGGCAGTGTGAGACCGAACAGCTTAGGATGGTCATGCGACGGAACTCTCAGATCCAGAATAAACGTAATTTTGTGACGCTGATCCCAATCCAGGGGGAACTCCTGGATGCGAAAGGTGCTGCCGGTCCGGTTGTAGAAATTGTCGAAGTAATCCAGCGCCTCCGCCGAGGATTTGCCGTAGGCCCATGACAAATCATAGGTCATCGATCCCGAGACGTAATTTCCGTACTTCTTCTCCAATTCCACCTCGAAGCCGCGGGCCCGCGAATAGTCTGAGTTCTGGTAGACGTTGCGCGCCTGGTCGGAGCGCACCCCGACTTGCTGCGATTCGCTGACGCGCCCAAAATCATCCGTGTAGAATCCCTGGAACGACAGCAAGTATTCGGATGACAGCATGTACTGAACGCCGAACTCGTACTTGATCGTCTTGACGAAATCCAGGGAAACGTTGCCGATCGAGCCCGTGGAACTGTTCAACTGGGTCGAACGGCGGTACATCTGGAAGAGTTCCGGCAGCTGATAAAAATGGCCATAGTTGAAAAACACCTTCGCCCGGTCGGATATCGGGTACGAGAACGCGATGCGCGGCGCGAACTTGTCCCGATAATTGCTCGCGTGCAACGAGTCGGCGTACACCGTCTGGGTCGAATCGAGGCGGTTGGATTGGACAAAGTATTCGTAGCGGAAACCGACCTGGGCGATCATCTGCCCGTACTCCATCTTGTCCACGATGTAGAAGGCGCCGGTCTTGGGGGTCTGATGATAGAAGTCGCGAAGCACGCCCCGTCCCGGAAAAGGTCCGCCGTCGGGGGCGCCGGTGTACCGGATGTAGGGTTGCTGCAATTCGTTGTACCTCAGATCGTCAATTTCGTAGGTCCCTCCCACTTTCACTTCGTGCTCCCGGCGAACCTGGCTGACGAGATCGAACTTGGCGGTGGTCTGTTTCGGGTTGCGCTGGTGCCAGGTGGCGTTCTGCGTGTAACCCTGGTCATAAAATCCATCGGCCGGATCGCGGCGCCCGTTTCCGTTCCGATCGTAGAAGGGGTCTCCCAGACGGTAATTGACGTCGCTGGTGGACCAGGATCCTGACGTGCCGCTGCCGCCCGGGTCAAACACGCCGTTTCCGTTCAAGTCGTGGTACGGAACGCCCGGCACCCAGGGATCCGCCGCTCCCTGGTGCTTGCCGTCATAGGACAGATCCTTGTATGGCTCACCCAGCGGATACCCCACCAGGACGCTGTCCCAAGCACCGTTCCGGTTGATGTCTTCATAGGGCTCACCCAGTGACTGGTCACCGTCGATGAACGGCTCCGGCTTGTCGTTGGGAGTGCTGCCGGTGGCATATATGTTGAAATCGTTTTGGGGGTCATACTGGCCATTGAAATTCCCATCCCGGGTGAGAAGGTCCCCTGGATCATAGACCCCGTTCCCATTGCGGTCGGCGAACGGCTCACCGCTGTCGGCGTCGTACTGTCCGTTGCCGTTGAAATCGTAGGTCAGACTGTCGCCGAGGGGATTGTCTTTGGTGGGGCCATTGTAATGGCCGTTGCCGTCGCGGTCATAGTAGCGATCCCCAAACGTGTATCTCCCGTCCGGGTAAACGTCGATGAACGACTCCGGCGGATCCCAACGCCCGTTGCCGTTGACGTCGGTGTACTGGTCCGATTGGTTCGAAAAGAGAAAATCGTCCGGATTGAGCGTGCCCCCCGGCACGTTGGGATCGCCCGGCCGCTCCCAATAATTCCGATTGAATTCCGACACCAAGATTTCATAATAGGTCGAGGGGCTCAAGTTGTGCGTCCACCGCACACTGTACAGATCATTCTTGTCCTCTGACCAGGACTCGGTGTTCGGCGTGTAGCGAAAGTTCCAGTCCCAGAGCCGGGACCGTTCATAACTGCGCTTGAACTGGCCGACCATGCGGATATCCGGATGCAGCCGGTACGTCAACTTGACCAGCGCGTTGCCGATGTTATGCTCCCGGTCCGGGATGATCATCCCAAGAAATTTCGTGTCCCGATAGGTGGCCGGCGCGGTCGGGGAGGTGTACTTGTTCCAGGCGAGATACCCGTCCGACCGGTTGAAATCGAAACTGACAAAATAGGAGAGTTTCTCAGCCATGTTCTTCATCCCCAACGCGGGAAGAAGCCGTCGGGTCAAGAGCGGCTCCGGACCGCCGAGGGTGAATTCCAGCCGTTGGAGGTTGAACGAGTACTTGTTGAGATTCGACGTGCCAAAATTGTCGGTGAAGTACTGAACGTGCCCGCGGGTGACGTCGTGATCGCCCTCTTTGGTGTTCACGTTGACGATACCGGACGTGCCGCCATACTCCGGTGACCAAGCGCCCTTAATGATCGAGACATTTTCGATTTCGGTGCCCGACAGACTCAGAGTCTGCGAGGGGCCCCGCCCGCCGAGCGGGTCCGACATGGAGACACCGTCGACCGTGTAGAGAAGTTCGGATGAACGTCCGCCGCGGATGTGGAAGCGATCGTTGCGGACCGTGACCCCAACCTGTGTCTTGAGAATGTCGCCGATGGTGACGACCGGCAGAGTCTTGATCTTCTCGGCGGTGACGTCGCGCTTCGTGCTGGCCTGATCCATCTGGATCATCTCAAATTTGGCGTTGACGATGATCGGCTGGAGCTGGACGGCGCTTTCCTCCATGTCAAAATCGACCACGGTCGTCTGGTCCGGCTTGACGATGACGTTCTGGGTGATCATGTCGGTATGACCGATCAGTTTCGCGTGCACAGCGTGTTCGCCCGGCGAAACCGACAGAATCGTGTACTTGCCGTCCAGGTCGGAGAGCGCCCCCAGTGTTGTTCCCTCGATCTGGACGGTGCAGCCGATCAGGGGGTCCTTCGTCTTCTTATCAATGACCAACCCGGAGACCTTGCCGGTCACCGCCCCCCAGACCATCCCGGCCTGGATCAGCACCCCCAAGGCCACGACAGCAATCAAGCCCCGGATCACGGTGCGACGGCCCGATCCGCTCACGACCATATCAGCGTCCTCCCTCATGGGTCTCTATGCCCTCGACAATCTGGCGGCGTCGGCTCACGGTCGAGCGTCGAAACAGCGTGTGTCGAACGGCCCAGATGATTGTGCCGACCACGGTTGCCTGCGGCTCGTGGTCCGGGCACAAGTCGGAAGGATGGTCTTTGGTACGCACGGAAGTCAAGCGGAAACCCCTGTGCAATCGATCATGAGACGTCACCTGACCGGGGCCATCCTGCGGATCCACGCCGCCCCGTTCACATCCCATTATTCACGAGATGGGAGAATATTCCCGCCCGGTCAAATTTTTTTCAGAGGCGGCGGTTCCAATCGACCCTCTGCCATGACTCTTCCTGCGAGCGGACGGTCGAACGAAGTGAGGTCGTTGGCGTGCATGATTCGGTATCGATCCCCCAACGCTGCCGGAATCCGAGTTCGAGCATTCCAGCCACCTCCTGCCAGCACATGGATGACCTGTTGGCGCCAAGATCGGCCCAGTTCATCTTGAGTCTTCCCGTCTCCGGCTCGGTGGGGTCGGCGGGCCAGAAGCGATCGTTCGCTGATGGGGCGGTCAGGTAAATCGTGCCGTGCTGCAGAACCCCTTTGGGCCGAAGAAGTTGCGCGCTGGCAACCAGTTTGGCGTCTTTTAGGGAAATCTCGTGACCGGTTACACTGCGACCACAGAGACCGTGTTGCGAGAAGCGTTCGGATCCGGCTACCCTCCCCATCCCGACATGCATATCTGCACCAAACCCCAGGCGAGTCAGGCCTGAGACAATGGCATCGGCAATCAATTGAAAGACGGATTGAACCCCGACATTCCCCTGTCGCGACCAGCCGGAGGTGCTCATCGCAACGGCATAGTTGATTTCATTGGCGTGGAGAAGTGCTCCCCCGCCCGTCGGACGACGGGCCCATTCCCAGCCCCGCTTCCGGCAGGCCTCTGGATCGATGACGCGTTGCCACTTTTGATGATACCCGATCGTGAGGGCGGCCGGGGTCATGCGATAGAAGCGAAGATATCCGTCGTCTTCGGCCTGTTCGCACTGATCCAAGATTACGGCATCGAAGGCCATTTGGGTCAGAACATCGGCTTCCAAAGGCGGCAGAATGGTCCAGCGGCGGATGGCGGGTCGCAGATCCATGGCGATCTTCGGCAAGATAGTCCAGCGGGTTCACAAACAAAAGCGGCCGTCCACATGAACAGGGAACGGCCGGTGAGATCGAAACCGGTATGAAGCCGTTAGTCAGAGCCGAGACTGTACATTTTCATTTTCAGGCGTAGAGTCGATTCGGGGATTCCCAGCCGTTGCGCGGCGTGCTTCTTCACGCCCCCGGTCTCCGACAAAGCGCGGACGATGTAGCGTCGTTCGATCTGGGCGACATGATCGTAGAGCGAAAAACGATCGGGCATCGGTTGGTCGCTCGGCACGGAGGCCTCGTCCGCCGAGGTCTCCCGGATTTTCTTGGACAGACGATCCGGCCCGACGACCGAATCGGGTTGGCTCAACAGGACCAGCTTACGGATCTCATTGTCCAATTCACGGACGTTACCGGGCCATTGATAAGTGCATAGCGCCGCTGTGACTTCCGGGGCCAAGGTCGCGCGCCGTCCCGTCTGCTCCGCCACAAGATCGAGGAAGTGGTCGACCAAGAGGGGAATGTCCTCGCGACGTTCCCGCAACGGCGGAAGGGTGAACACGACGGGCGTCAGCCGATAATACAGGTCGCGCCGAAACCCGCCATGCTCCATCTGGTCAGAGAGATCGCGGTTCGTGGCGGAAATCACCCGAACGTCGACAGGCCGCGGCCTGGTGTCCCCCAATCGTACCACTTCCTTGGATTCCAAAAGCCGCAGGAGCTTGGTCTGGATCGACAGGGGCATTTCTCCGATCTCATCCAAGAAGAATGTCCCACCATCGGCCTCTTCAAATAGTCCGATTTTGTCGCGATCGGCTCCGGTGAAGGCACCGCGACGCACGCCAAAAAGTTCGCTCTCTAGGAGCGTCTCCGGTAGGGCGGCGCAATTGACTGAGACGAAACGGCGATCGCGGCGAACCCCTGAGTAGTGGATCGCCCGGGCCAGAAGGTCCTTGCCGGTGCCGGTCTCTCCCTGCAGAAGGACGGAGACATCGGCGTCAACAATCAGCCGCGTCCGGGCCAGTGTCTCCCGGAAGTCTAAATTCTGTGTGATGATGCTGGGGAACTCACATTCCCGGCCCAACTGGTCGCGGAGGCGCCGTACATCGCGCATCAATCCCTCGGAGCGGAGCTTGACCGAGCGCCACGCGACGACTTCGGCGAAAGCCACGGTGAAATCCAAATCGCGCGGTGAAAATCCGGGCGGGGAGGGGGCGCCGCTCTCGGCGACGAGGTCGGCATAAAGAATTCCCGATGACTGGGGGCCGAGTTCGACAGGCACTGAGATCACGGAGACGGGCGTGCGCGTGCCGTCGCCGGACAGATGGGTCGCCAACGTCGACGACGGGGGCAGAGCCCAGAAAAAGCGCGGCCGGTCGGTGGGCAGTTCCGTCTGATAGGTGCTGGCCGCGAATGTCGCCAGACGGCGCGCAAAGACGTCGTCGGCTCCCGCCTGTGCCATCACGCGTCCGGTGCGCTCGCCATCGGCGGTCACCTCCACCAACAGGACGCGCGAGGCATTGATGCGCGTGCGGCATGAGTCGATCGCCGACTGGAGATCATGACCGTCCGTCGGGGCCTCGTCCGGTGGCCCGCCGGCAGGGGTCCACGGCATGCCGCCGAGACGGAATTCGTTGTCGCCGGAGAGCGAATGCTCGACACATCGCCCAGCAAGAGTTTTGAGTACGTCGGCATCCTGGCCCGAGGATCGCAGCTGTCGATCGTCCAGAACCGACCGTGCCGTGGCAACAGCCCGGGCCATTTGCCCGGTTCGGGCCAGGGCCTCGACGAGCTGGAGCTGAACTTGGGCGAGTTGTTCTTTGGCTCCCAGTCGGTGAAGGAGCGCGGATGCCCTTTCGAGGGCCGTGATTGGTCCCGACGTGTTGGCCGGTTCCAGAATGGCGAGGATCTCCGCGCGCACGGTCTCGAGACGCGCGAGTTCATAAACGTCCCCCACCGCGGCGAGACATTCATCCGCCTTCTGCAGGCAGGCGGAGCTCTCCTCCGACTCGCCGAGATGCGCCAGGACACGGGCCAGTACACGATAGAGACAGCCGACCTCGGAACGCTCGGCGATGGCAATCGCGACAGTCAATCCCTCACGCGCCATGCGGGCGGCTTCGTTCCAGTCACCCAGCGCCGCATCACACTCGGCCAAGCCGCGCAGGGACTGGGAGACGAGATCGTTTTCGGCGCTCAGCCGACGGCCAATCTCCAGCGCCCGACGGAACGATTCTTTGGCGGCGATCCAATGCCTTTGCTCAAACTGCCACCAGCCGGAGTACTCAAAGTAAATGGCCCGCTCACGAACCAGATGGGATGCCTCGATGGCGGTGAGGGCTGCATCCAGACGGGTGCTCGCCAGACGAAAATCATGACGCAGAACGGCCAGGAATGCCAAGGACAGAAGGTTGCGGCCGACCGACGTCTGATTGCCCGCGACGGCCGCACGGACGTGCGCCTGGCTCAATGCCTGATCCGCTCTGTTCCATTCGCCCTGAAGCAGAAAGACACGACCGAGGTTGCCGAGGAACATGGCCTCGCGGTCGGGTTCATTCTGGCGTCGCGCGATCTCGACCGCATCAGTGAGATGCTCTGTGGCAGCGGCATAGTCGCCCCGCACAAAGTGGATGTGTGCCAGATCATTGCAGGCGCGCATCATGCCCGGCTGATCACCCAAGCGCCGGTAGATCGCCAAGGCATCGCGAGCATGAATGCCGGCGTTCTTGGTCTCGCCCAACCCGAGGTAGGCCAGACCGAGGATACTGTGGGTCTCTCCGAGGAAATCGTCGGCCGACGTCAATTGGAAAAAGGCCAATGCCTGTCGCGCCAAGTCGACCGCGTCACGGTACCGTCCAGTCTCGACCGCCAATCGCGCAGAGAGCAGGTGCCATTCACCATGTTCCGGTGCGTGCGGTTCCGACGCTAAGGAATCCCGCAGTTGCTCAAGCAGGACAGTCGCTTCGTCCCACTTTTTCTCCTCCAAGAGGAGATAGACCCGTGGCAGCGGCAGACGCGATGCCGTCGCGTCGTGGTGAGGGAGGGGCTTCATTTGTCCTTCAGTTCAGCGGCGGTAACGCGAACTGAACGTCTTCTGTCGGACCACCATCCGGCTTTGGATCACACTGCGCCAAGCGCTCCAGATCGCATCCGCGATCCATGCGGCTCCCCCGGGCACTCTGGCGATCGATGGGTGCAACACGGACGGAGGACGCGGAGTCGAGAGGCCTTGCGGCTGAGTGTCTGAGCCCGGACCGGGGTCATTCCCATTGGTCAGTCCATCATCCCATGGGTGGCCATCCTGTGGGTTGCCATACCCGTTGCTGTTCGGATTGGGGTCATCCGCTCGAACGACGGATACAGGCAGCATCACCAGAGACAGAGCCAGGGAGATGGCCATTAGGTAGCGTAATCGTGCCATCTCATTCGCCTCCACAAAAACAGCTAACATTCGTGTTCATTTCAAGTCGACCTCTTGCGGTTGGTGATTTTGAATTCGCTGGGGCTATTGCCCCTTGTATCCGCTTCAACTTCCGTCGCAACTGCGCATTTGTCAAGGACTTTCTGGGATTTCCAGTGGTTTCTGCGTCGCAAAGTTTGCGCTCAGCAATTCGCAGACCGGAAAGTTATTTGGGTGCGATTGTGGCGGCAGTGACACTGTTTCCGTCGAGTCTCTCCGCCCACGGATTCTGACCCGCGACCATCGCCATTGCCCCATAGAGCACCAGTGTCACGCGCATCTGGCGATAGGAAAGCGTGTTCGAGAACGCCACTTCGGCAACGCTAATCAATTGGCCGATAACATGTTCTGCTTTGGTCAAAGATTGCCCAGCGGCCCTGAAGACGGCGGCATGGACTTTGCCCAACGACCGACGGAGGATGGGCAGATTCTGTGGCAAACGGGGGGACGATGGCATCGCTTGGTCCAAGACATGGCACGACATCATCTGCATGGAGAATGGCGATCGCCTGCGTCTGCCTTTTTGTTCTGACCGATCTCGGATTCTCAGGATGCGGGCTTGAATCTCCGCAATCGCCTCACTGGACAGTTACGCTGGCTGTGCCGTTGGCCAGCCGCCGCATCGACACTGAGTACATCGCCCGCCACGCCGGCATCGACGCCCTGACCTGGCAAGCCGATTCCGGGCTGGCCGTGTACATCAAGGCGCCCCTCGACACGGTTCGCCTCGCGGGGCATCTGACCTTGGAAGATGGCACCCGTACCTCGCAGGTGACCCTCGGCGATTTCACTCTCGGAATCGGGCTGCAGAGTGAGTCGACCCTGCCTTTGTCCGATCTGTACTCCGGACCGTCGGGGTTTGTCGCTGCCTTCTCCGGCGAGGCGAATCATGAACTTCCGCCGGTCACCACATTCGATTCGATCGACGTCATCTCGGGAACGGTCCGTGTCGACGTGCAGAACCAGACCGGGCTGTCGTTGGATTCGCTCCAGATCGTGCTGCGCAACGTCGGATCCCCAGCGGCGTTCGCCACGGTTGCGATTCCCGGACCGCTTCAAAGCGGTGATGCGGCGCACGGAACCGCCCCTATGGTCGGCACCGTACTCACGCCCAACTGGGAATTCGAACTGCACTTCCACACACCGGGCGGGACCATCCTGACGGCCGCGGACAAACGGCTTGTCGTCGCAGCGTCGCTGCCGGAAGGCGTGCGGGCCTCGCGCGCCCGTGGCGCGATTGATCCGATCCTGAGTGTCCGTAGCGACACGATCACATTCGGCGGTCACCACCTACTGCAGGGCGCCGAATTCCGCCGCGGCCAGATCGCGATCAACTGGACCAATCACTCGGCCCTGCCTTTGACGTTGGCATGGACCCTCCCCGACGTGGTAAGCGGAGGCGAACCAATCTCCGGCTCGAGCACCGTCGAACCATACGGCTCAACACACGCGACCGCGGAACTGGAGGGAGCCCTATATCAGGCGTCCATAGGACCATCGGCGCTCCGTTTCGACGTGACCGCCTCTTCGCCGGGGTCCGGTGGCCAGATCGTCAACGTGGCGGCCGGAGATGACGTGGGGTACGACTTGGGTTGGAGCGGTGTGGAGTTGACGTCCCTGCATGGCAGCGTTGGCCAGACCACAGTGTCGACCGGAGTCCAAAGCGCGCACATCAATTGGGAAAACGGCCTGGACAGCGCGGGTCTCGACGATTGGGGCCTAACCCTGCAGGTGACATCGTCTATAGGTCTGAGCGCAACGATGAGCGGGCGTTTGCGGACGAACACCGGGCTGGACCTGCCGGTCAATGGCACCATCAGCGCGGCCACGACCGGACAGCCAACGGTCACGGACATTGCGATCCCGCACGGCATTGCGCCTTTACACCCGCTGCCCAGCAGTATGACCGTCGACGCCCAGATTACCTTCGGCGGCTCACCGACGTCAGTGACTCTCGGTGCCGGCGACTACTTCGCCCTGACGGGGATCGCTTCCGCGGGACCGAATCTCTACCTCGACGGCGTGACATTGAACGGGACTCCGGAAATGATCGATCTGAACTCGCAAGATTATCGCGACCGCACCGGCCGTCTGGCCGGCGCCAGGATCACGATCGTCGTGAGCAATCGCTTCCCGCTGGGAGGCACGTTCGCCATCCGTCTGGCGGCAGACTCCGGCTCGGTGGACACGGCGCCGACACTGGAGTTCGGCCCCGTGACACTGGCGTCCGCAGCGACGGACGGCTCTGGCCATGCAGTGGCTCCCGTAACGTCGACATTCGAATTCGAAGTCGCCGAAGACAAGATCGCGCTGTTTGAACACGAGCGCATCTGGGCGAATGAAACCATCACGCTCCTGGGCCCTGGTCAGGGGCAGCCCGCCCGCATTTCGCTTGACGACGAGATGCAATGGACGGCGGCGGCGCGGCTGGATCTGAAGATGGGTGATGGGAGCACGATGTGAGAACGATCATGCCGAGAACGATCAATCATCCGACGGGCCGGGCGAGCGCGGCTCGGCGCGCCGCGATCATGGGCCCACTGGTACTGGCGATCATGTGCGTTCCCCGAACGGCGTTTGGGTTGACGCCTTTGGCCGTCGGCACGGCGGGAGCGGACTTGTCTCTGGCCTTCGGGATCGACGCGCTCTTTGCCAATCCGGCTCATCTGGCGTTGGAGCGGAGCGATGGAACTGAGGTGCGTCTCTTCAGTGTCGGCGGCGGTTTGCGCAGCAATGGGCTGGGGCTGACCGACTATCGGCGCTACAGCGGCGCCACGCTCGATGAGACCGACAAGCAAGCGATCTTGGGCCGCATCCCACTTAAGGGACAGGTGCTGACCGCCAATGGCGACATTTCGGCGCTCGCCGTGCACTCCGGATCGTGGGGATTTGCACTGTCGGGCTTCGGTGCGGCATCGGGCCGGGTCGACCGTGAGGTGATTGATCTGTTGCTTCATGGAAACGCCGACCAGGGCGATTGGAATTTTGCCGGATCGAGCGGTCAAGCGATGGCGGCGGGAAAAGCGGCGATTTCCTATGGCACAACCGTCTGGTCGATCAATCGCCGGCCGTTGTGCGTGGGTCTCTCGGCGGCCTACCTGCACGGTCTCTACTATTCGGAAGCCGACAATGTCCGCGCCGACCTTGCCACCCAAACCAGCGGGCTGACCGGCGGCCTCACGGGCGACTGGCTCAGCGCCACCGGCGGTTGGGGCGGGAGTCTGGACTTGGGTGCGGCCTGGGAGCCATCCAGCCGTTCCATCATCTCTCTGAAAGTGGAAAATCTGATCAACACCATCCATTGGAACCGCGACGTTCGGCTCAAGCACTACGATTTGACTTTTGCCGACCTGACGGTCGACAACTTCCGCGATTCCCTCTGGGTTGCTGACCAATCAGACGCTCCTCATGCAGCAGTCAATCGCGGTTTGCCCGCGCGAGTGCGTCTGGGTTTTGGCTATGGACTCAAGCGGACACGGCTCTCCGTCGAGGTGGCATCGTCGGCTTCGCCCTGGTCGCTGGACGGCGCCACCCCGGTCCTATCGGCGGGGATGGAGCATCATCTGGGAAGCGTCATCCCACTTCGACTCGGTGGGTCAGTGGACAAGGCGGGGAACTTTGCGCTCGGAGGCGGCGCGGGAATCCACCTCGGACCGCTTCACTGGGATTGGTCATTGGGAATCAATCAAGGTGTGTGGATCGGCAGCGGGCGCGGCCTCGCCGCCGCCACGACGATGGACATCATCTTTTGAGAGGATGGAGTGCGATGCAACGGCGACAGTTGATGCAAGTGGTGCGGGGCGGACTTCTGGGTCTGCTGGCGTTGGGCTTCTCCGGACGGCTGTTCGATGCCGCCGGCATGCCCCCCTATCCCGGAGACGGCAAGAGTCCCCGCTACTCGCCGCAGATGGCGGCCGCGGTCGCCAAGTACGACTCCCTGCGCGCGGGATTTAAAGAACGGGGCATCTGCCAGCCGGGCGGGCTCGCGCAAGGGGCGCACGTGACCGGAACTTTCCATATACTGGCCATCTGCGTCGATTTCTCCGACAAGATCGCTTCGACTCCCTCCTTCAAGTTCGACACGCTGATCTTTGGCGTACAGGCCGGCACCGTCCATGATTTTTACCGCGAGATCACCTATGGATCCATCGATATGGTCACGGTCAATCTGCCCTCCTCGCTGGGGTGGCAGCGGCTGCCGCAGACCTATGCCTATTACGTCAACAACAACTATGGACTGGGCACCTATCCGCACAATACCCAGAAACTGACTGAGGACTTGGCCGATTTGATTGACCCCCTGGTCAACTTCGCCAACTACGATAACGACGGCGACGGATATGTCGATGGATTGGTGATCGTCCATGCCGGACGCGGGGCGGAGTTCTCCGGCCAACTCACGGACATCTGGTCCCACAAATGGGGGATCAGCCCACGGCTCAAAGACGGGGTGTACGTCAGCGCCTACTCAATCCAGCCGGAGTATTGGACGTCGCCGGGTGACATCACCATCGGCGTCTACGCGCACGAAATCGGGCACCTGTTTGGCCTGCCGGACCTCTACGACGTGGACGGGAGTTCGCGCGGGATCGGGCGCTGGTCGCTTATGGCGAACGGGGCGTGGAACGGCACGCTGGGGTCATCCCCCGCGCACATGGACGCCTGGTGCAAGTACCAGGCCGGTTTCCTGACTCCGACCAACGTCGGCGGGAACACCTCCGGCGCGGTGCTACCCAGGGTCGAAGACTCCCCCACCGTGTTTCGACTCTGGGCCAACGGTGCGGTCGGCAATCAGTACTTCCTGATCGAGAATCGACAGAAATTCGGGTACGACACCGGTCTTCCCAGCGCCGGTCTCTTGATCTGGCACATCGACGATACCCAAGGATCGAACACCAACGAATGGTATCCCGGACATACGTCCAGCGGGCACTACTGGGTGGCGCTGGAGCAGGCGGACGCCCTGTGGGAACTGGAGCAGAATACCGATTACGGCGACACGGGCGATCCCTTCCCCGGCAGCACCAGCAAGACGACCTTTTCGGCCGCCACGACGCCGAATTCCAACGACTACACAGGGACGCCCACCTACGTGACGGTGACCAACATCTCGCCGTCGGGATCGACCATGACGTGCGATTTTATGGTCTCCCTGGTGGCTGACGTGCTGGATGATCACGGCCGGGACGATATCACCTACACGCTGGATCTGAGCAACGCGCCCAATCCCTTTAACCCGGCCACCACGATCAGCTACACCACCGACGGCACGCAGCCGGTGACGCTCGACGTCTTCAATATCCTCGGCGC
Organism: Candidatus Zixiibacteriota bacterium; assembly: GCA_016199865.1. Classification (GTDB taxonomy): domain Bacteria; phylum Zixibacteria; class MSB-5A5; order WJJR01; family WJJR01; genus JACQFV01. The sequence goes on along the minus strand of JACQFV010000082.1, from coordinate 5,434 downwards.
CCGCGTGGCGGGGCTGGTTTCGGGCGCGAGCACGCCGGGGACGCACCAGATCGTCTGGGACGGCCGGGATGACCACGGGCAGGGCGTGGCCTCCGGCGTTTACCTGGCCCGTCTGGACACCGGCAGAAGCCATGTCACCCGGAAGATGGTTTTGATTCGTTAGGAATTTTGATTCGGAGAGCACAGAGAGGAGGAACGATGAAACCAACCACAGTCACACTCACCCTGCTGGCCATCGCCATGGTCGCCTCAGGGTGCGGATCGGACCCCGCGACGGGCCCGGTTTTCGACACGACGGCGCACTGGACGGTCGTCGTCAACCGCAGCGCGCCGACCGGCGCCGTAATTGGGGACGGCGACGCACAGCCACAGCCAATGATCGACGGCCGCCCGCCCGATTCGGTCACGCTGAGCGGCGGGGTGCTGGTCATCCGGTCGCTGCGTTGGACGAACGACGGTAATCCGGCCGACACCAACATCACGGCGGAAGATCAAAACCGCGACCAAAACGACAACGCCATCCGTTTCAAGGGACCGTATGTCGTGGCGCTGGGCAGCACGAACAACGAACTGGCCACGGCCAGTGTCACTTCGGGGGCTTACAATCACGTCCGGTTCGTCTTGCAGCCAGCGCAGGCGTCGGATCCCGGTGTCACCGACGACATGGTCGGGCACTCGATCGTGGCCGCCGGAACAGTCTGGCGCAATGGGCGTCCCAGCCGATTCACGTATGTTTCGGATTACACGTCGGAAGTGGTGGTCGAGGGGGCTTTCGAGGTTCCGTCGGGACAGACCATCAATTGTGCTCTCGTGGTCGAGGCCGGGCGGTGGTTCCGCGCCGGTGACGGCTGGCTCGATCCGGCCAGTTCCGCCAACCGTCAGACGATCCTGAACAACATCAGACGCAACATTACGGTGCGGATGGGTGTTGAAGGAGTAGGGACCCTCTGACCAGCGGCTAACATTTGTGGGGGCGGTAAGGTCGGGGGAACGTTTTGCCCCCCCCAAAACCAGTACCTTGGCCAAGCCACCCCCTTATCTTCACGGGGCGCTCCTTCACGCGGGCGCCCCGTGTCATTTTGTGCAGGGATTGCAAAATTCCGTCGCCGCATCACCGGCGCGGAAGGCGACATTGACGGTCCTCACGACGTCGAGAATGTCAGTCACGCCCGAGCAATCGACATCGGTGCGATCCCGTGGACACATGGAATCATAGGTGGGGCTGGTGCCGCGGAACGCCACGCCGATGGTTTCCACGACGTCCAGGATGTTGACTTGGCCATCGCAATGCGGATCTCCTCCGCAGGGGCAGTTGCACGACGGCCCAGGGAAAGGACATCGCCCGGTGTTCGTGCAACCGGTGCAGGAATCAGGAATATCGAGAAATACGTTCAAATGGTTTACAACACCCCATTCTGCGACCCCGTCCTGGTTGAGGTCAACCGCGTGGAACCATAGAAAAGTCCCCAGAGAGTCCTCATCCCAACTGCACCCCCGTACGAAGCTGTCTGCGGGCGCATCCCACTCCCATTTTTCGACTGTGGGATAGAACTGCATGATGAGCTCATCAAGTCCATCACAATCAACGTCACTGGCAAAACAGGGATCGACGCCGACCCCGTACGGTGGCTCCCAAAACGTATGCACGTTTTCGAAGGTGTTGTCACCGGTCGGTTTCATTAGTTCGTAGTACATCCCCATGCTGTCGTCGGTTGAGTGTCCCAACAGGGCATAGAGTGTATCGACGGGTTTGGCCCGGGCGGCGATCGCGTGTGTGTTGTTTAGAGCCGTAGTGTCACCGAGACGACCGATGTAGTTTAAGGCCCTGCCGTCGCATTCAAACAGCTTGTAACCGTAATCACCCCCGACGATGAACTCCACTCGACCATCGTTGTCAAAGTCGCCGATGGCGGCCTGCCCGGTGGTGAGTTCCGGCATTGGCACGTCCGACACGATGACAAAATTGGCGGAGTCACGGTCGTAGTCAATCAAAACGGCATGCGATTGTCCTAAATCGCCGGGAGTGAGAAAGAGCTCGAGGTCGGGATCGGCATCGACATTGACCGCCACCGCAAACATGTACACCTTCATGTCAGGAAACGTGAAGCGGCGGCGCAGGGTCCATGTGGGGGCGGAGAGAATGTCCAGATACCCGTTTCCTCCGAAGCCGACGTCACCACGCTGGACCACCAATTCGATGTTGCCGTCGAGATCCAAATCAGCAGCGACCCAGGGCACGCCATACGTAATCGGCAATGGATTCGCCACATGATTCTGGGACTTATCCACATCATGACGAACGATTTGGTTATTGGTGAAGTCGTCAACATAGAATTGGTTTATTCCGCTGGGAGGATCGAAATGTGTCGCACAAATGTCGGTACGCCCCAGCCAGAATACCGTAGAGGACGGACAATTTGCCTCAGATGCGACACTTCGACGTGGAGCGTTCGGAGGGACTCCAGATGTATGCAAGGCCCAATCGGGAATGACCGGAAGCTGAAAGACGTCCGATCGAACTAGCCCCTCCGAAACGACCGCAGTCGGGAAGATCAAGCTCAGACTGAAGAGCCCGACGGCGAACAAGAGGCCGCTTTTATTCAGCCGGATGATTGGTCCCTCGCACTGGGCATCACCCTATCGACTGGCAGCAGCCTCGTATTCCACGACCAGTTCACCCCAACCCGTACCGGGAAAATCCACGCTGGCTGTGAGGTCATACTGACAACCCGACATTCGTGGGATCAAGATGAGGCCACGATTGGTGATCTTCCCGTTTGCCCATTCCTGTACAACTTCATTCAGCAGTATCTCGAGTTTGCCGTCCTTTCGCTGCCCCGCGTTCACGGTGAATCCGAGACTGTCCGCCAAGCCCTCCGGCGGCGAATCTGAGACACTCTGATAGGACATCTTGGCCGGGTCCGAGTTTGGCGACAGAGGCATCACGATGGCCTCATTCTCCGGGCCGCCACAGGTATCCCACTGGACATTGAGGCAGCACTTCGCATACAGGATCTGCTTGCCCATGATCCCGCCCAGATCCCCGAAATCAACCACCAACCTGCTTCTTTTTGCATCATCGGACGTCACCGTGCGCGTCTTCACGGGCAGGACAAGCGTCTCTGCCTGGGACGGGCGTACCATAGTCGCCGTGGCGAGCATCGCGAACGTCATCGGCACGATGCCAATGACTCTCAATGTCATACGCATGCCGGACTCCTCCCGTTTATCTGAGTAAGACCATCTTCTTCGATTCAGCCGCGCCACCGGCGACAAGACGGCAGAGATAAATCCCCGACGCCACGGGGGAGCCATGATCATCGGTCCCATCCCATGACACGTCATGTTTACCCGCAGGGAGTTCTTGATCCACCAACACCTTGACCACTTGGCCAAGGATGTTGAAAACCCGCACCTGAACATTTTGCGTCGATGCAAGTTCAAACCCGATTCTTGTCGAGGGATTGAAAGGATTGGGGTAGTTCTGCGTCAGCAAGGAAACATTTCGGGCTTCCGCGCGTTCTTGGCCAATTGGAGGCGCAACTTTTGGCAACGGATTCGATGTGAGCCATGGAGTATAGTCAATGGGCCCAGAGAATAGAGCCGACGACGGGGTGGTCGTGCCCCACCAGTTGTTCTCGGCACGAATCGTGTCTGTCGAGTAGAGGTCTGCCAGGTGCAGAACACTCCCAAAATCCACACATAAACACCCGCGACACGGGTCACAGGGATAGGTCGTTCCCGCCGAGTAGATCGAGTTGTTACCCGGATCTTCGTACGGAAGGCTGTTGTTTTGCTTCGTCTTGCCGAGATCCGCTTTGCTCTTGTAGGAAAAGAACCCCACGCCGCCATAGTCAATAATCTTGGAATTCCGCATCTTGATCCCGGCGTCCTGTGATGCGTAGACACCCCTGAGGGACTGGTATGCGGTGTCGCGGATCGCTACGAAATCGCTGCTATCTATCCGGCAGTGTCCCTTATATCCGGCGAATAGATGTGCGCCGGTAAAGTATCCGCTGACGCTGTCCCGCACGACGCGCAACGTATCGTTGTAGCTTCCCCCGGAGGACACGTAGATTCCGTACATCCCCCGACCATCGATGTGATTCCCGCGGAGCATCCCCGACGACTCGAACGAATAAATCCCACTCTCACAGCTGTCAACGACACAACTATCGACCTCCGGATCGGCCTGGTCGAGATAGATCCCGTATCCTGGGGTGATACCGACGACCGTGTCATGATTCAATGACGCCAATGAGCTCGAGACCCAGATGCCGGCAAGCGAAGAATTCTCGACGCGAATACCTCTCAAGCTGGTGGCGAGGCTTCCGTTACTGAGCGTGATTCCTTTGTAAGCATCTCGGACCTGGAACCCCCGGCCAGATTCGATCTTACCGCCGATCTCCGTGCGGATTCCGTACCAAGTGCCGATATGGTTCGAATCCGCCTTGAACACAGGCGGATCACCCATGGAGTCGATTTTGAGAACGCCATTATAATTGACTATGATCTCGGCCCGGGTGGTATCGAGTCCGGAGTGGTAGTCGTCACGGTTCTCTTTAACAACAATCCGGGTGCCGGAACGAACGGTAACGGTGACACCTGGATCGATGACAACGTCGCCGGTGATATATTTTGTGGCGCTCCACACCTCCGAGGTGGAAATGTGTCCGGGAAGACCCTGAGTCACACGAGGGACGATGGCGACGACCATATTGTAGATCTTACGATTTTCAACAGTCGAGAAGGGCCTCGGTTCCATCCAACATGGGAAGATGTAATCGGCAGAGGATGTAATGCCGATGTAATCGCCCATATACTTCTTGGAACAATCTATCACAAAGCCTGTCGGAGATTCCTTATAGTCGCACAGCCCAAACACATTGAATTCCTTGTCACTTACCTGAAAGTCCGTAAACGTCTGACCACCGTCGGCTGAGCGGGCCATGTAAGCTCGCGTTGGTATTCCGGAGGCATTGTTCCGGCAGTCATAGAAGACAACATTGACGCCACCGGATGGATCGACAGACACCCATGGCAGCCACTGATCTTTGCCGTTCCCAATTGGCTGATCCTGATTGACGCGAATAGGTGTTTGAGTCCAAGAACCGAGCGCTCCTTGATCGGACGACTTGATGAGAAAAACGTCAGCGTCACCGTTCCTCTTGTCAGCCCATACGACGTAGATGGTTCCACGATGGGCCGATCCGGTCGCGGTGTCCACCGCCATAGCAGGATAACTGTTTGCCACCACGTCCGTCTTCGTCGTGGACCACCACGGCGGGTTGGCGGCTATTGACATACGTATAAGTAATGTCCCATATTCCGGGTGGGAGGTAATGTATGAGACCACTGGGAAGCCCGGACCTGTTGGAGAAGCGGCGGTTGCGCGCCCTGTCGCTGCGGCAACAGGGTTGGTTCCCCGTTGACG
>JACQFV010000090.1 GCA_016199865.1 Candidatus Zixiibacteriota bacterium | reverse complement strand
GTCAGCGAATTGCGACAGGCGATCGAGGCGGTTGTCGCGGCGTATGGCCCCAAGGCGAAACCCTTCGTTTGGCGCAAACGAGAAGTAAGGGGATCCCAGCTCAGAAATACTATCGTTAACTTATGCAACTAAGCACTAGCCAGTACGTCGTATGATACTACGATACGGGTGTGGGCGGCCGACGACGGCCGGCTGATGCGCACGCTGACCGGGCACACGAGTTGGGTGTCCTCCGTGGCGTGGTCTCCCGACGGAACGCAACTGGCCAGTGGGTCCTATGATCGCACGGTGCGGGTTTGGGCGGCCGACGACGGCCGGCTCGTGCGCACGCTGACCAGGCACACTGGTGAAGTGCGCGCCGTGGCGTGGTCGCCCGATGGCACACAACTGGCCAGTGGGTCCGGGGATGAGACGGTGCGGGTGTGGGCAGCCGACGACGGTCGGCTCGTGCGCACGCTGACCGGTCACATAAGTACGGTGATCTCGGTGGCGTGGTCGCCCGACAGCACGCAACTGGCCAGTGGTTCTTACGATCACACGGTGCTTGTGTGGGCAGGCGACGACGGCCGGCTCGTGCGCACGCTGACCGGCCACACGAGTGCGGTGTACTCGGTGGCGTGGTGGCCGTATGAGTGCTACTTGGCCTCCGGCGGTTCCGACGGCGTCATACGTCTCTGGGGGCCGGCACTCTGATGACGCGTCCGGGCGGCAGCGGTGAGCGGGATGCCGCGATCCTGGGAAGCCGGTGGGTTAAATGCAAAACGTCCGCATCCACATAAATGGCGATGCGGACCTTTCAGTTACGCCGATCGTGGATGAGAAATACAAGATCGGGATGGTCGACAGGCGACCTTGTAGGATGAAGCCGGAGAGCGAAATCGTACTGAATATTTGGGGACGATGCCGGAAGCGGCCGATCCGGCTTTCCGACCAGTTTGAGGGCCATCGGTTCTGCTACAAAAGGACGGACCCGGTGGTACGGGAATAACAGTTAATTGAATCGTAACTGATTAGGGGGTCTGCACGGATTCAGAACCGGGAGCGGTAGCGACCGGGTAAGCGCCGTATAGCAGATTGACCCGGTCGCTACCGCTCCCGGTTCTGTATCGGCTGGATGCTCTAATGCGCGGGTGGTTGAACCGTTACATTGAATCTGGATTACCGGCTTCAGTCTCGCTAACCTCCGGAGGTGATCATGGAATTGGAAGAGATACGCGCGTATTGTCTCTCGTTCCCACATGCCGTCGAAGACATCAAGTGGGGTCATGACCTGGTCTTCCTAATTGGGGGGAAAATGTTCACAGTGCTTAATCTGGATCTCTCCTCGCAACACTTGCTCTCCTTCAAATGCGCGCCGGAGACGTTCGTGGAACTGATTGAGCGAAACGGCGTCATTCCGGCCCCCTATGCAGCCCGTTACCACTGGGTCACGCTGGAACGTTACGACGCGCTCAAGCCGGCAGAGCTGAAAGCCCTGATTAAGAATTCCTTTGAAATTGTGTTTGCCAAACTTTCGAAAAAGGTCAAGAGCCAGCTGGGCCGCCCGATCGCCGAAGGTCCCAGACCGCGCGCCAAGCCACGCAAGTAAGGGAGATGATTATGGCCACCATTGACTTCTATTACCACCGTCCCAGTTGAGTCAGTTGCGAGCGCACCCGTGCGGTGCTGGATAAAGCTAAGACCAAGATCGTCGACGAACGGAATTCCCGTAAGGCCCCCCTGAGCGATGTCGAGGCCCGCAAGTTGCTGGCGACGGTCGAGCGAGTCATTGTCGCCAAAGGCCAAGCGGCCCGGCACCTCAAAGCCGACGAAACCACATTGGAGGACCTGCGCGGTCCCACGGGCAATTTTCGCGCGCCCATGATTCGCAAAGGCAAGACTCTGCTGGTGGGGTTTTCCGACGCGGCGATTCGGCAGCTTCTATCGTAGCTGTCATCTGAGTATCTTCTACAGGGGCCGCGTAGCGGTCTCGGGAGTGCGAACATTTGGTATGGAGTGGAGCGCCGCTTACCACCCAAAGCTCCGAAGGAGCGTCATTTAATAGCCGGAGACCTGGAAATGGCCTTCGGTCCAGAGGGTGCGAAGCCCTCCGGGTAAGGTCTAGTCAACCACCCGTATCCTGAACTTGAGCCAACACAAGGAAAGGAAAGGTTGCGAGGTGAAGCGATAGAAGCTGAATCCGGTAAGTAGCCCCGAAAGAATAATCGGGAAGGCTGATGCTTTGGCTATAGCCGCAAGCCACAGGAGGCGAGTCGCCAAGACGAGACTCGTCCTCCCTCCCCGGGGTCGCCGACGGCATCGAGCAACACACAGGGATCGTAGGGTAACCAGGCGGATCACCGCGTTCTTGATCGACCCGGTCTGAGGGCGGTCGAGTAGGCGAAGACGACTGTAAAAAGGAGTCCAGCC
>JACQFV010000080.1 GCA_016199865.1 Candidatus Zixiibacteriota bacterium | reverse complement strand
ATACTGCGCGGTGTGAGCCGATTCCCCGATGCGGTGCTCGGCCCGTTGGCGATGGAGATCGCCGTTGTGAACGACTTGATGCTTCCCTTGGGATGATCTCGAAATCTCTGTGAGGGTCTCCCGGTATCGCTGCTCCCAGACAGATATTCTTGAGACCGATGGGTTATCTTTCCCGGTGACGTCATTGCAGAGCCGACCAGCGGAGCCGCGAAAACAAAGGCCGTGACCACTGACGCCAATGTGGACGCGAGGAATCGTGCCCCCATATTGCGTTACAGGATATTGACTTAAGTCGTGCCGTGACCAAATCGTTGCCACTTCTTGCACCCACCTTCTGACTGTCCTGCAAATTCGGAAACTCCGACAATTAATATCCGTAATTGTAGCATCGAAATGCTCACCTTGCAATGGGGGAATTGGTGAATCGACATTCTTGGGCTTTGGGAGATCGGTCAATCCAACTGCGCACAGTGGCGATCGTCTGCGCCGCCCTGTCGGTCGTGGTCACTGTCCCGGAGAACGGACACTGTCAGCAAACCTGTCGGCGTATTCTGATCCAAGACTCGACATTGAACAATTTCGTTGATCCCCCGGGCTATAGAACCGGTACCCTCGGCGAATTGGGTAACTACAAGAAGGTCGGATCCGGGCCACAGCCGATGATCCTCATCCCTGGGCTCGGATTCGGTGCCGATGTCTTCGACGAATTCATGTCCCGATGGGGCGACAAGTACACGATGTACGCCGTCACCTTGGCCGGATTTGGTGGTACACCGGCTCCGCCCTCACCGGCCACCAATGTCAGCTTCGGCGAGCAAACGTGGACGAATGGGGCGATGCGCGGGTTAGAGAAGCTCATAGCCCAAGAAGGTATCAAGAAGCCAATCCTCGTCGGGCATTGGGCCACAGGAACGCAACTGGCCCTCCGCCTGGCGTTGGCTCACCCGGAGAATGCCCGCGCCGTAATCATCCTATCCGGATCGTCGCGATTCGTGATGGCTGATACCGCACGCATGCCGCTGCGCGTGCCGTTGGATAAGCGCATTGCCGCCATCGACCGCCACATGGCACCAAGTTGGTATGCGACGGTGACTCGTGAGACATGGGACGACAACAATTTCTTGCCCATCGATTACGCGATCAGCCCCGTCCGCGGTCTCCGGCTCTGGCGCGAGGCCGCTGAACCCCCAATCCATGTCTGGGTGCGCTATCTGTGCGAGTTCTACGCGCAGGATATAACGCTCGACCTCGCCAGGCTGACGATCCCGACCCTGATCGTGAAACCGGGCCATGACCCCGTCGATCTTGGTCCCGGCCAGAAGTACATGGATGCCTGGACGCATCTCAGTTGGCAGGGGATCCCGGAAATGAATCCAAAGATCCAAATGGCCATGATTCCCGATTCCCGTGTGTGTTTGTGGTTTGATCAGCCGGAGAAGCTGGACGCCGTTGTCGGAGAGTTCTTACGGTCGGTCAAGTAGGATGGCGTGCCGGTGTGCCCGAACGTCCCGACATCGTTGTCTGTATCGAATGCCTGGAAGCACGCGTGGTCGGGCAGCCTGTTGACCTGACATTTGTACGGACGTGGAATATGCGCAGTTGCGTCATTTGGTGGAGGCGGGGGGGGCGAACCCCCATTTCGTGATACAGGACATGGGGTCAGGTCGTACCGCGGCCAAATCGCGACCACTTTTTTGCCCTCGCTCGCGCGTACGGTCGGAGGGCGGCTCGAGCCCAGCTCAGCTTCCCGCGGGGATTTTTGAATAGACTATAAGACCCCCTAACAAAATGAATCCTGTCAGAGAAGACCGAATTCCATGTGGAGGCCAGGCGTCCCCGCCTGGCCGTTGCCGCGCCGGGCGAGGATGCCCGGCGTCCACGGTCTAACGAGTCTTCTTGTTAGAGGTCCTAAGTTGTAGTTCCGCATGAGAATGAGATTTCAAATGCCGCGATGGGTCGTTCTTTTCGGAGTGTTCATCGCCATGGATTCCGCCTTCTCCGATCAGAAACCGGATTTCGATTCGCTCTGGAACTATGACAAGCCGGCCGAGACCGAGACGCAGTTCCGTGCCCTGGTTCCGGTGGCGCAGAAGTCCGGCGACAGGGGATATCAAGCCGAGCTCTTGACGCAGATTGCACGGACACTCGGTTTGCAACAGAAGTTTGCCGAGGCGCACGCCCTGCTCGATTCGGTCGCCCGGACGCTCGGCGACGCGGGGGAGCGGGCGCGGGTGCGGTACCTGCTGGAACGTGGGCGGGTATTCAATTCCTCGAAGCAGAAGGAGAAAGCCACACCGCTGTTTCAGGAGGCGTGGGAGCGTGCCGTCCAGGCCGGGCACGATTTCTTCGCGGTCGACGCCGCGCACATGCTGGCAATCGCCACGCCCGCGGAGCAGCACATGGGATGGAATCTGAAGGCCGTGGCGCTGGCGGAGAAATCGGCCGATCCCCAGGCGCGCCGCTGGCAGGGGAGTCTCTACAACAACATCGGCTGGGATTATTTTGACCAGAAGAATTTCGACTCGGCCTTGACGATGTTCCAGAGAGCGCTACTGGCACGGGTCGAGCAGAAGCAGCCCACGGAAATCCGCATCGCCACGTGGTGTGTGGCCAAGACGTTGCGAATGCAGGGCCAAGCTGACTCGGCGCTCGTCATGCATCGGCAGCTTGAGAAGGAATGGCGTGCGACGAAGGAAAAGCAGGACGGGTACGTATTCGAGGAGATTGCCGAGTGTCTGCTCGCCCTCAATCGAAACGATGACGCGACTCCCTATTTCGCGCAGGCCTATGCCTTGCTCGCGAAGGACCCGTGGCTTCCCAGTGATGAGCCGGAACGGCTCAAACGCTTGAAGGAACTGGGAAACGTGAGGTGAGTCCGAGCGCGACCGCGACCGGAAGCAGACTATCCTCCGGCCGGAGGTGATTTCGTTTGCACCGTGAGGGACTTGGCAGGGACAGCCCGTCGACCACTGACGGGCGTCCCGCTGGATCGGCCCGGCTGGTGACCAGAAGGAGAGTCGGGCGTTGTCTGCGCCGGTGGGTGCTGACCCCGAACGACACTGCGAAGTAGACGTGGCGGCGGGGGGAATCGAATGCGCCCGTGGCCCCTTCTTCGCTCACGTGCGCCGAGCGCACGAGAGGTACGAAGGGCAAGCCCTTGTGACCAGAAATGGCGTTTCGCGAACGCATGGCCGGAGCCGGATTTGAGGCAGCGTTCGAAGGCGGTGGCGCGATCATCGCGATCGAATCGGATTGCCACTTCGATCTGCCAGGGGACGTGTTTCGACGTGTGAGTTGACTTGCTGGAATTGTGTTCTTCGAGGCGTCGGCTCAGGTCGTTGGTGAGGCCGACGTAGGTTTTCTGTGGACTGGAGAGGCTGCGCAGGAGATAAACGTATTTCATGGGTGGTTGTCCGTGGGTACCGGTGGCCCTGCTTCGCTCTTCGGGCGCTGTGCGCCCGCGAGCTTCGCAGGGCATTCTGCATAGCTCGGCGCGCGCAGCGCGTCGAGCGACGCAGAATGGAGGCGGGGGGAATCGAACCCCCGTCCGAAAGTCCCTACAGAAGGCCGTCTACCCGCATAGTCGATCCTTTTTAGTCGCCGGGTCGGACGCCGATCGACAAGCTTCCGGCCAAGCCAGCCCGCTTGAGTTTCGCCGGGACCCACGGGCACTGCCCCTGGCTAGCCCTCCTTGTCGGCGATCGGTCAGGCGCCGAGGGCGGGCTCCTAGACCGTCGGGCTACCTAAATTAGGTTAGGCAGCCAGCGCATACGAATAGTCGTCTGCGTTTCGTTGTGTCCCAATGGTTTAACGAGGATCTTGGGGACCTCGGCGGGCAAACCTCCCTTCGGCGACTCCGTCGAAACCAGTCGCCCCCATAACTTCGGACGTAACGTCCACTGCCACTACGACTTTTGTGATGGTGCCGTTTGGAGTGCGCGTGCGGGATGCCTGAATCGCTCCGCCAGCGACCCGCTGAGCCCACCGTCTAAACGCAGACTCTGCGACGGCACTTCTTCAGGGGAGTATCACCGCCAAATTTGGGAAATACCCCTTGACAAAGAGCGTCAAAGTTTTATTGTTACAACTGGGTTAGATGGCCCCGAGCGGCGGGTTAAGCGGCCCTGAGAATCAGCAACCGATTTGTTGTTCCAGTAGCGCCGTTCGGAACCAACCTACTCCCTGTTTACTTGCCCCTTCAGCCCGGGTCCTCTCCCCGTGGCACGTGTTGGTAGACGACGAACGCTGTGACCGACTGGTGGTGTCGATTCTTGCTCATGAGACGTTGAGGAAAGTTCAATTCACCGGAACGAGGCGGACAAATCGACTTTTGTGAGAGATTACTCAAACTTCAACATCGTTGACATACAGTGCCATCAAGCCCTCGGCTTGGGCCATTGTGAGGAGGTGGTTGAGCAAACCAGAGTGTAGGGACGGAAGCGCAAGTCGAAGGCATCCTGTCCGAACCCGGCCCAACGCGATCTGACGGACGATTCTGGGCCGACATGGCAGGGGAAAAGCCATGTCCCGCGATTGCGGGATGAAGAACCGAGGTTGAAGCACTGACGTAAGGAGACACGCATGACGGGGAAGATGGTAAAAATCGGGGTCTCGCTGTTGCTGGCGGCCGCTGTAGGCGGTGTCGCGGTTCACGCGGCGGACTCCCCGCAAACAGTCGAGAAGATGATTCAACAGCGGCGCCTGTCGCAGTATACGAGCGTCATGGAGCGCCGCCAGAAGGAACTCAACATTCGTTACAGCCACCGGATCGACGGTGGTGGCGACGAAGTCGTTCAGGATAACAACGCTTCCATCGTGAACGACAACGGCATGAGCGTCAGCCCGATGCTGGGCGCCGCCGGCGCGCGGACCAGTTCGGTGGGGGTGTCGATGGCCGAGACCTCGTACGACTATCAGCACAACGAGTCGTCGGGGTGGCAGACGGGACGATTCCCGGCCAACTCCGATATCGTCCATTTCATCTACATGGAATGGCCGATCATTCCGGCCGACGTCAATGATAACAGCCGCTTCGTGTATGCGGACTGGTACAGCATCTCTGGTGGCAACTTCACGCAGCCGTTCAATGGCGCCCAGATCTCACTGGACAATGTCTCGCGCGGCGGGTATCCCGACCTGGCGATCGGCAAGTACAACAACTTCCACGGCTCGTTCCACCAAAGACCGGATCCGTCTCTGCCGTACACGTCCTGGCACGCTTGGGCCCCGACTCCGGGCAGCGGTTTGCACATCGATGATGAGATGGCGACCAACTCGGTCTTCCAGGAAGTCCTCTGGCCGCAGATTGCGGTCAATCAGAAGGACGGGTGGGATAGCACGACCGGTGGGAAAATCCCGGACGTCGCCCACATGATCTCGCACGGCGGCAACAACGACGCGCGCAATCGTATCGTCTACTGGCGGTATGTCAGCGGCAGCGGTTGGGTTGGCCCGGTGGCGGTCGACTCCAGTTTCACCCTGGGGTACATCGTCGTGGCCGATGCCCACTCCGACAAGGTGGCGATCCTGCTGAACACCGACCGCGAGGCGCAGTTCAACGGCAACAACAACGTGTGCTATTATGAAGACGGCGCCAAAGGCGCGGGGTTCATTTCCCATGCGTCGTTGGGGGATGCCAACAAGCACATCATAACCAACTACAACGACCCGTCAGGTGCCCAGGCGTGGCTGCACATCACCGGCGGGTACGACAGCGGGAGCCGGCTCCACGTGCTGTGGGATGAGCAGAGACAGGCCAACGTCTCCTCGGACATCGCTTTGCGGCACTGGCAGAGCGGGGATCCCACCAAGATCCGTCCGGTGGCCCTGGGATATTGGGCCACCCCGCTGAATTCCGGGGCATTCAATTTGAACCTGTCCGCGATCACGATGGGATTCGGCGACGGTGGCACGACGTGCAACGGTTCGCCCAACACGGATTATCTGTACACCGTGTACACGCGTTTTGCCGGACCGTCGGCGGCAGAACAGGCCGACTATTCCCACGGCGGGTACTACAATGGCGAACTGTACATTTCGGAGTCGAACGACTTGGGCAACAGTTGGTCGCCGCCGATCAACCTGACCAACACCAAGACCCCGAATTGCAATCCCGGCCCCGGTGATCCGCAGCATGGCGGCGCGCCGCCCCGGCCGGATTCGATCTGCCTCTCCGAGCACTGGTCGACGATCGGCCAGCTCGTGCACGACATCGACATCATCTTCATCGAAGACCACGACGCGGGCGGCATTCCCCAGTCCGAAGGGTTCTGGGAAATGGATCCGGTGAAGTACCTGCGTTACCCCGGTGGCGTCACGGATGGACCGATCATTTGCCCGGTCATTTCGGCGAACTTCGCCGGTACGGTCACCAGCAAGGTGGAGTGCGAGTACCATGCGCCGCGCGGCGGATCCAACACCGACACGCTGAGAGTCATCAACTTGGGCAACTCGGCCATGACCGGCGCCATCTCCAAGACACAAGTCAACGGCCCGGCCAACTGGCTGACCTTGAGCGTGAGCGGCAACTACAACATCGGGGTCGCCGGGGCCGACGTGGTGTCGAATGTTCTGATGAACGCCGCGGCGATCGTGACCGAAGGGCTCTATCAGGGGACGATCCGGGTCACCTACCAGGGCGGCGCCCTGGCGAAGGACTCGACCGACTTCCCGATCAACTTCTTCGTGTTCGACCAGTTCTTCTGCCCGGAGAACGAATTTCTGAAGACCAACGTGGCCAGCCCCGGTTCGCTGTCTCTGGGGGTCACCAGCAACGGTCGTTTCGCCACACAGGGTGGTGAGGGCGGCCTGTGGCGCTACAAAGACTCCAGCAGCAGCATCTACGACGCCTCGCTCCTGATCGCGCATGGGTCGCAGAGCCCCGACACGACCGTGTTCTATCGTTTCTACGATCGCAACACGCGCGGGCAGTTTGGGTATCGGGCGCAGAGCGATTTGGTCTTCGACACGTCCAAGTACGGGACCCACGGCGGCTTCGCCAAGGCCTCGGCCAACATGAGCACCAAGGACTCGGCGGTCTGGCTGAAGTGGGAGTGGTATGCGCCGCAGCATGCCGACAGCGATGAGTTCATCATCTGTCGTCTGTGCGTTTGGGACCGCAATGCCACGCCCCTCACAAGCCTGGTGGTTGGGTTGTTGATGGACTATGACGTGGTTCCAGCCGGCCGGCTGGGTTCGGTCCAGTTGGGTGTGAACAACAAGCCCGGATTCGACGCCTCCCGCAATCTGTTGTGGCAACAGGGTGTCGACACCGCCAACGCCGGCGCTACCATTCCCAACTCGGCTGCCCGGTTCCGGGGCGGTGTTGCGGTCGAGACGAGCGGACCCTTGTGCGGGGGGCGCATCGGCAACAACACGACTGACAACCAGCCGCAGGGCGGTCCCAGTGACGAGTTCCTGTATCGTTCACTGGTCAATCTCTCCGGCATCGACGTCTATTCGGACCGGGACACCGACCTGTACATGATGGTGAAGCTGGCGCAAGTCGGTTCGCTCGCCGACACCGACACACTGTACATCGTCTGGGCGCTCGTGTCCGACACGGGTACCGCGGTTAGCACCTCTGACGCCGGCATCAAGGCGAAGGCGGACATGGCCGCGGCTTGGGCCGCTTCACACGGGATCGTATCACATTTCCCGAACAACACGGCCAATGCCTGCGGTTGCTCCTGCCCGTGTCACAACGATCCGAAGTGCGATGGCGTGACTGACGTTCTCGACGTCGTGCAGACGATCGGCGTCGCCTTCCGCGGCGCGACCTCGATCACGGATCCGGGCTGTCCGAAGCAGCAATGCGATATGGACTGCAACGGCGTGGTCGACGTGCTCGACGTGGTCAAGATCATCGGCGTGGCCTTCCGTGGCGCGCTCCCGACGACGCTTTGCAACGCCTGCGGTTAAGTCGGGTGTTGCCGGTGTCCGGCGCACGGAAGCCGGCCCGAAAGTCAACAGTGGGATGGGAGCATGGCTCCCATCCCACTTCTGTTTCATCATGCTTGGGGCATGGTCTGACGGGGGGGCGGTGAATTCCGATGGATCGAGGAATTGGCCGCGTCTCGATCATCTCGCCAAGCTTCACATCGCGATTTCGGTCATGGCGAAATCCTCATCGGCCCTGGAGACGAGTAGATTGTACGATTGCGCCAATGGTGCATGGGATTGCGGGGACTGAAACGCCTTGCGCAACGGCCGAGCCCACGGCCGCTGCTGATCGCATATCCATATCTTGTTGACTGTCAGTATGTTGCGGGAATCGGCCGGCGACGGTCGGGAACCGCAGCCAAGGCATCCTCCCACAACGGTTTTGGCACAGCGAATGCGAAAGAATCGGCGTTCGTGGCTTCCTGTGGGACAGGAGTGCCTGCGGCGCGATCGTGGCATAGGCAAAGGTGCTTGACAGTTTGGATAAAAAGACTATCATAGGTGTTGGTCAGACGGGCTGGTCGCATACAAGGCGTCTCGGCCCGCGCGACGCCGTACTCGCGCTCAGGGGGGGTGCTGTCAGTGGCGGCCTTGCGTCGTGGACCGGAGCGGGAATAACCGGCGATGACGCGGGCAGCGAGGGCTCAGCCCGGAGATTTCAGTACCTCATTCAAGGACCAAACCTGCCAGCTCTTTGTGATAACTGGTGTTCGGCTGTACCCCATCTTTCACATACGTTGAAGACGCAGAAGCACGGGTGGATGGTGCCCGGCGCCTGAAGACCTAATGCAGATCGGGAATTGAGAGAAGAATAACAACATATCGTCCAAGGAGGAAAAGTCGGATGAAACGATTCACACTGATCGCCTGTTGCCTGGCCCTGGTCCTGTCGGCGGCGCCGGCGATGGCCGTCAACTCGGTCGTCGTCGAGTCGCGGGCTTTCGGGCTCAAACAGGTCGCCTGCAGCGTCGGCGTGTTCCTCACCAATGACGTGGACATTCTGGCCGGCTGCCAACATCACGGACCGGAAGTACGCGGTGACCGGGGGCACAAGCTGCAGCGGACCGACCTCGCACACATTCGCCACGTCGGCGGCACAGGTGGACTTTGTCAGCCCTGACGCCGCAATGCACGCCACAGTGAGCACGGGCGACCCCAGCATCGGGGAGCTGATCTACCTGTCCCCGGGGTCGGATCCGGCCGGGACCTCCCATGCATCGATCCGGTTCCGTTTTGGCGTGACCGGTGTCAACGGGACATTCGAAATTGACACCTGTTGCGTCGCGCCGGCCAACCACTTGGTGTTCGTCGACGCGAACGTGACAAATGTCAATCCCACCTTCACGAAAGGCGTGGAGACCGTCGGGACGCCGCCGCCGCCGAACACGCCGCCGGTGGCGCGCTGTCAACCCGTGGTGAAGAACGCCGACGGCAACTGCGTGGCCGCCGTGACCGCTGCCGAGGTCAATAATGGGTCATCCGATACGGAGGATGGCACCAATCTGACTCTGACCCTCATCCCGGCGGGACCCTACCCGCGCGGTGTGACACCCGTCTGGCTGCGTGTCACGGACACGGGGGGTCTCAAAGACTCCTGCACCACCACGGTGACGGTCAATGACGTCACGAATCCCATCATTGCTTGTCCGGGAAAAGACAGCGTCGAGTGCCAGAGTGCGGTACCGGCGGCGGCGACCAACCTCGCGGGCTTCGTGGCCCAGGGCGGGACGGCGTCGGATAACTGCGGAGCGCCGACCATCACGTTCCGGGGTGACCTTGCCGCGGGCAGTTGTCCGCGGACGATCACGCGCACCTACCGCGCGACCGACGGCTCCGGCAATTTCGCCGAATGCACGCAGACGATCATCGTTCACGACGTCACCAAGCCGACGATCACCTCGTGCCCGAAAGAC
>JACQFV010000079.1 GCA_016199865.1 Candidatus Zixiibacteriota bacterium | reverse complement strand
GCTCCGCCGACCGGAGCGCCCGCAAGTACACCTGCACCGGACGCGCCATATGTGCCCCCCCGGGGAGCAAGATGCGCCAGTCACGCGTTACTGGCAAATAATGATTGTTGAGGCACTAGCCAGACTTTCAGTCACCCCATCGACATTTCCTACGGAACCGCGGCTTATATGGCGCAAGGTATAAACCTCGCGGTTGGGCCAGCGGGAGAACTGTACGCGGTGTGGGCTTCGTACGATCAGTTTCCTGCCACCGAGACCGGAATCTGGTTTTGCACGTCGTTTGATGGCGGTGACACCTTTAGTTCCCCCGTTCGAATTAGCGGGGCTTACTTCACCGGGATTCGCGGAAATCTCAAGTCTGCCAGCTTTTGCGGGGTGAGGGTTGCTAGCTTCCCAGTGATGGCCGTCGATACGAGCCACGGGCCTTTTCAGGGGACGATATATGTGGTCTGGGCGGATGGGAGGAACGGAAACCCCGACATCTATCTGACAAAGCTGCCCTACGGCCAAGGCGCGACATGGTCATCCCCAATTCGTGTCAATGACGACAACACGTCGACAGATCAATGGGAGCCGTGGATCAGCGTCGATCCGAATGGCCTAGTGCACGTCGTTTTCTACGACAGTCGAGTCGAGCCAGCCAATAACTGGCTCACCGCAATCTACATGGCAACGTCATGGGACGGCGGCAACAGTTTTGCGAACTGTCTCATCAGCGATACTGCGTTTACCCCATCTCCAGTCCGCGGCGACTATATGGGCGATTACATCGGCATCACTTCGGATCAATGCGCGGCTTACCCGTGCTGGAACGACAACCGCAGCGGGATTCATCAGGCTTACATGGCGCGCGTGCCCTTCATTCCCGGAGACGTCGATGGAAGCGGAGTCATCGACGTGATTGACGTTGTGAAGACGATTGAAGTGGCGTTCCGCGGTAGCCTATGTGTCCCGATTCACCAAGCGCTTGTGGATCTGGATGCCAATGGAGTAATTGATATTCTTGATGTTGTTAGAGTCATCAGTTATGCGTTCCGAGGTCAGCCGACTCCGGCGGCATGCATCTTCGATTTATCGCACAATGCTTATCCTTCCTGTTGCCCCATGGGCTGCCCGCCCATGTTGCGGGCGCCAAGAAACGACTCGACGGGCCTGCCTTCTCAAGTAGTTCTCACTTGGGATGCGATACCCGGTGTAGCCACATATTGGCTACAAATCGACACCGCAGAAGAATTCTCGAGCCCTGTGAAAATCGTTGACGATCATACGATACAAACCTCGACGGACACGACATCCGGTCTTACGCCCGGGAGAGCGTATTACTGGCGTGTGTGCGTTTATAGGCAAAGTTGCAATTCTCCGAACTGGAGCGCAGCGTTCAAATTCACAACGGGGAGTCAGTGATAATCGAGAATCGGATGGACCAGATGAGAGCGATCTTTGCGGTGATCGTGGTGTCGACGCTGCTAAACGCAGAGGTGTGCCGGTCAGCGAATGCGGTCGTTGTCGAATCGAAGTCGGTAGTGCAGGGTGCGAGGGGTGTGACAGTAGGTGTTTACCTCAACAACGACACGCTCTTGAATGCTGCCGTTATTCCGCTGGTGATCCACTCCGTCACTTCTGGAGCGTTCATCAAGGATTCGCTGAAGCTCCAGACTCAAAATCGTTTGACGCATTTCCTCTATGAGTACTCCACAATTTGTCAGTACCCGCAGAGCAACTCCTCTCTTCCCTTTTGGTGCAATGGAGGTGGTTACGGTCCGCCAGGACGCGCCGATTTTGTCAGTCCCGACGCCGTTTTGTACACGGGGATCAGGGCTGACAGCGCATGCCTGCCGGACAGCAATGACGGCACGGCGCCTGGTGGAACTCCCTCCCTCAAGATCACCTTCAACGTGACGACCACGTTGGGGGCTTTTGAGATCGATACGACGTGCACGGCGGCGGCCAATCATCTACTGTTCGTCACGTGTCAGGACGACGGCGGCCGCCCCATCATCCCAGCCTTCACCAAGGGTGTGATCACCATCGTCCCCCGGACAGTCAGCGGCCACATCACACACGCCGACACACTTGCCTACAGCGTGAACTTGACCGGGGATGTCACGGTCGACACGGGTGTGACCCTGACAGTCTTACCGGATGCATCCATTCTTGCCGTGGGATCAAGCGACGACCAGCACGGTGGGCTAGATACAAATCACGTTGAGATCATCGTCAAGGGCACGCTGGTGATTGCCGGTGGTGCTGGGAACCGACCGACCTTTGGCAGCACGACGGGTTCGGCCGGCTCGTGGTACGGCATCCGAGTTTTGTCGACAGGCAGCTTCAAGTCAGGCAACGGCCTCAAGATCGAAAAGGCCATTGTCGGGATTACCGTCGACAAGTGGCCTACTTCCAGTGGCGGCTTCGGAAATCCGCCCCCTCCACCCCCGGCGGACACGATCCGGAAATGCACGATCACGAACTGCAGCGCCGCCGGGATTTTGAATCTGCGTGATTCGATGAGCGTCCTGAACGATACGATCACGAACGTCACCAATGGGGACGGGATTCAGATCTACGAAGCCAAACCTCTGGTCAAAGGCAATGGTCGTGCGGGACAATCAGATTTCCGGCCCCGGTTTGTATGGGATCATGGTCTACCAGGACGGCGGATGCTGTCCGGGTTCCCAGACACTGAACGTCGTCCATGACAGCGTCTACGGCTATTTCACCGGCGCGCACCTGCAGACGAGCAACAAGGGGAACTGCACGATCGACAGTTGCTCTTTCATCGCCAATTACACCGCCGGGGCGCAATCGCAGTACGGCCTGTATTGCTCACAGGACGCGGCCGTCAAGATGCGTAGCAGCAGGATCATCAACTACGGCCTCTTCGGTTTGTACTCTTACAAAAGCGCGACTAATCTGGGGAAGACCGCGGCCAACAACGGGGGCATCGACGATCCGGGAAACAACTCAATCTACACGGCGGGTCACGCCGATCCCGTCTGTGAGGATTGCATTGCCATTGTGCGCAGCGTCTACCATGTTGGAAACAGCTCGACGGACACGCTGCGCGCCGAGAACAATTGGTGGGGAGCAAGCCCGCCACAAGCCGGGTGGTTCTCAACCAAGGTCGATTACAACCCCTGGCTCACGTCGAATCCTTTACCCAAGATGGCGCCTCCTTCTCTCCCGGAGGTTCGTGCGGAGGTTCCACGGAGCTTTGAAGTCAGGCAGAATTACCCGAATCCGTTCAATCCGTCAACGACGATTGAGTTCTCTCTGCACGAATCGTCCCGGGTGCGAATCTCGATTTACAATGTTCTCGGCCAAGTTGTCTCCGAACTGGCCAATCAGGACTATGCGCCGGGGCGGTACCAGCTCACTTGGGATGGGACAGACCGGGGCGGTCAGTCGCTCGCGTCGGGGGTGTACTTCTATCGCGTGGTGGCGGGAGAGCATGCCGAGACGAAGAAGATGGTGTTGTTGCGATGAAACGGAGAACGATTATGCACAGACGCTGGAATTCGAACTGGCTGACCGTTGCCGCCTTCACGCTGTCTTTCGGTATCGTGTTTCCGGACAGCGCGGCCTTGGCCGAGAATATCGAGTTGCCGGTGTCCGGTCAGGCGACGGTCTCAAAGGACGGGCAGAATCAGATTCTGCTAAAGTTCGATGGGTTGGATGCTCTGCAGGGCAAGACGATTCTGCACGCTGAGTGCGTCGTGCAACTGACCCTGGACTCATGCGGCGACGTGATCGAATTGATCGCCATGCCGATCACGGAGGCGTGGACGCCCAGCACGGTCGCGGTTGCTCTCGCGGACGACACCGCGGGTGTCGAGACCAGCGTGACGAATTCGACCATGGTCGGGGCGCTGAAGTACGGGGATGGTCTGATTGATATTGTCGTCACCGAGCTGGTACAGTCGTGGGCGGATGGGAAGACATCGAATGAAGGCCTGTCGTTGACGGTCGCGGATTCGGACAAGAAATGCCCGATCGTTCTGCAGTCGCAGGACGCTTCCCTCAAGGGCGAGTTGGGCAAACTCGTCGTGATTTTCACGAATCGGTAGTCGGTAGCCGCTACCCCAGCGGTTTAGAGAGAATCGCCTCCACGACCCCGCCGGCGATCGCGAGGGCTTTGTCAGAGATGCGGCGGCAGACTTCCACGTCACCGCGGGGGTCGATATCGCCAATCTTCATGCCGGCGATGACCTGCGTTCCGTCGCGAATCAGCCCACGTACGATCCCGTTCAGTTCACTATGAATGGAGAGATCGGCCACGCGAGCAATGACGTCGCCAATTCCGACGCGGTCACCGATCCGTCTTGCAGATTCCACTGTGCCAGAAGCCGGAGCGCGCAGAACGCGTTTGACCGTCTCGCCTCCGAGTAAACCGGGAATGCCGGTATTGGCTTGAGTTGGTCCCTTCCACAGGACACGACCCAAGTCGGGCCCGCGATTGGTTTCGATCACGCAGTCGACGTCGATCCCGGCGACAAATCCGGGCCCCAGCCCGATCACACGTGCCGCCAGCCCTTTACGCACGCCGGTGTTGCGTTTGGCGAGTATGGCATCGACGATGACATCCGGCGCAAACTGCCCGAGGTCCTCCACATCAGGGCAGATTACGACGGGGATTGCGCCGTCGGCTAATGCTCTGTCCACCGACCCCTCGCAGTGGACGGCCGTGATTCCCTCCACGGTCTTCTCGCCGTCGTAGATCGCCTCGGAGAAGCTCACCCAGCGACGGATCGCTGTCGGGCGCTCGGTTTCGGCGATCACGACGGCGAAACCGCAGCGGCTCAGGCGCCACGCGACGCCGCTGCCCATCTCGCCGCCGCCGCGGATCAGAATTCGGGCAAATGACGAGCGGGCCATACAGGAATGTACGTAGTACCAAGGTCGGAATTACCAGATTGTCCCGCGAAGACGATCAAGTCACCCTGCGGTAACGGGACAGCGCCTACTTCATCGCCGGAACGGCTTCGGCTCCAGCGAGACGTTGCTTCACCAAGTTCCACTGCTCGCGCGTGTCGACGTCGATTAAGACTTCATCCGAGTCGATGGGCACCTCATGAACGTCTTTCGGGTGGGCTTCAAGGACCGATTTGGCGCCGACGTCGCCGCGCAGGGCCAGGAGGAATTCGAGGTATTTCAGATCGATGATCACCGGGTGGCCACGTTGATGGTTGTACACGGGGACCACGATTCCCTTCTTTCCCTTGTTGTATTCACTGATGAGAGTGTTGATCGTCGCGGTGGTCACCAGGGGCATGTCCGCCAGCGCCACCATGACCGCCTGGCATCGCGGCGGCATGCGGGCGAGCCCGCGCTGGAGCGAGGACGACAGGCCCATCCGGTGCTCGCCGTTGATGACGATCTTCAGGCCT
This sequence comes from Candidatus Zixiibacteriota bacterium, assembly GCA_016199865.1. GTDB lineage: Bacteria > Zixibacteria > MSB-5A5 > WJJR01 > WJJR01 > JACQFV01. Next base: position 9,080 of record JACQFV010000079.1, on the reverse strand, counting down.
CCGATGGAGATTTTCTGCACGATCTTGCTGGCCTCATGTCCCAGAACCACGATCAAATGATCAAGCGCCGAGGCGCGCATGCGTTCCACGACCATGCGCAGCAACGTGGCGTGGTCGTGCGTCAAGAGCGGCTTGACCTGACCAAGGCGTTTGCCTTGGCCGGCTGCCAGAATGAGACCGGCAATCATTGCCACAACCCCCGCGAGGGCCCTTAAGACCCCCGGTCCAACGATGGTGCGAAGTAAGAGGAGGCGCCAACGGGGCGCAAGGGGAAAATAAAGGTATGGGGTCGGCTTCAACTCGTAGGCGGACTGAGCCGTTCGACGAATACCGTGTAACGGCCGCCGCAGACGTCAGCGATTTCAGAGGCCGGATCGCCGGTTAAGTCAACTTCGATCAACCGCGCCGATCCCTCGGCCACCAGGAGGGTTTTAGCCGCGTGTTTGATCGTCTCTTCGCCACACCCACCGCCGATTGTGCCCACGGTCCCGCCATCGGCGAACACGGCCATCTGCGCCCCCAAACCGCGTGGCGCCGATCCGCGACGATCCACGACTGTGGCCAGCGCCACCGGCCGGCCCCCGGCCATCACCCCTTGGACCGTTTCCCACAGGGCGAGCAATCCGGAGGTGTCCGCGACGTTCGAATTCGCGCCATGTTGCGATGCCGCCGTTCGGGGGTCTGCACCGCGGCGCACCGCCACCAATTCGGCGGCGATCGAGAGGGCGATTTCGCCCGGAGAATCGGCTCCGATCGGCAGGCCGATGGGCGCGTGAATCGCCTCCAGAAATCCTGAGGGTATTCCGTCGGCGGACAGCCGCTGCCGCACCGAACGCACGCGTCTCTGCGAGCCGATCATGCCGATATACTGCGGCGCATTGTTTGCCAGTTGACGCAGGATGCGTTCATCGTGCTGATGGCCGCGCGTGACCAAGACGGCCCAGTTGTTCTGCCCGGCGCTGCAGCGTTGAGCGCCCAAGGCAAAGTCCGTGACGAGGATCTCATCGGCCTTGGGAAACCGCGCGGCATTCGCATATTCACTCCGGTCGTCGCACACGGTCACCGTCCACCCCAGCTGAGCCGCCAGTGGACAGAGTGCCTGCGCAATGTGCCCCGCGCCAAATATCCACACCCGTTCGGCAGGACCATGGTAGGCGAGGAGCACTTGCGCCGTGCGTTCCTGGGGATTGAAGCTGCCCACCGCAAGTTTGATCGGAAGTATCTGCCCGCATCGCTCTGACCAGATGGTCTGGAGGTTGGTGTCGGGGATCTGGGCGGCGCCGGCCAATTCGCCCGAGACCTGCCATCCGGAGACATCGCGACGGATCAACGCCCGCTCTCCGAGTCGGGCATGATCGGCCGGGGCCACCACAACGGCCACCACCAACGGTTCCCCGGCATGCAGGATGTCGATGGCGGGGGTCAGCCAATCGGGCTTGATCGCGAGTTGGGACGGCATGCTCAGGAGGCCAAGGGCTGAACACCGGGTTTCGGGTCTACTTCACTTGGCCGATGGTCCCCGCCAAGATACGCACAGGGCGACGGATTCGCAGCCAAAGGGGTTACTGCAACAAAGTCCCGTCTGGATTACCGGAGCAATTTCAATTCAAGACCGGGGAAATCAGCCGAGCAGACGTCGGGTCGAACCAGAGGGAAAAACGACGATCAGAGCGGACCAACGGGCTCTGCCCGCTGCGCTCTCTCGCGAGGCAACGTCGACAACAGCGCGACGATCGTCAACGTCCGAAAAACCAGGCCGAACGCACAGTCGCTTTACGGCCGTGGACGGGTACGGCGAACCCATCCTTGGTCACGGTGACGCGATGGCCATGCTTCTGGCCTTTGGCCGACACGCGACGGGGCGTGTTCTTGCCGTTCTTGGCGTGGGTGCGGCGGACGGGATGCGCGGTCCGTGCCGTTTTGGAATTCATCCGGGTGGTCATGTGTGCCTTTCCGTTGGTTCTGGGAGCCATCCCTGCCGGTGATGACGTGGGGAGGAATCGTACGTGATTCCTCCCCGCGCATTCTGTCCGAACTTAGCCGTTGAAATTCGGGACGCCGACTTCGGTGACGTCCAGCGTGCCCTGCAACACGATGCGATACTCACCCGTGGTCGGGTTGATCGCGTCCACCTTGCAGCGACAGGCCGCCGAGTTGAACAACACTTCGGTGATCTTCCACTGCAGATGCGACGGCGACGAGGGGCTCTTCTCGACACCGTGGATGTCATTGACTGTCCAGTTGATACCCATTGTCTTTTCTCCTCCACCGGGTCAACCGTCCGCGAAGGGACGGCGCCGCCGGGCGGTTGGTGCGTTAGAATCCAGGACCGTACCCGTAGCCAAACGTCGGGTTGTCCATATCCAGCGTGCCCTGCAGAATGATGCGGTACTCGCCGGTCTCCGGGTTGCACGACTCCACACGCGCCTTCGTATTCACCGAGGAAAACACCAGGCAGGAAATGCCGCCCTGGAGTTGCTTCGGCGAGGTCGGACACTTCTCCAACCCACGGAAGTCGCTGATCGTAAATTTGGTCATCATGTTGTCACCTCCTTCGTCACCAGATTGGGGGTTTACAGTCAATTGGTCTGTTCCCGTAATTGGGTTTTCGTCGTGGCCAGAATCGGGAGCGGTCCCGAACAGTTGAGAATCATCCGGTATTGGGACGACGCCGAATCGTAGGCAGGGCGGCCCGGCCCGACGATCGTCGAGGCGATGGCGCCGGTGTCTTCGACCGGCAGGGCGCTCTGGGCATCGCGATGGATACTTGAACGCACAGAAGATTTAGTCACCGTGGTCATGGCCGTTACCCTCCTCAAACTCCCAGAATCCGAAGGCCTGCAGGGCGGCGTACGCCCAGCATCCGCGCGCCGGCCACCAGGCCAGACGCCGTGCCAGATCGATGCCGTCGGTTACGGCTCCGTCGCCGTTGGTCGGATGGACCAGAAAGCGGGCGGAGCGCACGATATCGCGGTAGTGGTGCGACAGCCGCGGCTTGGAGAACATCGCGGCCACCAGATAAGCGGCAAACTGGGCGCTGAAGGCCCCAATCCGCGGATCGACGCACTCGATGAACAGATCGAAACGATTCTCCGGTGTACGGTGCCCGCAGGTGATTCCCGAGCAGATGCGCATGTCCGAGATCGCGCACTGCAAATCGACGATCACGTGCTCCACCAGATGCGCCACGTCGGCCGGCTCGTTCACCCATTTGATCGCCACGCCCTGCTGTTCGTTCAGATACAAAGGCGTGTTCTCCCACTCCTCGCAGCAGGTGTGCTTGGACAAAGTCGGGAAGAGGTCGGCCAGGGCGTGGTAGATCCTGAGAAAGTCGTTGGTCGCCGGCGGAGCGTATCCCTCCACGTCGAGGGTCACGACCAGATGCTTGCGCTCGGGACGAAAATTGTGGTTCAGCATCCGTATCTGCGGGACACGGGCATACTGAATGCGGCGGATGTGCATATTGCGAGATGGGGTCGCGCATTGTGAAGGGTGCCGCGTTGATTTCCGTGCGGCCCGAAGGTCAGCCGCACAACATCTGTATCGTCGTCCATGCGGCCTCGCTTTAGTCCGCACGGCACATTCCAGGTGCTTCTTTGGAGACGCGCCAAGAAACGACAGGCCAATGAGTTACGCCTCTATGTCGCAGTCCGACGACATGTGTGGCAGGGCAAATTTTGAGAAATCCGCGAGAATCTTCCGATTGGCTGAATGCGGAGCCGCTCGATTGACACCAAACCTGCTGGCCAATTCTGTATTGACTCGACCGACGTGATGCTCTAAATAGACCCCGGAGCGTTATGTAAGATCAGGAGACCCAAGAGAAGCGACTGCACAATGATCAATCTTCGGGTGACAAACTTGGGAACGCCGCAAGAAGCGAGCGGCGCCGTTTCCACCCTGCCGGTGGGACGGAATTTCCGGAGCGATGGGGCCTGACGCGGTCGAGAACAGCGAATTGATTCGCCGCCGCCCCGACTCGGGCGGCGGTTTTTTTTTGAGAGATGATCGAAATAGGGATGGGAAACGAGATTCTCTAACAGAATGAACTCTACAGGAAAGATGATTTCATGGTGGAGGCCAGGCGTCCCCGCCTGGCCCTGGCTGCGCCGGGTGAGGACGCCCGGCATCCACAGAATTGCGAGTCATTGTGTTCAAGGGTCTAAATAGAGTGACGGAGCCGGGCAAGGGGCTTTCAGCCCCTTGTCATGAAGTGACGAACATGCATGGTGCGATCCATAGGGAGCGGCGATGAACTGGGCGATTGAGACTCAAAATCTGCGTCGTGTCTTTCGCGGCGGCACCGTGCGCCGTTTATGGCGGCGCAAGAGCGCACAAAACGGCAACGGCGAGACGGTCGCGTTGGATGCGGTCGATTTGCAGGTCAAACCGGGGGAACTCTTTGGGCTTCTGGGGCCGAATGGGGCGGGCAAGACGACGCTCCTCAAAATTCTCTCGACTCTGCTCCTGCCGACCAGCGGCACGGCGACGGTCGATGGGATCGACGTCGCCAAGGACCCCGAGCGCGTGCGCAAACGGATCAACATGGTCTCCGGCGGCGAGCATTCCGGGTTCGGCATTCTCACGGTGCGCGAGACGATCTGGATGTTCGCGCAGTTCTATGGTGTCCCGGGGCGCGTGGTCCGCGAACGCGCCGACCGGATGATGGACATTCTGGGGCTGACCGAATTCGCCGAGACCAAGGTCTCGAAACTGTCCACCGGCACACGTCAGAAGATGAACATCATCCGCGGCTTCGTGAGCGCTCCGCGCATCCTGTATCTGGATGAGCCGACGCTCGGCTTGGACGTCGCCGTGGCCCGCGAGGTCCGTTCCTTTGTTCGCGCCTGGGTGGATGAACACCCGGAACGGTCGATCATCCTCACCACGCATTACATGGCCGAGGCCGATTCGCTCTGCGACCGGGTGGCGATCATCGACCGGGGACGGGTCCGCGCCTGCGACACACCGGCCAACCTCAAGCGCGATTGGGCGCCGGAATGCGTGTATCGGATCGAGATTCCCCTGTGGACCCAGGGCGGTCATCCGCTGGATGATCTCGACGTTGTGCGTTCGGCCGACGTTGAGCATCACGGCGATCGCGGGCGCACCAACCTGCGGGTGATCCTCGAAAATGGCGACGGGATCGGGGCCGTGACCGAGCGTTTGTCTCAGCGGGGCGTGGCGGCGCTGTCTGTATCTCGCTTGGAGCCGACGTTGGAGGATGCCTTCCTCAATCTGGTCGGGCACGGGCTGGCGGCTTCGGAGGAGAAGGGCCGATGATGAACGGGTGAAGACTGGGCAAGGGTAGAGCGTTTTCGCATAGAGAGACCTTTTCCCCTCACCCCGACCCTCTCCCCAGAGGGGAGAGGGGGATTTTGCACGCAAATATACAGATTTTGCCCCCTCTCCCTTTAAGGGAGAGGTTGGGGTGAGGGTGAGATGATGGTGAACACAGAGAGTGTGCATGTGCAGCGCGTTAGAACTTGAACAAGTCGCCAATGAAAACTGACCTCAACACCAACCTGCGCGCGATCTGGGGACGGGCCTATGTGCGCGTTGTCGGCGCCAATCGCGAATTGTCGTGGCTGTTCTTTGAAGTCACGCTGCCGCTTCTGGCCGTGTTTGCCTTTGCCCTGATCTATCGCGGCTTGCATGCGCCGGAGCAGTACATCGGCTTTGTGGTCGTCTCGGGGGCGATGGTCGCCTTCTGGCAGAACATCCTCTGGGCGATGGCGGCGCAGTTTTATTGGGAAAAGGAGATGGGCAATCTCGAGTTGTACCTGATCGCGCCGGTTTCGCGCATGGCGATCCTCTTGGGGATGGCCGTCGGTGGGCTGTTCATGACCGCGATCCGCGCCGCGGCGATTCTCATCATCGGCTCGTGGATTTTCGGCGTGCACTATGACGTCGGCAGTTGGTTGATGCTCCTCGTGGTGTTTTGGGTGACGATGGGGGCGTTGTATGGTCTGGGAATGCTGTCGTCATCGTTGTTCATGCTCTATGGGCGGGAGGCGTGGCACACGGCGAATCTGTTTCAGGAGCCGGTGTATTTTATCAGCGGCTTCTATTTCCCGGTGCGTTCGTTGGGGAGCGGCGTGGCGATGGCGGCCTCGCTTCTGCCTTTGACCCTGGGGCTGGATGCGATCCGCCAGTTGCTCTTTTCCGGCGGACCGGTCAACCCCTTGCTGCCCGTCCGGACCGAATTGGTTCTCTTAGTGATCGCCATGGTGCTCTTCAATTGGGCAGCGCTCAAGGCGCTGACCTACATGGAGAGATTGGGGAAGATGACCGGACGTCTGACACTGAAATCCCAATGATCTCGGTTGGGGCTTTCAATTGGCACAACGGAGCAATGTCATGTCAGAGGCATTAGAACACAGCGATGCACCGTCACGCCTCGGTCCCTGGCTGGCGGCGGCGCGGCTGGGTTGGGCGATCGAGTCGAACTGGGCCGACCCGTTTGTTTTCATGACCTACCAGATTGTGCGGCCCCTGTTCGGCGCCTTGATCCTGGTCGTCATGTTCAAGATCGTGACCGGCCAGCCGACCAGTTCCGCCGTGTTCGGGCAGATGTACGTGGGGAATGCCTTCTTCATTCTGGTGGTGCAGTGCGTGTCGTGCATCGGGCTGGTCATCTTCGACGACCGCGAACGTTACCAAATGCTGCGCTATATCTACTTGGCGCCGATCGGATTGGGCGCCTATCTGGCGGCACGGGGCATGGCGCGTCTGGCGGCGACGACCGTATCGATCCTCTTCACTCTGGCCGTCGGCGCCTGGCTGTTTGGTCTCCGGTATCACCTGTCTCCAGCCGATTTGCCGTATTTCTCCCTGATCCTGATTCTTGGTGGGATCGCGACTTTGGCGATGGGGATTATGCTGGGGGGCTCGACCATGCTGATGGCGCAGAACGGATGGTCGATGCCGGAGGGGGTCAGTGGTGTGCTCTATCTGTTTTGCGGCGCGGTCTTCTCGATCGACATCCTGCCGTGGCCGTTTTCGGCCGTGGCCCGCCTCATCCCCTGGACATACTGGCTGGAGGGAATTCGCCGGTCGCTCTTGGGCAGCGGGTATGTGGCCTCACTGGCTGGCCTGACCAACGCTCAGATCCTGCTGCGGCTGGGCATCGGCACAGCAGGCACGGTGGCCGTGGCCTGGCTGACTTTGCGCTTCGCCGAATACCGCGCGGTCGCTACCGGCAAATTGGATGAAAAGACGGACCATTAGACCAGACGGCGACCCCACCTCGATCGGCGCGGTCGCCCTCTATGGCCCGGAATTGTATTGGTGATTTGCTCTTACCGGATAGATCGGCAGCCGCGGTGGGGCCTTGAATTCCGCCCGTCGTCGTGCACTTGATTTCGTCTTGGCTTCTTTCGTACTTCCGGCTGCGGAGGGACTCCGCTGGGGATATGGCGCTATCGTCTAGGGGTTAGGACGGGTGGTTCTCAGCCATCAAACCGGGGTTCAATTCCCCGTAGCGCTACCACACTGACACGCCTGCCGCTGACAATTCGTCGGCTTTGTCACGATCATCGGGTTGTGTGGCCGGATCGCCGGCTGTGAAGAGTGTTTCCATGGGAAGGGAGCAGCTAATCATGACGCGTCGCACACGTTTCGCCGGCTGGATCAGAGCAGCGTTGGTTGCCGCCGGTTGCCTCTTGCTGACCACCGGATGCCCGAGCTCGGAGACGACGATTACTGAAGACCTCTATGTCTTGAATGAGAACGATACGACCCTTTCGATTTTCACTGTCCCTGGGCTGGAATCGGCGGGCGCGCCGATCAAACTCGCCAGCCTCAAGCCGCACCATTTGTCTTTCGACCCCAATCACAGCTATTTCGTCGTCGTGTCGCGGGTCGATGGCGGGCATGTCAACAAGTACGACGCGGCCACGAAGCACCTGTTGGCCACCAGCTCCCTGCGGCACTTTTACACCGGTGTCGACGTCGATCCGGCAGGGCAGTATGTGTACGTCACCGACTTCGGCGGCGGGTCCTCCAGTCAGAGAACGAAGATTTACAAGCTCCATGTCGATGATCTGGAAGCGAAGGATTCCATCACAGCCGGGGCGCGCCCTCATTCGGTGGCGGTGTCGCACAACGGGAACGTTATCGTGGCAGCCGATGCCGGGTCGGACGAAATCACGCTCTACTTCCCCAACGAGTCGGTCGAGAGTGACGTGTTTAACATCGCGGTCCCTGATCCAGACAGCGCCGTGGAGCTGGGGCACCCGGTTTGGGAGCCATACGGTCTGGCACTATCGGATGATGACTCGCTGGCCTATCTGGCCTGCCGCAAGTCGAAATCCGCCGGGCAGGCGGCGATCTTTGTCTTTGACATCCCGAACCGACGAACGGTCGATACAATCTTCGTGCCGTGGAGCAATCGCTCTGGAGCATCGACCAACTATCATCTGGGGCTTTGCATTCTGTTAGATCAGAGCCGGTATCTGGCCGCGACTTCGCAGGATGGCAACAGCGTCTATCTGATCGATACACGCCGTCCGCACACCTACGTCGAGAAGGTCTTTGGCCAGAACATCACGTTCGGTGTGACCGCGACCGCCGACGAGAAATACATCTGCGTGACCGCCAACAACGGCAACAAGGCGGACCCCAAGGAAGTCGGTTGGGTGTATGAGCTGCGACGGGTTGGCGGGAATCTGACCTTGATTGATTCGGTCAAGGCGGGAATGCTCCCCAATGGCTGTCATGTCAAGCATGCCGCCCATCAGCACGGGTAGAAACATCAACAAGAACGGCTCAAATGACCGTTGCGGGCACTGGTAAGCGTTTCTCCCACAGCGCATTGACGACGCGATGGGGCCGGGGCGGCGGTCTCCCATCGAAACAGAAAGACCCACTTCGAAGTTGAATCAGAGCGTATGTTTATCGTGTATGACTTCTGTTGCCGTCCGTTCCGGAGTTGAATCACTCAAGGAGAGAAACGAGATGCTAACGCGCTGGAAACATGTTCTCTGGCTCGGAGTCCTCGTGGCGCTACTGTCCTCGTCGATGGCCACCGCCTGCTCCGTCTGTCTGTGCGGCGACGATCTGTTTTTCTATACCGATCA
>JACQFV010000087.1 GCA_016199865.1 Candidatus Zixiibacteriota bacterium | reverse complement strand
TGAACTGGCCGGCGGTCACGACGAGGCCGCTTTTGGGTTCGGTCAGAGCCACATACGCCTCTTTCAGAGAGACACCCGACGCGGAGCCGTCAAAATAGACCACTCCCAGGGCATTGGGATTGGCTTGGTACGTCATCTTGACTCGTCCGCGGCGCACGTAGAACCGGTTCAGCAATTTTCCCTGGTTCTTGCTGTCGGTGGAGCCGGTGCCGAGTTTGGGGCTGCTAATCGCATCGTCATGATATTCGTACCGCGCCTGCACGTAACCGGAGACCTTGAATTTCTTCAGATGGGCGATGTCGGCTTCAGCCGCGGACAACCGTTCGTTGATCCCCGACACCACCTCCGTGGTCCGATCGATCTTCTCCTTCAGGGAATCCGCCGACGTCCCATCGGCGCGCGCGGCCGAGGCACATGCCAGCATGACAATTGTACCGAGTACCGCGCATCCCCACTCCGACAAACGCTTCTCGTCGATCATGCTTCTGCCTTTCATCGTACCCAAGGTCACGTGGTCCTCCCTCCCCGATTCGATGGAGTCCGACTTGGCTTGTTAGAAAGAAAACGAAGATGGTCGGATCAGACTGCCGGGTCAGTTCCGCCGAGATTGGCCCAATCGGGCTGGGGAAGTCGGATCACGAACCGGCTGCCGAACGGGGAGTTCGGTTCGTAGCGTGCCGAGCCGCCATGCGCCTCGGCGACGTGTTTGACGATTGACAATCCCAGTCCGGTTCCGCCCAGATCGCGCGACCGCCCGCGATCGACACGGAAGAATCGCTCGAACAGGCGGGGCTGGTCGCCTTCCGGGACGCCCGTGCCGTTGTCGGCGACGACCAGAACGAGGTCCATTCCATCGCGGTCGGCGCTCACCGTGATCGTCCCGCCGTCCGGCGTATACTTGCTCGCGTTGTCGAGCAAGTTGGCCAAAATGCGGGCCAAACCCTCCGGGTCGGCCCGCAGCGTTTCCGCGTCGGGAGCGATCGTGATCGTCATGGACTGACTCTTGCGCTCCAGCGACGGCGACAAGCCCAGCCGGGCCTCTTCCACCGTGGCGCTCACGGTCAGCGGGGCGAGCGCCGGGTGGTAGCCACGGGCCTCGAGGCGCGACAACTCCAGGAGATCCCCGATGATCCGATCCATGCGCGCGGCGTTGCGTTCGACCGTGTCGAGAAATCCGAGGGCGGCGCCTTCCGACACCGTTTCCCGCAGCGCCGCCACATAGCCGATGATCGACGTCAACGGCGTCCGCAGTTCGTGGGAGACGTTGGCGACGAAATCACGGCGCATCTGCTCGACGCGGCGGCGGGCGGTGACATCGCGCGCGACCAGCACGCCGCGGACGTCGTCGGCGTTGGCGCCGGGGATGAGCGCCGTCCGGATGACCAGAATTCGCCAGGGGGGCTCGCCAATCTCAATCTCCTCACTCTCCTCGGCGTTCCCGGCCAGCAGTCGCTCAATCAGCTCGCTCAAGGGGCGGTTGCGGAATGCTTCGGCCTGGGGATGGCCGACCGGATCGGGATGCGCCGACCGGAAGAGTCGCAGGAAGGCGTGATTCACGAGCCGCACGACACCCTGGCTGTCGACGGCCAGGACGGCATCGGACATGTTGGCCAGCACGGTCTGCAACTGGTCCCGCTCCCGACGGCTGGAGGCCAGATGCCTGGTCAGATCGTCGGCCAAACGATTGAAATCGTGCGCCAGTTCACTGAATTCATCAGAGCGACGGAAGGGGTCGATCGGGATTCGGGCCTCCCAATCACCGCGCGCGAAACGGGTGGCGGCGTCGACCATCAAGGTCAGCGTCCGCCGCATACGATTCTTCATCCAGGACACGACGCCGATGGCCACGGATGCCGCCAGCAGGAAAGCGGCGAGAATAGAACTGCCGCGCAGCCAGAGTGCCAGGGCGACAACGAGTTCTTGACGGTTACGATGGCCTGGGCGAGCATCGGGATCTTGCCCCGCAGATGCCGGACATGCACGTCCACCGTCCGCGTCGAGCCAAAGTACTCGTATCCCCAGACGCTGTTCAACAGGTGGTCGCGGGTCAGGATGCGTCCCCGCCCGCGCAGAAAGGCCTCCAGGAGCCCAAACTCCTTGGCGGTCAGGTCCACCGGCTTACCATCAACGGCGACCTCAAATTTGCCGCGATCCAAAGAGAGTGAACCGTATTGGTAGGCCGACTTCGGCGACTCGCTGCGCTCGATGCGCCGCAACATCGAACGGACCCGTGCGACCAGTTCCTTCGGCGAAAAGGGTTTGGTCACATAGTCGTCCGCGCCCATTTCCAGGCCGATGACCTTGTCGCTCTCCTCGGCTTTGGCGGTGAGCATGATGATCGGAATCTGCATCGTACGCTCGTTGCGGCGCAGCCGGCGGGTGATCTCCAGGCCGTCCACGCCCGGCAGCATCAGGTCGAGAATGATCAGGTCGGGCAGGTCGCTTTCGGCCCGGGCCAGGGCTGTGCGGCCATCGCCGATGCGCTGCGCCACCAGCCCTTCCCGCTGCAGGTAGTGCACGATCAATTCGCCGATGTCGCGCTCGTCCTCGACGACCATGACTTTTCTTCGGGCCGCCATTGCGTCCCAGTATGTCCGCCGCCGCGCGGGCAGGTCAAGCGGCAAGGCCGGCGTCGCTGGTGCTCTCCGAAGGGAAATCCACAAATGTCTGGCGGAAACTCCAAGCATCCGCTATCTTGTCAAAATCCGGAATTCGTGCTCCACATCTTCCGGATAAAGGGAGTCTCTAATGGCCAAAGCCAAACGCGAGTTGATCAAACTGGAAAGCACTGCCGGCACGGGGTATTTCTACGTGACGACCAGGAACAAGCGCAAGGGCGACACCAAGCTGGAGTTGATGAAGTACGACCCCCGGGTGCGCAAGCACGTGCTCTTCAAGGAAAAGAACCTCAGATAGCGTATCATATCGGCGGGGTGGCGGGCGCGAGTCGCCGCCTCCTGCCTGCCGTCGATTTGTCCGACCGTCGCCGCACTGGATGACTGGATCTGGCATTTATTGAGTCTCGTATAATCCAGTGACAGCGGGTCAAGAGAAGAGATTGGTGGCCCACAGCTTGCTGTGGGAGGATGGTTCGGGCAATCCCACCGCAAGCCGTGGGGCACCCGGCATGTCTCTATATTACGCGAGACTCAATAGATAAGCCGGTTCGAACCTTCAAGGTGGTTGCCATGCATCCGGCGAACTCTGCGACGCGCATGACCTATCGTCTTGTTCGTACCCTTCCTCTGCTTATTTCGCTGGTGACGGCCCGGGTTGACGTTGACTCGGCCCAAGCGGCCAACTGTGACAGCACGTCGAAGGGGTACACGCCTCTGCCTCAACTGGCAGGGACTTATCATGGATATCCTGGTGGATTGTATCCCGGCGGGAGCAATGTGGCGCCGCCGTCACATGATTCGGCGGGACTCGCGCTCGGGTTGTCCTTTCAGCCGTTGGACACGCTGGGGCAGGTCGATCCCAACGGGTACTGGGTGCTCCTATCGGTCGGCATGTCAAACTGCACGCAGGAGTTTTCGCGCTTCATTCAGGACTTGCAGGGCGATACGACGCTTCATCCTCGTCTCCGGATCGTCGATGGCGCGCAGGGGGGACAGACGGCTTCCATCATCAAATACGACACCGCGGCCTTCTGGCGCGTCATCGAGACCCGGCTGCGCTCGCAAGGACTTGGGACCAGGCAGGTGCAGGCGATCTGGTTCAAAGAGGCCAATGCCGGGCCGACCGGCGGATTCCCCTCGGCTGCGATCCAATTGCGCGATGATCTGCGCGATGACGCGCGCACGATGCGGCAGAAGTTTCCGAATTTGAAGCAGGTCTTCGTGTCATGCCGCACCTACGCCGGGTACGCCACCACGGCGCTCAATCCCGAGCCCTACGCCTATGAATCGGGGTTCGCCGTCCGATGGCTGATCGAATCGCAGATTGACGGCAATGATTCGCTCAACTTCGATTCCGGCTCCGGCGCCGTGAACGCCGCGTGGATGGCCTGGGGTCCCTACCTATGGACCGATGGAATCATCCCGCGCGCCGGGGATTCGCTGCAGTGGCTTTGCGCCGACGTGGTCTCCACCGACGGCACCCATCCCAGCACCAGTGGCCGGGCTAAAGTCTCACAGTTGCTCATTCAGTTCTTCGAGAGCAGTCCCTACGCGATTCCGTGGTTCTTAAAGCCCACGGTGAATCCCGGCTGCGCCTGCCCCTGTCACGCGGACGCGCAGTGCGACAGTGTGCGATCGGACATCCTCGATCTGGTCAAGACCATTGAAGTCGCTTTCCGCGGTGCCCCTCCGGTTTCCGACCCCAATTGCCCGCGCGAACGGACCGACGTGGATTGCAGTGGCGCGACGGACGTCCTGGACGTCGTGCACGTCGCCGACGTGGCGTTTCGCGCCGTCAGCGCGCAGGCGGCGTACTGCGATCCGTGCGGGCCGTGATTCTTGTCAAATTCAGTCATAGGCAGCCGCTTGACCTTTTTCTTATCAGAGGGTCCAAGGTCAAATTAGGACAGCACACAGAGCGCGACTGCCGAACGAGACGCCCGTCTTCTCCCATCGAACCCCCTGACCAGCAACAGGATGTCATGCTAAACGAATCCCCGCCTGCGGCGGGGATGACGTGAAGCATCTGCTGTCTCCTCTTCGCGCGGGTGAAGCAAACCCTTCGCTTCATCCCGCTTTGGGCGGGATTCGCTCAGGGTGACAGGCCTGTGTTGGAGACAGGAACCGAGCCAGTGGTGGAGCGATTTTGAAAGAAAGTGGCGATTTTACTTGATTTGCCCCCCCCCCCCCCGCGTTACCCTGGGCCTCGGGGCAATGTGGGAGAATTGAAGAAGCGGTACTGCGCCTGAGTCTGGTAGAATTACCCGTCCTGCACTACACAACGAAGGGAGGAAGCAATGCGACTCGCGATCCGAGTTGCCACACTAACATTTCTGCTCTCGACGTCAGTCTCGTCAAGTACACAAGCGACGGGACGATGGTGTATGCGAGGGCTTATGACTTCGGCACACGGGAGAACTCTCGAGGAATCACCGTTGACGGCAGTGGTAATGTCATCAGCGCGGGCGGCTACAACATTGGCAACAATTCGGACGACGCGCTGGTCGTTAAGTTCGATGCAGGCGGTTCTGTCCTGTGGGCGAGAACGTGGAGCCGGGCCCTCGAGAATGGGTATCAGGTTACTTGTGATGCGTCAGGAAACATCTATACCTTCGGGGCGACATACGCCCCCTGGTACGCCTTCGTCTCCAAGTACGATCCCGCGGGGAACCGACTGTGGACCCAGGGATGGAGCCGGGGCGGCACAGGACAAGCCTTCACCGGGGTCGTCGACGCGTCGGGTAACATCTACGTCGCCGGCTACGAAGGAGAGGACGCGGATCTGATCGTCTTCAAACTGGACAATGCCGGTAATCTAATCTGGGACCGGGTGTGGGCAACTGCCGGTAACGACAGAGCTGCGGGGATCACTCTTGCCGCAGGCGCCGTATACGTCTGCGGCTTAACGAGCAGCCCCGGCGACGTCGACCGCAACGCGCTCATTCTGAAAATCGACACAAACGGCAACCTGATATGGCAGAGAACATGGGGCGGCATCGGCAATGATCAGGCCGCGGGGGTCGCTGCAGACGCCCAAGGAAATGTCTTTGTGTCAGGCCTGACGGAAAGTTTCGGCTCTGGCGCGAGCGATGCTCTCTTGCTGGAGTATACCGCTTCAGGAGCACTCATTTCGCAGAAGGCGTGGGGTGGGACGGGAACAGACGGAGCAGAGGGCGTATCTATCTCTGCCGATGGAAGAATCTATCTGGCTGGTGACGCACCTAACAACGCCGGGTCGTGGCAGAACGTGGTTGGATCGTCGGCCGATCCGGGCGTGCCATTAGTTGCTGCGGGTGGGACGGTATCCCCTCTGTCCGGCACAGACGGCTCACCAACAGTAACCGAGACATCGTTCGCTGGCACGGTCGACGCTGGTGGCGGCGGGCAGGATGCGTTGGTGCTCGCACTCGGCTCATGCTCAGCGGATTTCGTCACATGCCCCTTTGACCCACAGGACGTCGACTGCAATGGCATCGTCGACATCCTCGACGTTGTCAAGACCATCAATGTGGCGTTTCGTGGCCAACCGGCAACGTCGCCCTGTTGCCGTTTTCAATGAGAGCAGAGGCTTACGATTCGAGAATTTGCGATTTGTAGGGGCGCAATTCATTGCCCCCGGAACCGCGGGCGCGATAAATCGCGCCCCTACATGCCAATTGAAACGATCTTGTGGCCCTGACCTTGGTCAGGGTGATCTTGAAGGCCGACTCGCGTCACACATCCGGCTCGCGTCGGAAACGTCGAGGCACTGTGCAAGGGCTCTTGTAAACCCGGACCAAGGTCCGGGCCACGGTCCCGTATAAAACATCCCTGTAATTCGTGACTCGATCCGTTAGCTGCGAACGTTTCCGTCGTCCGCTGCTTCTTCGCCAGCGCCGCATGCCGGTGGCGCATCTCTTCGGCCGAGACATCCTCGACGTGCGTCGCGATGCCCCATTTGTGGCCGAGGGGATTGGTCAGAATGAA
>JACQFV010000086.1 GCA_016199865.1 Candidatus Zixiibacteriota bacterium | reverse complement strand
GCGGTGTTTTCCAGTACTTGCAGGACTTTTCGACTTCCCTGGCCACCGAGGCCCCATGAGGAAACCTGTTCGCGGAGACTGACGCGGCGTAGGGTGGCCAACATGTCGGCAAACGAGGGCTGCGACTTGGTCGTGTACCAGGGACGCTCCAGCGAACGGTAGCAGCGATGCCCTTCACGCACAAACCACAGGACGATCAAGCTGTACAGCAGCATGGCCATCGGCGCGGTGCGTTCTACGGCATGGCGCGTCCAACCTTGGGGTTCTTCGAAGCCCAGCGACTGCTTGCTGTCGTGGAAGGCGACTTCGATACTCCAGCGCCAAGCGTACCAGCTCAAGATCTCGATCGCGGTTGCTTGCCAGCAGGTCGAGTAAAAGGCTTGCTGTCCACGACCGCCCGAAAGGGCTTCGACCGCCACGATACGCAAGGGACGCTCGGGCGCGGCATAGACATGGCCGACGCCGTCGCACAGCCGTACGCGATCCCGACGACCATAGAGATCCAGTTCCACGCGCGCCGCGCGTTCGAGGAGCATCTGCGCGGGTGTCGGCAACTGCGGTCCACGTTTGCGCGGCCGGCCGTTGGTGCCGGGCATGCGCTGGGGGCGAGGTCCATAGAGTCGAGCGTTCAGCAACAAGCGGCTGGTCAGGTCGCAGTTTTTTGGCAGGTGATTGAGCACGCTTTGTCCGCCGTAGGCGCTATCGGCAATCACGTGGAAATGCCGCGATTTCCGAGCCTGGCAGAGCAACGCGAGCATCTCGACGGCCAACTCGGGGCGGGTCCGATAAGCCCGACGATGCCTGGCAGCGGCGTCTTTGTTCAAGTACAAGCGGAACAAAATCGGCAGGCAGAAGGCCCGCTGCGGCCACAACGGAAACCGCACGACCATCCCCAACACAACCCAACTGTGACCCCAGTTGGTAATCGCCTTGCCGCGACTGGACAGCAGCGGATCGTGATGCATGCCCACGCCGAACATGTTCAGGCCTCGCTTGCGTGCCAACGTGTCATCGAGCGCCAACATGACCACGCCGTCCAGCCAAGGGGCCAGCATGTCAAACACCAGCAAGCCGAGCTGATCTCGCGACCAACGCGCACTGGCAAACAGCCGGTGGAATGCAGAGTGATGCTTGCGGCCGACCGCCCCGGCCGCGGCGATCATCGAAGTGACGGTGCGTCGCGGCGCGAAGATCCAGCCCGTCAAAATGATTACTGCACTGTCGAAGGACGGGCCGGTCATCACAATGGCCAACGGTTGCAAAAGCACGAGAAACGAAGTAACAAGGTACATGACGGGCCTCCTCGTGGATGTGGATGGTTTGCAATGAGAAGCAAAATGAAAACTAGTGCCTTTCGATTCCTGCTTCGTCCCTCGCCGGCGCTAGCGGCGCTCGCCACGCTGATTTGCTGCTGCCTCCAAGCCGCCGGAGCGTCCCTGCCGCCGGTCTATCTCACCATCGTCAGCCACAACGAAGAGCCTCTCAATGGCCGCCCGGACTACACGGCAAACCGCGACTATTACCTCCAGAACCGCAGCCTGGTGAAGCGCTTCGCCGAGACCATCACCAGCCGGGGCGCGACCCTTAACTTCGAGTCCGACTGGAACTACTTGCAAGCCGTCGACAAGATTGACGCCGGCAACGTGCTCACCAACACCGCCGGCAAAAACATCGTCCGCTGGATGAAGGAAGACCTCGGCGTGGAGGTGGACCCGCACGCCCACGAAAGCCAATACAACTACGCAGACGTGGCTTACTTGATCGATCAACTCGGCGTGACGCCCTCAAAAAACGTCGGCGGTTTCCTTTACGACCCGCCAGACAACTCCCAAGGTTGGGAGCAGCACGAGGCCGGCATCAACGGGTGGAACTATCCATCGTACTTCTGGCGAGCCGATCATCTCTGGGGCGCGGGGACCTACCTCCACCTGGGCAACGATGACAGGTCGTCGGGCATCTGGCGGCCCGATGACCGCTACAACTTCTACGTGGACAATCCGGATCAACGGCTGCTCTACATCGGCGGCGGCCCAGGCGGGCAACCGGGCGTGATGCAACTGCTGAACGACATCGAGACGGGCCGCGCGCCCAGCAACGGTTTCTATACGGCCAACCTGATGATGATCCAGGACCAGATGACGCCGCAGAGCATCGCGCAGTTGGGCAGCTTCATTGACTC
>JACQFV010000084.1 GCA_016199865.1 Candidatus Zixiibacteriota bacterium | reverse complement strand
TTCTTCGGACTGCCGCCGCCCAGAATTACGACCGCGCTCTTGCCGCCCGTGCGCTTCGCCTGGTAGACATAGGCCGCTGTTTCGTTGACGTCGATGCTTGGTTCTACGCACATGTCGACACCATCGAGATACAGCGCCGCCAGGTTCAGTCCGATCCCCGAATCGCCGGGGGAGGAAGTGTGCAACGGCACCCCCATTTCCGCCGCGGCGGCCAGGACACTGAATTCGCCCGAGCGGGGATCCAGCCGTAGGAGTTCCCGGCCCAGGGCCTCGTGCACAACGGACGATGACACCTTGCCGCCGATTTTGCCCTCGGAAAAAAACCGCCGGAAGAGATCCCGGATGAAGGCGTCGGTCGTGTACAGCGCCTCCGATTTGAAATACAGATCGTAGATGCGGATCACGCCGTCGTCGCGCAGGGCTGTATCGTCGGCGTGCGGGCTGCCGGCGAACATCTCGAAGCCAAGCGCCATTTGCAGGTCGTGGTACAGATTGGCGCCGGTTGAAACCACCCAATCGATAAACCCGCTGCGAATGAGCGGTACCAGGCACGACCGCCCGAATCCCGCCGGAATCAGCGCCCCCGACAGACTCAACCCGATGCGCGTGTCGCCCGCCGCCAGTTGCCGGGCCAGGAGACGGCAGGCCAACGAGAGCTGGCGCGCGTTGAACGAGCTCATGCCCGAATCGATCAAATCGACAAACGGCGTCGCCCCATCGATCGGCTTGGCGGCCAATGCGAGCTTGAGGTGGCGCTGGGTGCGGTCCTGTTCGTCGTGCTTCATCATGCGCGTTCCGTTCGATGATTCAAGTTGTCATCGTTCGGACGCGCAACTAAGTGCCGGACGGGGCGTAATGCAACTGGGTTTGGCGGCGACTTGCGCGTTGTGCGGAGAGCATGGTATACTGGTCACATTGCGACCGCGCCGGGGACGTTCGGCGCGCGGAACACAGGGGGCAGTAGCTCAGCTGGGAGAGCGGCACGTTCGCAACGTGTAGGTCGGCGGTTCGAATCCGCTCTGCTCCACTTCTTGCCGTGGGGTCCCGTACGCGACGGGATCCCACGCATTGTAATGCGTGGAAATGACTTGAGGGGGTCAAGGCAGGGGCGTATAATGCTGTGGGTTCGTGCTAGGTGGGGAGTTAGCGGTGCCCTGTACCCGGAACCCGCTATACCGGGGCTGAAGACCGTCCGAGGCCTCAGATTGTCCAGATGCAGGCCGGTTAAGTGATGTTGAGGACCGGGTCTTGCGCAACGGAAGAGCGCCCAACCCCGTCAGGACCGGAAGGTAGCAGCGGTAAGCGTACGATTCGTGTGCCGCAAGGCGGCCCGGTCGGAGTTGGCTGGCCGGCCGGTCCGGGCAGTCGGGGTCGACGGCGGGTGCACGAACCCATAAATTATTGTCTGACGGTCCCTGCCGCCGGTGAATCGGCGGGTCGGGAATCGCGTAACGAGAATCCTGATGGCCCAACCTGAGACATATCAGGCGCTGGCGCGCAAGTGGCGGCCGCAGACGTTTGATGACGTCATCGGCCAGCCCCAGGTCATCCAGGCGCTGAAGAACGCCATCACCTTCGGGCGCATCCACCACGCCTATCTGTTTTGCGGTCCGCGCGGGACCGGCAAGACGACGACCGCCCGCATTCTGGCCAAGGCGCTCAACTGCGTCAACGGGCCGACGGCCACTCCCTGCAATCAATGTCCGTCCTGTTTGTCGATTACCAACGGGACCAACCTCGACGTCATGGAGATCGACGCCGCCTCCAACACGGGCGTGGATGACGTTCGCGAGTTGCGTGACTCATCGCGCTACGTCCCGGCCGGCGCCCGATTCAAAATCTACATCATTGATGAGGTTCATCGACTCTCCAAGCCCGCCTTCGATGCCCTCCTCAAGACGTTGGAAGAGCCACCGGCTTCGGTCAAGTTCATCTTCGCCACCACCGAAGTCCACGAGGTGCCGGCCACGGTCCGCTCACGGGCGCTGCGATTCGACTTCCACTTGGTGGGTCATGCCGAACTCCGCGACCATCTGGCCCACGTCGCGGCGGCGGAGCAGATGACGGTTGAGCCCGCCGCCTTGGACCTGATCGCCACCGAGGCATCCGGTTCATTGCGCGATTCGCAGTCCCTGCTCGATCAAATCGCCGCCTACGCGGGTGGAGCGATCACCGCTGATTTGGTCAATGATGCGCTCGGCCTGGTGGATGCTTCGGTGCTCTTTGACTTCACGGATGCCGTAAACGCTGCCGATTCCGGCCGTGCCCTAGCTGTGGTCGGCCAGGTCTCTCGCGCCGGGCGCGATCTGGGGCAATTTGTCCGTCTGTTGTGTGAGCATCTGAAGCGGCTCCTCTTTGCCCGATCACTCGGAGAGCAATTCGCCGATGAGACACTCAGCGCCGATCAACGGCAGCGCTATCTGTCCGCGGCGGCGCATTTTGCTGAAAACGATCTTCTCCGTCTGCTCTTGATGGCCGTGGAAGTCAGCCACCGGGCGCGTAAAGGATCGCCCCAGCCGCGTCTGGAGATCGAAATGTTCGCGATGCGCGCCGCGGCCTTGAATCGCTCGATCGATATCCGCGCCCTGGTCGAGAGGATCGAGAATCAGACCGGAACATTGGGCCCCTTCGGCGGTTCTGTTCCTTCCGCGACATTGGTTCGGCCCGAGCGCGAGGAGCCCCCTCCAGTTCCCAAGCCGGAACAACGCATCCCGGAAAGCACCGACGACCAATCGAGTGCCCAGACCACACAGGCGCAGGAGGCGCGGGGGAATGGCAAGATCGATTTCGGACCGATCCTCGAGTCGATCTGCCAACGACGTCCCTCGCTGCGGGCGGTTTTGGGCCAGGCGGAGCTGGTGAAAACCGGTCCCGGCACGTTTGAGTTGAACGTCTATCAAGGATCAACCTTTCATCAGCGTCAACTGGGCGAAAAATCCATTCGCGATTTGATCCACGCCGAGATTGCCCGCACGGTCGGCGCGGGAGCGCGGGTGACCACGCATGTCCGGGAAGGAGCGCCGGCCGGGGCCCAGCCATCCACGGCCGTATCGCAGGCCGCCGCGGCCGACCGTGAACGGGCGCTCGGTTCCGACCACGGTTTGCAGGAAATCCTGCGCCGTTTTGATGGAGAGATTGTCGCTTGAGTGATACTGCGGCCTACCGCGGGAGGATGTCATGACCAACATGGAGCAACTGTTCAAGCAGGTCCGCAAGATGCAGGCGGAAATGGAAAAGATCCAGACGGCCTTGGAAAGCGAGACGGTCGAGGGCTCGGCCGGTGGCGGGATGGTGAAAGTCACGGTCAACGGCAAACGCGACGTGTTGAACGTCAAGATCGACCCGGAGGTCGTGAAACCCGACGACGTGGAAATGCTGGAGGAACTGATCTGCGCCGCGGTGAATCAGGCGCAACAGAAGGCGGCGGAACTGCAGGCGCAGAGCATGTCCAAACTCACCGGCGGGCTGCCCCTGCCGGGGATGGGGTTCTGAGGAGTTCATTGTGATCCGTGCGGGCGCTGCCTCCTGTCATCCTGAATCGTCCGGCACGAAGGGCGGGACGATGAAGGATCTCTATGGGCCCCCGGGGCACACAGGGCTGTAGAGATTCTTCGTCCCTCACGCCTGCGGCGTGTCGGGACTCAGAATGACAGTTGTGGTGTTAGCGTCAGACGAAACGGCGACGCGAAGCGCAAAACTGGACAGACCGGCAATGGCCAACACCTCCGCCACACTCGATCACCTGATCGACCAATTCGCCAAACTCCCGGGCATCGGCCGCAAGACCGCCTACCGGCTGGCGTACCATGTCATGCAGGCCCCGCCCGATCTGGCGCGCGCCCTCGCCGAGGCGATGATCGCGGTGAAGGAGAAAATCCAATTCTGTTCATCGTGTTTCAATGTGACCGATGATAATCCCTGCCCGATCTGCCGCTCGACCGACCGCGATCACGCCCTCGTCTGCGCCGTCGAAGAACCTCACGACGTCCTGGCCTTCGAACGAGCCGGCGCATTCCAAGGCGTGTATCATGTCCTCGGCGGAGTGTTCTCGCCACTGGATGGAATCGGTCCGGAGGAATTGAAAATCGCCGAACTGGTGGCGCGGATAAAGAGCGATGGTATCAAAGAAGTCATCATCGCCACCAACCCGACCGCCGAAGGGGAGATGACCGCGCATTATCTGGCCAAGGTGCTCAAACCCCTGGGCGTGACGATTACCCGCATCGCCCGCGGCCTGCCGATGGGTGGCGACGTCGAATACGCCGATACCAACACGGTCATCCGCGCCCTCGAGGGGAGGACGGAGTTTTGAGGAGGTTTGCGCGTCTTCGGGAGGGCGAGGCTCCCGCCGAGCCGCCATTTTGACAACGTGCGCGCCGCCCGCCCTCGGGTGGCGCT
The DNA here is from genome assembly GCA_016199865.1 of Candidatus Zixiibacteriota bacterium. GTDB lineage: Bacteria > Zixibacteria > MSB-5A5 > WJJR01 > WJJR01 > JACQFV01. Next base: position 1,471 of record JACQFV010000084.1, on the reverse strand, counting down.
CCCGACCCCGACGTCAACCATGCCGATTCGCAACCGATCGCAGTTCGCCGGGCCAACCGTGATGTTCATTACAACCACGGTCGCGCAGTGGGAGCCGTTATTCGCAAGTCCGAGCGTGCGAGATGCCGTTGAAGAAATCCTCTTTGGATGTGTGGATGTGTCCGGATCGGCGCTGATGGCTTATTGTATTATGCATCATCACGTGCACTTGGTCGCGGGACACACCGACGGCGGCCCCGGACTTTCGAAGTTCGTCGGCGGATTCAAGTCATTGGTTTCGCGGCGGCTCTTTCCAGAACGCGAGGGCATCTGGATTCGCCGCTTCGATGACGTCGTCCTCAAATCGGAGGACGTTTTCCGCACAAAGATGAATTACATTCACGAAAACCCGGTGCGGGCCAAATTGGCCACTGAGCCGAACGGATGGAAATGGTCGAGCGCGAGATTCTGGTTGCTGGATGAATGAACCGTGCAGGCCACCCGCCCTCGGTGTGAGAGTTGACGAGAAGACACTGTGCAGGCCACCCGCCCTCGGGTGGCCGGTTCTTGAACTGAGTGGGAGGCGAAAGATGTAGGGTGGGTGCTCCGCACCCACCATCTGGGGCGACGAGAAAGAGGTGGGTGCAGAGCACCCACCCTACAAGAACATGTCGGCGATAGAAACCATTCTCACCCGCATCTTCGGCTCCAAGCACGAGCGCGACGTGCGGCGCATTGGGCCCCTTGTTGAGACGGTCAACAAGTATTTCGAAGAGTATCAGCCGCTCTCCGATGAAGAGTTGCGCGGCAAGACCGTCGAATTCCGGCAGCGCCTTGTCGACGGCGCCATCCTCGATGAGCTCTTGCCCGAGGCATTTGCGGCGGTGAAGGACGCATGCCGCCGGCTGGTAGGCACGCGATACGACGTCTGCGGCATCAACATGAAATGGGACATTGTCCCGTACGACGTCCAGTTGATCGGCGGCGTGGTGCTCCATGAAGGGAAGATCGCCGAGATGGCCACGGGCGAGGGCAAGACGCTCGTGGCGACGTTGCCGGTGTATCTCAATGCCCTCGAAAGCAAAGGCGTGCATCTGGTCACGGTCAATGATTACCTCGCCCGCCGTGACAGCGAGTGGATGGGGTTGATCTACCGATTCTTGGGGCTGACGGTCGGCTGCATCCAGCATGACATGGACCCGACGGCGCGGCGCGCGGCCTATAATTGCGACATCACCTACGGCACCAACAATGAATTCGGCTTCGATTATCTGCGCGACAACATGGCGGTGCGGACCGAAGACCGGGTGCACCGCCCCTTTCATTTCGCCATCGTCGACGAGGTCGATTCGGTTCTGATCGACGAGGCGCGCACGCCGCTCATCATTGCCGGCCCGACCGGGCGCTCGGACATCTCACGCTACATCGAAATGCGCAGTCTGGTGGAGCGGTTGATGCGCCGACAGACCGAAATCACCAATACACTTGTCGA
>JACQFV010000083.1 GCA_016199865.1 Candidatus Zixiibacteriota bacterium | reverse complement strand
CGCCAGCCGCAAACGGCAGGCCGCCGCAGATGCTTCAGGCCCTCCGGTGCCGCGCCCGTCGTCGCGGCGACAATGACCCCCGTGGCATCGCGACCCGCCAGGGGGGCGACGACACGATCACCGGGATGGACATCCTCCGACCATCCCGATGGAACGCCGAAGGTGAATTCCCGGCGAATGGGAAGCGGAAAAGCAACATCGACGAGACGGACAGGAGCGTGGCCCTGCAGAGGCGACGGAGAGTGAGTTCGGAGCCGATGTGGCATTCGCATGGTGGTCGAAGTTGTCTACGAATGGATTTTCACAGATCGCTGGGCAACCAACTCAGGAACTGTAGAAACCATCGGGCGGGAATGTGCACGCCACCCGCCCTCGGGTGGCGTCGCGTCACGCGAGGGCGCGTGACGCGCACGTCCTTTTATTATCAATGGCCCCTCCGTAATTCCATCTGTGGAGCTGCGGGTGCGCCCGTGAATGAAAAAGGGCGGCCCCATGCCGGGACCGCCCGTTATGCTCCGTCATTGCGCCATCAGGGACACTTGCTGTCCCATGCCTTCAGATCATCCACGCGGTTCAATTGGGCCAGCGTCACTTTCATCATCCGGCAGAGCCCTTTGTCGTCGGGGAAATACTGGAGGGCTTTTTCCAAAGTCTGGCGGGTCGTTTCCCAAATTTCCTGCTGGTTCCAGGCCCCTTCGGCACCGCGCAGAATCTGCCAGAGTCCGCGCAGATATTGATCACGGTCGGACGGAGTGTCTCCCAGTCGTTCATCAGTCGCCAGCGAGGACGATGAATAATAGCAGACCGCCAGGAGCCGCCAGGTGTCCTGATCTTTGGCGTCGATTTCGACAACCTTGCTGAACCGGGGCACGGCGCGGACGAAATTCTCCAGCGCCTTGCGCAGAAACTCCCGTTGTGCGGCCTTGGCCGCCTCGGCGCCCTTGTACCGATCCGCGCCTTTTTCGGCCTCGACCAGCGAATCCTGCAGGCGGATGGCCGTGTTGTAATAGAAAATCCCCATGTTGTACCAGGTGTCCTTCGAGGAAGGATCCTCGCGCACCACGGATTCCTGCCATTTGAAGGCCTCGTCGTCGTTGCCGAGGCGGGAGAAGACGTCGGCCAGAGTGACGATGGCATTGATGTCCTTCGGAAACAGCGCGTGATACCGGCGGTTGATGGCAACGCACTCATGCCATTTCTGGGCATCGTAGTAGGCGGCCGCCAGCGAACGCATGAGATTGTTGTAACGTGTACGTTTCTCCTCGGTCAGTTTCTTGTACTTGCCCTCAAAGGTCTTATAGGCATCGGTCTTCTCCCCCTCCGCCCCCCGAAAGAAAGTGGTCGTGTCGTACCAGTCGGTGGTGGAATCGCCGAATTCGGACCGATGGAACATGGTTTCGGCGCTGATGAAATCCGCCAGACTCGAGTCGATGTTGCCTTTCCGTTGATAGAGCAGTCCACGGGTAGCGGGGGCGCGGAAGTCTCCTGGGCGCAGGAGGAGGCACTGGCGGAGCGCGTCGGCCGACATGACGCGGATCTGATCGGTGACGCCACGCAGGCTGTCGGCAGCCGTCGAGTCTTTCGCCTGGCTGGCGAGGTCAGAGATCGAGTCGGATTGTCCCAAGAGACTGACGGCACGGTTGAACCGGTCCAGCCACTTGTTGTCAATCACCTTTTGGAGATTTTTCTCCCGCTTGGACCAATCCTGTGGCGAGGCGTACTTTTGCGCCAACGCGTATTCGGCGACCATGCTGTCGACTTCGTCCTTCTCAGCCCAAACCGTGCCCAGCATCAAGTGGACGTCAAAATTCTCGGGATAATGCTGGCGGGCGATTTGCAGATTGCGCATGGCCCGGGCGTATTCGGGGGGGGCCGTTTGCAGGGCAATGCGGGCGGAACGCAGGTAGACGTCGACCGGTTGAACAACCTCCGTCTCCGGCTGGGCCCAGACCGGCGCGGCCATCAGCAAGATTGTGGCGGCGCCAAGCGCCAATGCCCGTCGACGAACCATGATTCTTCCTCCCCCCACGTTACCGATTGAACGCCCCATTATTCCCATCCTCGAGGCGCACCATTATATGTTTTGTCACCGTTCCGGCAAGCGGTAATTCACTACCAGCCAGCCAACCGACCATCCTCGAACCCGGACACGATAACAGGGCCCGTTGAAAAATCCGGCGGACAGGAATGTCCGCCCCACCAGATCTTGGATGAGTCGTTGAGTCACCGGTGGCACAGACATTCTTGTCTGTGCCCCTTTTCTGTAGTTGCGGGTTTATCAACAGGGCAAACAACCGCCGCTCCTTTTGAAGCGAACCGTCCGGTTACGACTGGTGGCGGACAGTGTACCTCAGTTTCGCCTGACCGTCCGCGGCCACCGGCAGTCGCCATTCCGCCGTGAGGGCATCTTTTTTGACATGGGTCTGCGCCTCATCGGTAATGGTCCAATCTCCCCAGAAGTGCTCCACGACGACCACCGTCACGGAGTCTGACTTGTGGTTGCGCAACGTGATCTCAATTGTCTCATCGTAGACGCGCGGCGAAATCTGTGTATGGTCGGTCTGCACCCGCTCCCCGACCACGTCGAAGGCGTTCCCCAAGAGGGCGCGGACCTTCTCATCCTTGGGGGTGTGATCGATCTGGTCCTCGCCGACGAATTCCAAAGAGCCGTCGCTGTCGGCTTTCATCACGCGGATTTTCCCCTTGGGCAGGGGCATTCCCAGTCCGGACGCGGTGGAATTGACAAACTCCATCGTGACGCGAACCTTGTCATCGTCGCGGCCACCGTCGTAGGTGTAGACCTTCTGCGCCCTCACGGCGGCCGGCTCAAAGAGCGAGAGTTGTTTGATTTCATTGTCGCGCACCGTCGCCGGCCGCTTCAGAGTATACAGGTGGTATTCGAAAAACGCCTTCTCCTCGAAAGCCGGAGCCGCCTTTGCCAACACGGATAGCTCAGTCAGAGGGCGCCCGCGTTCCCGCGCGCGATTCACGTCGCCAGCGATGAGTTTGATGGTTGCATCCGGGTAGGTGGCGCCCGAGTGGTTGTCGATCGAGACCCAGCCAGCCAGGTTCAGGGCGTCTTCGGCTGCGTTGACGGTGGCGATATACTCGGCGTGCCAGCCGATCTGGCCCGTCAGGTAACGCACCTCGGCACGTTCCGGCCCGGAGACATCCGAGTTGAGCGTCCAGACCAACGTGGGGCGGGTGATCAGCCCTTCCGGCAGGGACGACAACGACAGATCAGCCACTTCACTGCGATTTAGGATGGCCAGAGTGCCATCGGGCTTCTTCAGAGTCAGGGTTGTGCCGTCGGAGGCCAAGAGAACTCCCTCGTGGAGTTTGTCCTGTTTGGTCACGACACGGATCGCCCGGTCGAGATACTTCTCCAGTAGTTTGTCGGACGATACCAGATCGTACCTGTAGTTCTGCTCCAGTAACGCGACGGCATTCGGATGATCCAGCGCCGTGAACGCGACGGAAGTGGGGTCGATGGCTGAGGCAACGTCGGCGAACGGCAGTTCGAATGTCCCCTTCTGGAACTGGAGCGTCCGGGTGTCTTTGACCAGGGCGAGATTGTCGTTGTAGATCGTAATCTGCACCGCGCCCGATGCGATCCTGGCACTACCGAGAACCATCGCTGCGGCGATCACCCATCGTCTGGACATCACGCACCCCCTCGGTGCTGGTCTTGCGCCTGAATTCCGCGACCGTCCGATCTCGCTATCACCTTCTGTTGCATATACACCGGATCCTGTTCGGACGCTCCATGAATACTCCACCGGGCGACGCTATCGCCCGAAGTATTACCAACCAATCAGCTGCTCGAGGTTGGCATTCAGCCGGGTGACCATCGTCTCGAAATTCTCACGCTTGGCCTGTTCTTTGGCAACGACGTCGGATGGGGCATTGGCCAGAAAATCGGCGTTGTTCAGCTTGCGGTTGATTTTTTCCAACTGTTCGGCGGTGTGCCGCAGATCCTTTTCCAGCCGCCGCCGTTCGGCCTCCAGATCGATCACCCCCTCCAGGGGAATGATGATTTCGGCGTCGCGAATGACCGCCGTCGCCGACGGGACCGGCTTCTTGGCCTGGGGATCAATCGTCAGTTCACCGACTTTCCCAAGAATCCGCACATTGTCGGCAAACATACGCAGGTCACCGAGCAGCGCTGGCTTGTCCGAACGGATGATGCAGTCGACTGTGCGGCCCGCCGGAATTTGCTTGTCGGCGCGCACGCTACGGATGGCGATGATGACGTCGAACACCTGCTGCATCGCCTGATCCAGACGCGGATCACGGCGTTCTGGCTCCAGCGGCGGCCAGGGGGCCACGGCCGCATGCGGGGGGGCACCCGCCAGCAGCGGCGACAGATGCGACCACAGTTCTTCGGTCACAAAGGGCGCGAAGGGATGCAAGAGGCGGACGATAGTGTGCAGAACATGGAGCGAGACCGCCCGGGCAACTCGGGCATCATCGGCTGGTCCGTCGAACAGGCGCGGCTTGATGAGTTCCAGGTACCAGTCGCAAAATTCTCCCCAGACGAAATCATAGAGCGACTTAGAGGCAAAATTGAACCGGAATGAGTGAAGCTGTTCAGTCACTGTCTCAACGCTACTCGACAACCGGCTGAGAATCCAACGGTCGGAAGCATGCAATTGCGATGACTCGATCGCCAGCGTCAGCGGCTGGGGGCGGTTATCCTCTCCCTGATTCGCCAGGACGAGCCGGGCGGCATTCCAGAGTTTGTTGGCGAAATTGCGGCCCTGCTCGAACGTATTTTCGCCGATGAGCGGGTCCTGCCCCTCCGGGGCCGCCAGAACCAGCGACAAGCGCAGTGCGTCGGCGCCGTGGCGGTCGATGATTTCCAGAGGATCGATGCCATTGCCCAGCGACTTGGACATGCGCCGCCCGACCGAGTCGCGCACGGTGCCGTGGATGTAGACGTCGGAGAAGGGAATCTCTCCCAAGAACTCGCATCCGGCCATGACCATGCGCGCCACCCAGAGGAATATGATCTCCGAGGCGGTGAACAGGGATTGGGTTGGATAAAACGCTTTGAGCGCGGCGGTACTTTCTGGCCAGCCAAAGGTCGAGAAGGGCCAGAGCCACGACGAAAACCAGGTGTCGAGGACGTCCTCTTCCTGCCGGTACTGTCCATCCGCCGGCGGGGTCAGGCCGACATAGACGGCGCCGTCGGAGACCCGACAGTGGACCGGGATGCGGTGCCCCCACCACAATTGGCGCGAGATACACCAGTCGTGGATATTCTCCAGCCAATGCAGATACACCTTGGACCAATGCGGCGGGTGGAAGCGAATGCGGCCATCCTTCACCGCGGCAATGGCCGGTGGCGCCAGGGCTGACATCTTCACGAACCATTGTTCCGACAAGAATGGCTCGATGATCGTCGAGCAGCGGTAGCAGACGGCGGCGCTGAGGTGGTGCGGCTCGATCTTGTCCAGCAGTCCCTGGGATTTGAGGTGCTCGACGATTCGCTGGCGCGCCTCGTAGCGGTCCAGCCCGGCATAGGGACCGCCGGCGGCGGTGATCGTGCCGTCGGTGGCGATGACCTTCACGGTGTCGAGATTATGGCGTCGACCGATCTCGAAATCGTTGGCGTCATGCGCCGGTGTGACCTTCATCGCCCCGGTACCGAACTCCATATCGATGTAGTCATCGGCGACGATGGGCAGGACACGACCGATGAGCGGCAGGATGGCCTTCTTCCCGATGAGACCGCGATGACGTTTGTCCTTCGGATTGACCGCGACCGCCGTGTCGCCGAGCATCGTTTCCGGGCGAGTCGTGGGGATGATGACGTGCCCGGAGCCATCCTGTAGGGGATAGCGGATGTACCAGAGGGAAGTGTCCCGTTCTTCGCGCTCCAACTCGTCATCGGAGAGGGTCGTGCGGCAACGCGGACACCAGTTGACGATGTACGTCCCCTTGTAAATGAGACCCTTCTCGTAAAGACGAACAAATACTTCCAAAACGGCCCTCGACAAGCCCTCGTCCATGGTGAACCGGGTGCGGGGCCAGTCGCAGGAGCAGCCCATCCGCCGCAGTTGCTCGAGGATCGTGTTGCCATTCTGGTTTTTCCATTCCCAGACGCGGCGCAGAAATTCCTCCCGTCCCAGCCCTTCGCGCGTGGCCCCCTGGGCAATGACCTGCTTTTCCACCACGACCTGTGTGGCGATGCCGGCGTGGTCAATCCCCGGCAGCCATTCGGCTTCGAAACCCGACATGCGCTTGAAGCGAATCATGATGTCCTGCATCGTGTTGTTGAGCGCATGCCCCAGATGCAGGACGCCGGTGACGTTGGGCGGCGGAATGACGATCGAGTATTTCGGCCGGGGAGAATCCGGATCGGCGTGGAAGTATCCCTTCCTCTCCCACGCGCCCAGCCACCGCTCCTCGGCGTCTTTGGGGGTGTAATTCTTCGGCAGTTGAACGGCGCTCATAGCCAGATCGCTCTCGCGAAAAGAGGTGTCAAGTTATCGTCTACCGACCTGGGAAGTCAACATCGCCGCGCGGCAGCATCAGTCCATCGGCCGAGCGCCTCGCGAACTGGATTGGTCTGCGGCGAACGGGAACCGAGTCTGATACAGGCAGAAAAGCCAGATCACGAATGCCAGAAGCAGCGGATGATAGTGCCAATGGATGCGGAGGTTGAAGCTGCCGGGCAAGGCAATCGGTATGGCGGGGCTGATGGGAATTGCCAGGAGAAGCAGGAAGAGCCATTGCATGGACCTTCTGCGCAGGTCACGTTGGGCAACGTAGGCGGCCGGCAGCAGAAGAATGAAGGAATAGTTCTTGAATCGAGGAAGCGTCAGGGCATAACCAACGCAAAACAGCAGGATCAGCGATGCCGCGGAGTCAAACGAACCAGACCGTCGGAGAGCGCGCAGGTGGGAGAGGGTGATGATCGCGATCGCCGCCGCCGCCGCGCCGTAAGCCAACATCGGCGCCATACCTCCCAACGGCATGCCCGCTACCGCCCCCAACCTGTCGGCAAGATCCCGGATGAACGCCAGCAATGACGGATCCCCCAGGTCGCCATGCTCTCGAATCGCGACCGCAGTGGCGACAAAGTGCGTGAACCGTGCCGGATCACGCGCATAGTCAAGGCCGAGGATCGTCAGAAACGCACCAACGGTCGCGGCCAGAGCCGACCAGCGCTGTTTCACGTTGGGAAGGACCAACAGGAGCAGAACGAACAGAATCGGAAACAGTTTGAAGCAGGAGACAATCAGCACGGCCAGGCAAAAGAGCCATGTTCGTCGACGCAACAGGCAGACCAGGCCCGCCCACAGAAGGCATTGTTCGAAAATCGAGATGTTGCCGGCGGCCAGATCGACGAGAATCGTGCGCCCCAGACCGAATAGGACAAGCAGCGCAAACGCGATCTCCGACCTTACGGTGACGACGTGCTTCATCCACAGGTAAATCAGCAATCCCAGCGCGACGAGCTTGAGCACCAGCCAGATCTGGGCCGCCACCGAGTACGGCAGCGCCGCGAACGGAGCGAACGCAACCAACGTGACCGGTGGATAGACAAATCGGAGCACGTTGCCGCCCCCGGCGACCCGGCTAAGATCGGCGGGATCATAGGGATTGCCCCCGTCGGCGCTGGCGCGGGCGGCGTAGTAGTACGATCGAAAATCCCACTGGTACAAATCAGAGTGCGTGGCGATAACGATCACGCAATAGACGGCATACAACAGGACTCCTGCCAATGCCACCGCCGTGGCCACCCGTGTGATCTTTCGCCCTGACATCTGATCCCGCGCGAAGCCGTTTGCTCCGCCACGGGACGATAGGTCCGGCGGGGATGGCCCTCAAGGACAAACCACGGGGACAAGCAAGCAGTTTGGGGGTTCAGGCAAGCCGAGGGGCTTCGCCCATGTCCGACTCACGCAAAGCCACCTGGCGCGAGAGGAGCTGGCTATCGTGAGGCGTGCCGCGCGTCTTCGGCCAGTTGCCGGATCTCGGTCAGATCCTGCTTCATCTCACTCCAGCCGTACCAGAGGGCATAATCCGGATTAGCATGGAATGTCCCTTGGAAAGTGCGCATGCGATGCTCCAGAAACATCTTGAACAGCCGCTGTTCAATCAGGGTCGGGGCATCGTGAAATGTCAGAAGGTCGGGAAAGGCCGCCGCGTAGTTCGCCGGCTTGGGGATGATCCCATCTTTGTAAAGGGCGGCCACGGTACGGATCGCCTCGGCCATCAGGTGGTCGGCGTTACGGATCATGTCGTCCCCCTTGGCCAACTCGCCCTTGGCGAAGTTCTCTGAATGGCAGTTGCCGCAAGTGGCAACCATCTTGTCACGCTCGCGTTGCCAATCGTCCTGGGTCAGGCGCGCCAGATCAGCGGCCTTGACGACATTGAGGCGCGCCGTCGATTTCCCGGCGGGATCAAGGACACCCAGCCCCTGCAGGATGGTCGCCTGATCGGCGGCCCAGGTCGAATCGGCCGGTAGCGGCAGCCGCACGGCCAGGAAACCCCAGGCCGTCCTCACCTCGTGATTTCCCTCCTGCATGTGGCAGGTCTGGCACGTCGGCGCCGCGGCCGTGGCGGGAATGGTGCCGCTCTGTTTCAGGATGTAGCGCACGCCGTGCTTGGACGCCGAGTACATCTCCCACTGCGGGTGATCAAACCCCATGTGGCAGGTTTCGCAGGCCTGTGGCTGGCTCGCTTCAACTTTGGAAAACACATGCCGCGTGTGGCAGGCATCGCATGAGGCGACACCGAATCCGCCACCCTGCGTCTTGATCTCCTTCATCTCCTCTTGAGTCTTCAAGCCGATTTTATGGCATCCGCCGCACCCTTTCATGCCCTCCATCATCGCCATTGGCTGCCAGTGCGCGGTGGGCATGGCCTTCATCGCGGCCCATGCCTGGGCGTGTTTGCCCCTGGAAAACTGATCGACCTGCGTCGCATGACATGGGCGGCAGGTTTCCGGTGTCGGGATCGCCGCGTTGGCGACGTCCTTGTCCGAGGTGTGCCCAGTCCCGTGGCAGCCGGAGCAATCGATGCCATTGTCTTTGTGTTTGGAGAGCTCCCAGTCCGACACGATGTTCGGAGTCACCTTGCGATGACATTCGACACAGTCCTGCGCGCGTGCCGATGCGGCCAGCAAGAGTAGTATTGCCGGGAATTGGAGTATCTTTCGCATGCTTCCTCCCTTGTCGCGAATGGGATCGACAGCGTTGCACGAATAAAGGACGCTGAGTGTTGCGGGTCAAGAGTTACCGGAGGGAACCGCGCAAGCATGCGCCAATCTTGACCAATTAGGTCGGGATTAGAATTGATGTCACGTGGGATGGTGACGACTGTCGCCCGCTCCGCCAATGTGCGATCGGCAATGTGGCCGTCCAGACTACTTTTGACAATGGACCACCTCCGATCTATCCTCTATGTAATGAAGACCAGACCCCGACGCAGCCGTTACACGTTCGATGATCTGGTCGCGATCATGGCCCGGCTGCGGGGGCCCAAGGGGTGCCCATGGGACCGGAAGCAGAACCACCAGACGCTGCTCCCCTATCTGATCGAAGAGGCCTATGAGGTCGTCGACACCGTGCACCGCCGGGACATTGCGGCTCTGCGCGAGGAACTGGGCGATCTGCTCCTACAGATCGTCTTTCACGCGCAATTGGCGAGCGAACGCAAGCGGTTCACGATCACGGACGTGACCGACACAATCTGCCGCAAATTGATCGCGCGCCATCCGCATGTCTTTGCGCGCCGCCGGCGTCTGTCCGCCGAGCAGGTTTTGGGGAATTGGGAGAAGATCAAACTGGCGGAATCGGGCGACCAAGCCCGGCGCGGCGTGCTCGACGGTCTCCCCCGGTCGCTGCCGGCGCTTCTGGCCGCCTATCGAATTCAGGAGAAAACGTCCCGGTTCGGATTCGACTGGGATGACCCGATGCCGGTTCTGGGGAAAGTGAATGAGGAAGTAGGGGAATTGCGTCGGTCACTGCGGGGCAGCCGGGCGAACAGGCGCAAGCCGGAGGTGGAACATGAGCTCGGGGATCTGTTTTTTGCGCTGGTAAACCTGGCGCGGCACCTGAAGATCG
>JACQFV010000045.1 GCA_016199865.1 Candidatus Zixiibacteriota bacterium | reverse complement strand
TCCGGATTGGCGGCCTCAGTCACGCCGTCGGTGTAGATTAACAAGCGGTCACCCGAGGCGAATTGGATCGTTTCCTCCTCATACTTCGACCAACCAAAAGCCGCCGCCAACGGACCACCGGTTTCCAGTTTCTGGAACACGCCATCGGGCCGTTGACGGTAGGGCGGATTGTGCCCGGCGTTGCAGTAGGCGAGAGACTTAGTCCGAGAATTGTAGACGGCATAGAACAACGTGACAAAAGTCTTGGCATCGGTTGAGGCCAAAAGCAGCCGATTGGCCGCCTCGACACACGCGGCAACGGTCGGAGCGGTGCGGGCGCAGCCGCGCATCGTGGCTTGCAGATTGGCCATCAACAGCGCCGCGGGCATGCCCTTGCCGGAGACGTCGCCGACGGCAATCCCCCAACGGTCCGCCCCCAGATCGATGTAATCAAAATAGTCGCCGCCAACGTCGCGCGCCGGATGCGACAACCCGGCCAGATCAACCCCGGGGATGACCGGCGGCGTACGCGGCAAGAGCATCTGCTGAATCCGGGTGGCATTGCTCAAATCCTCTTCGAGCGCGTGGAGCTTGACCTCTTCGGCGTAGAGACGAGCATTCTCGATCACCTGGGCACATTGGGAGGCAATGATCGCCGCCAGCCGTGCATCCTCGGAGGTGATGTCACCTGAGTCCTTGTTGAACAGGTTGAGAATGCCGATCAGGCGCCCCTTCAGTTCCAGCGGCACCGACAAGAGCGACTTGATCGCCAGATTCTTGGTGTCGGCGCCGCCGAACCGTTCGTCCTTGGCCAGATCGTTGATGACCAAAGGGCGCCGATTCTTGTGCATCCAGCCGGTCAGCTGGATTCCCAGACGCATCGGCAGTCCATCCTGCCCCGGCTGCATTACCCGCACGAGGGTCTTGGTGGGGTCGCTTTCGGTCGTGCCGAACAGGTGGATCGTCCCCTGCTGGACGCCCAGGCGTTTCACGCACTTGCCGACGATCAGCTGATTGACTTGCTCCGGCGACATGGTCGAGTTGATCGCCAGCGCGATCTCGTTGAGGACGGACAGCTCCTCGACCGCGCGGTGTAAACGTTGATTTTCCTCCCGCAGGCGGGAGAGATCGGCTGATTCCGGCATCGTCGTGTTGCTCTTTGATCCCAAAAGGGCGGACATTCCCTATTGTACCCCCCGACCAATTCAGTAAGAAAGTCGATTCAGAAAACAAGTCAAGCAGAAGCGCTTTGTTGGTGGTAGGTCAATCCACGTGGCGGTCAACTCTTGGGGCGTGTTGAAAGGCCCCTCTCGCGGGAACACGCGCAGACAAGAATGTCTGCGCCACCGACTACACAACGACTTATCCAAAATCTGGTGGGGCAGACATTCCTGTCTGCCGGGTTTTTCCGCAGGCCCCCTGGGCTCGCGCCAGCATACTCTCCGCGTCACCAAGGAACTGAACGCGTCCACCTGCTTGTGGCCTGTCGATCTTATTGGGCGTCGCGGTAGAGGACCACAAGGCCGCGCTCGGACAGTTGCACGGTATTGAACAGATCGCGCAACTCGGGGAAGTGCCGCACCGAGAAATCGCGACGGCTCACCTGCCAGAACCGTTCCGCGATGACGGTGTTGTCCTCCCCGGAGGTCACCGACGAACGAAATTCAAAGCCGTCGCCGGAGGTCGAGCGCGGGGCGGGGAGGTCGCCGAACTGGTATCCGGGGGGCAGATGCCAGACCATCCGGCAGTCCTCGCTCCAAGGAGTGTCGAATGAAATTGGGTAACGGCGCTGCGCCGTCATCAGCGGGTTGTCCGGCAGCATGTGCACGATCGCGGGCCGGACGAACAGACGCTTCCCATCGACGGTCGCGGCCTCGGGCCAACGGAAATCGGCCGAGAGCGTGATCGGCGCCCAGTCATTGTCGGTGTCGCGCATGATGGTGATCTCGGTCGGGACGATTTGGGGAAGCCATTGCTTGCGCAGATAGCCCGCGGTGTCGTGATCGGCCAGAGCGCAGAGTAACTCGTAGGCCGCCTGTCCGCTCAAGGACAGATTGAGCCGTCCGGTGGCGGAACCATCGGGGGCCAGATCGATCGACCCGTCGGCAACGACGTCCCTGTCAACCGGGGGCGCCGGCAAATCGACAACGACGTGCTCGGGATCATGGTATCCGATCACCACGCCGGCGTCGACCTGATCATCGGGCGGCAGATATCCCAACCACCCGCCGGGCACGTTGCTCTCGCAGAAGACTTCTTCGCCGTCTAGTTCCAGGAGGGCAATCGCATGATCAAATTGCTCCAACCGGTGGTCGCGGCCGTCGAAGCGCAAGTGGCTGCGGCGTGAGATCAAAACCGGCCATGCGGGCAATCCCTGATGCCGCAACAGTGCGACCAAGAGGAGGTTTTTCTCCAGCCCATTCCCACGACGGTCTGCGAATACGGTGCGCGCCGGACGCAGGTCGGCATCGTAAACCGAGACCGCGGTCCCCGTCTGAGCGACCGAATCCCGCACGAATTCGAAAATGCGCTTGGCCAATGCCCGCCGCGCCGCACGTGCAGAAGTCACCGGCTGATCCTGACTGGGCAGTTTCCCCCAGAAGGGCCAGTATTCGTCCTCGCGCAGGAGCGGGTTGTACACGCGCTTGACCTGCCCGGCCAGATCGGACCAACTGTCGACAAAATCCCAGACGCTGCCATGATCGCGATACCGCACGATCTGGAAGTCCAGCAGCGCCCGGTGGTTCAAGAGAGAGGCGATGCACGGCTCCGGAGTCAGAGGCGGCAGCTTGTGTGCCCGCCAGGTGAATTCCCGGACGCGGGCATGATGCAAAATCGAAGAGTACCAGGTCGAATCGGGGCCATCGACCTGCTCGGCATTGTTCAGCACCGCGGCGTATTCGAAACCTTCCGGCAGACGAACCGACACCTCCGACCGCTCGGTTGGCACTTCATTTTGGAAGACCCACGGGCGCAGGTAATAGAAGTTGCGCGACATGAGCTTGTACCGATACTCAACCACGCACCCTGGGCTGACCTCCGGGAAGGCAAACACCAAAGTCCGCCACTCCCCCGTCTTGTTCTGATAGAAGGCCGAGGCCGGAACCTCGACTTTACGCCCATCCCTGGTCAGGGTGTGGGCCTCGACCATTTCGATCTGTTCGGAGGAGTGGTAGGGAATTTCAACATTGGCAAAACGGTAGGCATCAGTGCGAAATATTTGAACCCGGCGCTGCCGTTCGAACGTAAACTTAAATCCGGGGCCGACTGTGATCAGCCCTTTGTCGAACGAGACGACCGCCCCGGCGGTAGGGTCGTCCAGAAGACGGTCGCGCGACTGCTCGGTCGGGATCATCTGCCCCCACGGGACAGCCCCGGCGTCTTGGGCGCAGACCTGACGCGGGGGGGATAGCAATCCCCCGACCACCAACCCTGCTGCGGCCAGCCATAGAACCTGACTTTTCTTTACCATGGCCCGAAAGCCCTCTTCTCTTCTTGCTACGGTGGCGTGAGGTCCACCGAATCTGCACAGGCGAGCGGCGGCTCCAAGCCGCCTACCCTAAAATACGCAGCGACTTGCGGGTTGCAAGGGGAAAGTGGGCACACATGAGGATTGCGACTGGCAAGGAGAAACTGCTTTTGATCGACTACTCGATTCTGTTCTCGCAACCCATTCTCCATCAAGAGAATTCCCGTGAATTCCTCGCATAAGTTTCGGAACTCCGCTTATGCGACAGCGCCAGGGCCCATTGTCTCGCATAGACTTGCGGACGCTGCCGGCCCGCGCGACTCTGCTTTGCGTGCAACGGTACTCCTGGGACATGACACTAGTGTCGTGTCCCAGCAATAGCTTCACAAAGTCGTTTGAGTTTCTGGAGGATGGAGTCGGCGGTGGCGGTCCAGATGAAGGGCTGGGCGTGGGGGTTGTACCGTTGCACGAAGCGATCGATCTGGGCAATCAGGTCAGCGACGCTGCGGAAGGTTCCGCGACGGATGGCGCGTTGGGTGATGGGGTTAAACCATATTTCCACCTGGTTGAGCCACGAGGCATACGTGGGCGTGTAATGGATGTGGTATCGGGGCCGTGACGCCAGCCAGCGCCGGACGTTGTCGTGTTTGTGGGTGGCATAATTGTCGACGACCAGATGCAAGTCGAGGTGTCGCGGCACACTGGCGTCGATCTGGCGCAGGAACTGGAGAAACTCTTGATGGCGGTGACGGGGTGTGCAGCGCGTGAGGATGCACCCGGAGGCGATGTCCAGGGCGGCAAACAGCGTGGTGGTGCCATGGCGCACGTAGTCATGCGTGATCCCCTCGACATATCCCAATCCCAGAGGCAGCAGCGGCTGGCGCCGATCCAAGGCTTGGATTTGGGATTTCTCGTCGACGCACAACACCATCGCGTTGTCCGGAGGATTCAAGTACAACCCGACGATGTCGCGGACCTTTTCCACGAAGAACGGATCGGTCGACAGGTGGAAGTGTTTCTGCCGGTGCGGCTGGATCCCGAACGCATGCCACACCCGCTGAACGGTCGATTTGGACACACGCGTTTGGGCCGCGATGGCGCGGCACGTCCAGAGCGTGCCGTCTTTAGGCTTGGTGTTCAACGTTCGGCGAATCAGGGTGGCGACCTGCTCGTCGCTGATCGACCGGGGACCGCCCGGCCGTGGCTCGTCGTACAAACCCGCCAGACCTTGCGCCAAGAAACGCTTTCGCCACAGGCCCACCATCGAACCGGACAGACCGACGCGCGCCGCAATGACCGTATTGTTGAGACCCGCCGCGGCCAACAGAATGATCCGCGCCCGCCGCACCACCGGGTGCGGCAAAGACCGGGACCTCAGCAGGCCCTCCAGTTCGGCGCGGACATGGTCGCTCAACACCACCGGGACAACAGGACGACCGAGTGCCATAGATTCCCCTCCTTCTCCGGAAGGAGAATCTACAGGCCGCTGCTCAATTATGCAAGTTATTCTTGGGACTGGACACTAGCAGGTTGCTGAAAAAACCCTTGTGACTACTGTCCCATCCTTCTGTTCGCCGATTGGCATCGGATGGTGGTCTGACCCGGCGGTTTTGCGTCCGTTGATGTGCTGGTTTTCGATCCGCTGACGCGCCGTCCACTTCTG
>JACQFV010000012.1 GCA_016199865.1 Candidatus Zixiibacteriota bacterium | reverse complement strand
TTGCTCCGATGATCCCAGGGCTGGCGCCCTGGGCTATCATCTGTCGCGCCTCCGGCGCTTAGGGCCTCAGACCAATCTCTCAGCCCCGTAGGGGCGAAAGATCATAGCCCTGGGCGTAAGCCCAGGGTATGCTGCACAGACGTAATCGGTAAAAGAACCAATCAGGCGCACATTGACATCCGCCCCGATCCGTGGCTTAATGCGCCCCGGACATAGTCCCTAAACCACGATCCCATGCCGCCCAAACTCACATACGCCTCCGCCGGAGTCGATTTGCGCGCCGGCGATGAGGCCGTGGCCAAAATCGGCGATCTGGCGCGCAGCACCTACACCGATGCCGTTCTGGCGGGGGTGGGGCCGTTTTCGGGGCTGCTGCGTTTGGATTTGGCAGAATATCGCGAACCGGTTCTGGTCTCCAGCTGCGATGGGGTCGGCACCAAATTGAAACTCGCGATCCGTTGGGGCCACCACCAGACCATCGGCGCCGATCTGGTCAATCACTGCGTCAATGACATCCTCACCTGCGGCGCCCGGCCTCTGACATTTCTGGATTATCTGGCGCTGGGACGTCTCGATCCCGAGGTCGTCGCCGAAGTCGTGAGCGGCATCGCGGGCGCCTGCCGCGACAATGGCGTGGCCTTAATCGGCGGCGAAACCGCCGAAATGCCGGGGCTGTACAAATTGGGCGATTACGATCTGGCGGGGTTCATCACCGGATTGGTCGAGCGCGAGGCCATTGTCGATGGCTCCCATCTGGCGCCGGGGCAGACCTTGATCGGCCTCGTCTCCTCCGGTCCGCACACGAATGGATACTCACTGGTGCGCAAGATCCTCTTCGACCTGAATCAATTCGAACTGGACGACCGTCCGGATAGTCTCTCTGGTACGCTCGGCGATGCGATCATGGCCGTTCACAGGTCCTACCTGTCGCCGGTGCGGCGTCTGTTAGATGCTAATGTCGTCTTGGGCATGGCGCACATCACCGGCGGCGGCTTGGCGGGGAATCTGATCCGGATTCTTCCCGAAGGCGTTCAGGCCGTGATCGACACCGGCCGCTGGCCCCGCCCGCCGGTCTTTCCGTTCTTGCAGCAGGCGGGGGGCGTCGACCCGGAGGAGATGTTCAAGGTCTTCAACATGGGGATCGGCTTTATCATCGTGGTCGCCGAAGACAACCTCACGCGCACGCTCGGTCTGTTGCGGGAGTGCGGGGAGGAGGGGTTTGTGATCGGCAATCTGGTGGCCGGCTCACGTCTGGTCCGCCTCAATCACCCGCATTGAATGGATGGTTGGAGTCCATGACAGATGAAATGCCTCCGGCCTGAAGTGCGATTGTGGACGGCGGCCATCCTTCGGAGTGAATTCTCCAGGATGAAACCCGCGGGTGGCGGAGCCCACCTCACCATCGCAGCGCCGCGAACGGCCCATCCCGATGTCCCCTCACCCTACCCTCTCCCCAGCGGGGAGAGGGGAAGACTCCCCCTCTCCCTGTCAGGGAGAGGGTTGGGGTGAGGGTTGTCGAATGGAATCGTGATCTCTGATTCATCCAATCCCGAATTCCAGAATTCGCCCTCATGGAAACTCAGTTCGAATCAACCGGCAACTTCCACGCTGACGACGGACCTCCCCAGGCGGAATACCCGTAGCGACCTCCCTCCCATGTCTTCCGGCTCCGAGGTTGCAACCCGCGACGCCACAGTTCGCCGGATATCGCTTCAACATCCGCGGCAGTTCTGGCCGGCGGGATTCTCGCGCTGGCCTATCCGCCCTTTCCCTTCGGTTTCCTGGCCTATGGCGCTCTGGCTTTGGCCTTGGGTGCCGCCGGTTTGGGCGAGGGGTGTCCGCCGCCGTTGCGGACCGTCGCCTGGCGGGCGTGGGTTTTTGGCACGGTGTTTCATTTTGCCACTCTCTATTGGACAGGTTGGGTGGCCATTCCCGGGATGCTGGCGATGGTGGCCATCCTCGGGCTTTATGTCGCGGTCGTTTTCGTCGGCTGCGCCTACCTGGAACGCGCCTGGGGAGCACGCGCAATCTGGCTCTTTCCATTCCTTTGGGTCGGCCATGAATACCTGCGCGGCCTCGGCGCGTTGGCTTTTCCCTGGACGAACCTTTCACTGTCACAAGTCGGTTATCACGATCTGGTTCAATATGCCGACCTCACCGGCGATCTGGGCGTGAGTTTCATGGTCGCGCTGATGAATGTCGCCGTCCTTCGTCTCATACATTCTCTCAATGCGGGTCGGCGACGTCCGGCGCTCTGGTATTCGTCGCTCCTGGCGGCAGGACTGGTGTTGCCTCTGATCTATGCTCGCCTGGCTCTGCCGGGGCTGACCACGACGGACACGGTGCGCGTGGCGGTCTTGCAGGGGGACATCGATTCCTTCCACAAATGGGATGAGGGATGGGTCGATCAATCGATGGCCACCTATGAAACCCAGACCCGTGATGCCGCGGCGCACGGCGCCGATCTGATCATCTGGCCCGAAACCGCCGCGCCGATGTACCTGCGCGCCGAAGAGGAGTACCATCGGCAGCTGCGCCTCTTATCCGAGCGGCTGTCCGTGTCCATGCTGATCGGCACTTTGGAATTCCAGACGCGCGAGCCGGAGGGATATTTGCGCTACAACGCCGCCGTGGCGATCGATCACGGCGTCTACCAGCGCGACTATCACGCGAAAATGCAACTGGTGCCGTTCGGCGAGTGGATTCCCTTCTCGAATCGCTGGCGGGTGTTGGACAAACTCGAAGTCGGCGGCGCCCATTTCAGCGCCGGCAACCGTTATGTACTCTTTGACCATCCCCAAGGCCCCTACGCCGCCGCCATCTGTTATGAGTCGATCTTTCCCGACATCATCCGGCACTTCGTGCTAAACGGCGCGCGCTTCTTGGTCAATATCACCAACGATGGATGGTATGGATTCTCTTCGGGACCGACACAACACGCCGCCATCGCAATATTGCGCGCCATCGAGACCCGGCGCCCCATCGCCCGCGCGGCCAACACCGGCGTCTCCGGCTTCATCGACCGCACCGGCCGTTTCATCGAAGCTACGGCGCAGTATGTCCCCGATGTCCGAATATGCGATCTGCCTCTGGGCCCGAAGGGAGAAGAGACATTCTTCGTGCGGCACGGAATGTATGTAGGGCAATCCTGCACCGCGATCCCCATCGTCGTGTTGATCTTCACGTGGCTGTCCAATCGACGTCGCCGAGGCATGATGTCGACCGCATCCCTTGTTCTCTTTGGTCTCGTGTCCGCCGCTTGGATCGCCCAGGCCTCGCCGGTTGCGGCGCGCGATTGGACGAACTACACCAATGTCCGCAATGTCACCGCTCTGGCCGCGCACGGCGACACACTTTGGGCCTCCACCACCGGGGGACTCGTGCGGATGATCGCCGGCGATTCGACCGATGATCGGCGGTTCACCAATGCCGATGGCTTGGGCGAGAACGATTTGCGGTTTGTGGCCACCGACTCACTCGGCACGATCTGGACCGGCGGTGGCAAGGGACGACTATCACACCGTCGCAGTGATCAAGATTGGGATGTCTTTCGCTTTGAAAGCGAAGCCGACGCGCCGATCGGCCTCAATGCCGCCACGCCCGGCCCGGATGGATTCCTCTGGGTCGGCTCCGACGTTGGCGTCCACAAGTTCGACACGCGCCGACACGGCGGCGAAATCAAGGAGAGTTACACCCGCATCGGGGATTGGGTCGACGGATCGCCCGTGAACGACCTGCGCGTCGCCCAGGGATACATCTGGGCCGTCGGTCCGGCGGGCATCGCGCGCGGCCGTCTCGATGATCCATTTCTTTTGGATCGGACGCACTGGCAGACATGGAGTCAGCCGGACAGTCTCAAAACCATCGCGGAATTTCTGGGCACGGTGTTTGTAGGCGGAGGCGGTGGCTTGGACGAATATGACTCTGCAGGCAGTCTGTGGGTTCATAAATCGCTCGACGCCAATCCCGTGGGTGTGAACGACCTTTATGCCGATGGCGACACGCTCTGGATCGCCACCGCCCTTGGCCAAGCGTGGCTCACAGCGTCCAGCCAGGGGGGAGGGCCGATACCCCATGGGATTCGCCACGAGTTCACAAGCATCGTTCACCTAGCCGATGGTACTCTCTGGTTGGGCCGAACCGACAGCGGAATATGGGAGTGGCAAAGCGGTGTGTGGACCAACTTCTCCTTCAACGGCCCCTTGGACGACAATTTCGCCGATGTCGCCCTCGGCGGCGATGGGACCCTGTGGTGTGTTCACCCCGTGGCGGGCGCGGATTTCCTGCGCAACGGCCGCTGGACTTCGCTCCCGTATTACTCAAACGCCGTAAGTTCCAGCGCCCCAGGCACGTCAGTTGATGTCGCTCCCAATGGCGACGTCTGGCTGGGCGCTTGGGGGTTGGGCGCATTTCGCGTCAATCCGTCGGTTCCGCTGGCAGACACCGGGTGGGTGCGCTACGACACCGCCAACAGCACGTTGATGTGGGTTCAAACGGCCGATCGAAGGCCCAATGATTACGTTGTCATCCGCGATGTCAGCGTCGATGCGCGTGGCCGTGTCTGGTTCGCCAATTCCTACGCCGACTCAGGACGGGCCCTGGCGTTCTTCGACCACGGTTGCTGGGGTGTCTTCGATTCGGCCGATGGGTTCACGACGACCGGGCTTATGGTCCTGCACGCGCTGGACAACAGTGTGATCGTCGGCACCGCCGACATCGGTCTGGTGGAAGAGGATTATGGAGAGCCGCTCTGTGCCGATGGACAGCCCCGACCGCAGCGGGGGCATCTGTCCACAAGAGATACTCGCGACGGTTTGCCGTCTAATCAGGTGCAATCCTTGCTCATCGACCGGGCCGATTCGCTATGGGCCGGGACCAGTCTCGGCTTGGCGCGTTATGCCGCCGACCGTCGCCGCTTTTTCGATATCCCGCTGCCGGCCGAAGCGGGGTTGGCGGTCAGTGCCCTCGCGGCCGACGCCTCCAACACGATCTGGGTCGGCACGACATTGGGCCTCGTAATGATCTCGCCCGATGGCGCCACGGAATTTTTCAACTCGGACAATTCCGGCCTTCCCGGCGACAATGTGCAGGAGATCCAAGTCGACGACCGCACCGGCCAGGTCTGGGTGGCGACACAGGGGGGACTCTCGCGCACGTTGGGACCGCTTCCCGCCGTGTCCGACTTAGCCGAGATCGTTGCCTATCCCAACCCCTTCGAATTGACACAGGATTTGCAACAGAGGGTGCGTTTCAACGCCCCTTACGGCAGCCACGTCTACATCGTCACCGTCGCCGGGGCTCCGGTGACTGACTTCGACGCGGGGGTGGGATGGGATGGGCGTACCGTAAGCGGACATCTCGTTGTCAGCGGGATCTACGTGTTCGTCGTGAGCGGGCCCGATGGCCAGTACGGTCGGGGGAAGATCGCCGTGTTGCGCCGTTGAATTTGTAGGTCAGGAGCCCCGTGCTCCTGACGTCTGATCTGACCGTTCATTCGCTTCCGATCATGAGTTGGCAGCGCCGCCACCCATCGGAGATCCCCCGCGACCAATGGCTGGGGTGGCTGGCCCAATCGCCGGGCGTCTCACCCTACCTCCTGCCGGAGTGGGGCCTGTTCTGGGAATCGGTCTGGCCGGGAAGCCGTGCCGAATTGTGGAGCCGAACCGGCGCCAATGGTCAGATCACGATGGCCATTCCTCTGGTCCGACGTAAACGCTTCGGATGTGAGTTTTGCCATGCACAGCCCTACGGTACACCCGCGCTTCTATGCCCCAGTGGTGGTGATACAGAGGCCGGAAGAGAACTCTTGGATCGCACCCTCGGACCACGCGTCGTCGAACTGGCCGCGACCCCCGACTGGACCGGAGGCCGGGGGCCCGGATGGCATCATTCGACTCTGACGCAACGATCCTGGATCATCGACTTAAGTCATGCCGAAGGCGCAGCCCTGGAGTCATTGTTTTCCGGCTCACACAGACGCAACATCGCCAAGGGCCGGGAACTATCGTTACGGATCACCAGCCCGGCCAACGAATTCGAAGTTGGTCGACTGCCTGATACCTGGTCCGACTGGTCCCGTCCGCAGCGGTTCATCCTCAAACGGCATTATGCCTCAACTCTCTTCCGTCTGTTTGCCCCGACCGGCGCTTTATGCTGGCGTGTGGCTTGGGTGGGTGATCATCCCGTGTCAGCCGTCGTCTTCTTGATCCACGGCGGCGTGGCCGTGTCACTCGACACGATTGTCGACCGCGAACCAAAGTATCGTGGCGCCGGGCACGTTCTCTTGGCCGACACGCTAACGCATCTGCGCAACGAGGGCGTCCGGACTGTCGATCTCGGCGGCGTTCCGGGGGGCGCCGGAAATGAAGGGCTCCAGGAGTTCAAGAGCGGCTGGGGCGCCACGCCACGGGAGTCGATGACCGGCGTCCATCGTCGTGCGTGGTACCATGCGACCCGGCGTCTGCTCGGCCGACGGTGACCCTCGCGCGAATTCCATTTGGTTGGCGAGGACGGGGATGGACATACTGCATCGTGTTGATTGGTGAGCGCCCGGCGAAGATATTGATCCTCGGTGAGGCACGGGTCATTCACACCCAACGGTGGTCCCGGTACTTTCGGGACCGTGGCTGGACCGTGCGGGCCCTGTCGTTCCCACCCATCCCTGCCGGAGCCGCAGCCGAATCTCTCGGATGGTCGTCTATCCCGCGCGCCTTGGCGATACCGCTCGCGGTGCGGCATGTCCGTCGCCTGATGGCCCGGTTCCGGCCGGACATCACCAGTGCTCTCTTCATCCCCGATTATGGATGGCTGGCGGCGCTGGCGGGGGCGCGGCCTTTGGCTGTTTCGGCGTGGGGCTCGGATGTGCTGGTCAGTCCGGAAAAATCGCCTCTGCATCGCCGTCGCATCCGCTACGTCGTCTCCCGCGCCGATCACCTGTTCGCCGATGCCGAAGTTCTTGGGGCGCGGCTTGAGCAACTGGGCGCCAGGCCCGACCAGATTACGATCGCGCCTTTGGGAGTCTCCGAATCCTGGTTGGCCGCCGGTGCGTCGCGTCGGGACGACAATCCGGGCACTGTCACGGTCGTTCAGAGCCGCCGCTTGGAGCCGCTCTATCAGGTCGAGACCTATATCGATGCTGCAGCACAACTGTTGAGGCCACCAAGCCCGCAGTTTCGGTTCGTAGTAATCGGTGAGGGCTCGCGGCACGGAGCGCTGGTGAACCGTGCCCATCGGCTGGGCCTTCGTCAGGGGCTGATTTTTCTTCCCTGGTTGTCGGAGGACGAATTGCAAAAACAGTTCGTCGCTGCGGATATCTATGTGTCCACCGCGTCGTCGGATGGGACCTCGGTCTCGCTTCTGGAGGCGATGGCGGCCGGGTGCTTTCCGATCGTCACCGATCTGCCCGGCAACCGTGAGTGGATCACCGACGGCGTCAATGGCCTCCTGTTTCCCGTCGGGGACGTTAGGACGCTGTCCAATCAGCTTTTGCGCGCCGCGACCGACTTGGCGCTGCGCACGGCCGCGCGCGAACGAAATAGGACGATCATCAAGGGCCGCGCACGGTGGGAGGACAACATGGCGACAGTCGAACAGGCCTTGGCCCAGACGATCGAACAATTCCATCGCCCGCAGGGCACATCATGACATCCGACCGCCGCTCCATCCTCATGATCGCCTACTATTTTCCACCGTGGGGAATGGGCGGTGTGCAGCGGCCGTTGAAACTGGCCAAGTACCTCCCGGAATTCGGATGGGATGTCACCGTGATCGCGCCCCGGCCCCAGGCGTACTACCAAAGCGATGCCACGCTACTGGACGAATTGCCGCCCTCTGTCCATGTCGAACGGGTGTCCGCATTCGACCCGGCGCGGTGGCACGCAGCCCGGAGAAATAAGTCCGTAAATGGCAACGTGTCCGGTCCGGGGCCGGCGAGTCTGATCCGGCGCGCCCGCGAGTGGTTGCGCTGGCCCGATGACAAGATTCTGTTCTCGTTGAATGCAGCACGCTGCGCGCAACGGTTGGCGAAATCGCGACACTTCGACGTCGTGTGGACCACCTCCCCGCCGCCGTCGATCCATCTCGCCGGGCTGCGTCTCCATCGACAGATGTCTTGGATTGCTGATTTCCGCGATCCCTGGCTGGTATTCGACAACGACTGGGGACCGACCCCGCTGCATGCACAGTACGCGCGACGTTTACGCCGCCGCATCGTGACCAATGCCGATCGCGTCATCGCGACCAGCGCACCGATGGCGGAGTTGTTGCAAGCCGACGGCGCGCCGCGACCAGTGGTCGTGATGCCCAACGGCTACGACGAGGCCGACTTCGCCAGAGGGTCCGACCCTGCGGAACCTGATGCGCCGTTCACGATCCTCTGTCCCGGAACCTTCAGCCAATTCGCCGACCCGCGCCCGATCCTCGCTCTGGCGCGAAATTGGAAACGCGCGCATCCGAATGTCCCGATCCGTGTCGTGCACGTCGGCCTGTCTCTGGGCCTCGACCTGGCACGGCTGGCGCGCGAATATGGCCTCACTGACGATCTGGATCTCCGCGGCTATCTGGATCATGCCGCCGCGGTCAGGGCACTCGGCCTCGCCGATCTGATCGCCATCTCGGTCAGTGATCTTCCGGGGCTGTCCAGTTCGATTCCGGGTCGGCTCTTCGAGGCGCTGCGTTCCTTGCGTCCCCTGCTTCTCTTGGCAGCCGCCAACACGGCCGCGGCCCAACTGGCGCGCACGATCCCCGGTTGCTGGGTTGTCGACCCGCATGACGAGCGCGCCGCCCTGGCCTCTCTGGCGGCGATCAGGGGGCAGCCGCGGGACGTCAACGCTCGCGGCGTCGATTCGATCCGCCAATACGATCGCCGGGAGCAGGCACGGGCACTGGCGGCTCTCTGTCAGGACGTTTTGGCCGAGCGTCAACGGGGGGCCGACCGATGAGACGAGCGGCCGGCGACGTCGATGTCATCATCATCACGTTCAATGCCGCCGACTATATCGAGCCGTGTCTACGGTCACTGCCCGCCGCTTCATCGCGGCCGATGCACATCATCGTCGTCGACAATGCCTCGTCGGACGGCACAGCGGCGATCGTGCGACGCAAAGTTCCCAATGTGACTCTTGTATGCAACGCCAGGAACTGCTACTACGCCGCCGCATGCAATCAAGAGATCGCGGTCGGAGACGCCGGGTACATTCTATTGCTGAACCCCGACACCGAGTGTCCGGCGGGATCGATCGACGCTCTCCGCGACTTCTTGGACCTTCATCCCGATGCCGCCGCGGTCGCGCCGAAACTGGTCGGACCGGACGGCAAACGGCAGAATTCACTGCGTGAGTTCCCGGGAATTGACACCTTGTGGTACGATCTGACCGGTCTCTCCCGGCTGTTTCCCCGTTCACGCCGCTTTGGGCGCTGGCGGATGGGGTATTTCGATGGAGAATCGATCTGTGCCGTTGACCAGCCCATGGCCAGTTGCCTTCTGGTCCGCCGCGAGGCGTTCACGACCGTGGGTGTGTTCGATGAGCGCTATCCGATGTTCTTCAACGACGTCGACTGGTGCCGTCGCCTGCACGAAGCGGGACGAACAATCTACTACACCCCGAACGTGACCGTGCGCCATCTGGGCGGCGCTGCCACGCGTCGACGGAAAGTCAGGATGATCTGGATGGGGCACTATGCTTACGGGATGTATCTGCTGCGGCTGTACAGGCGCCGCCCGATCACCCAACTGATCGTCTGCCTCACGGCGCCGTTCCTTGTGTTGGCGGCGATCCTGCGCTCGTTCTGGTGGGGCGTGATCAAACGGCTCGTTTGATCCGTCACTTTGGGAATGGCAACGCTCTCGGGAGGCCGAAGCTCCCGCCGAGCCGCGTCGGCACGCGCAGTCGCCATCCCACTCTACCGGATCAAGACAATCTTCCGAGTCATCGCCCGTGTACCGGCCGCCAACCGGACGAAATAGACACCACTGGCGAGCGACCTGCCTTGATCGTCGACCGCATCGAAGGTGCGCTCATGGGCACCCTCGTCCAGATCGCTCTCGATAAGGGTTCGCACCGACCGTCCCAGGATGTCGTAGACAGACAGATTGGTGTGGGCGGGTATCGGTAGGGAGAAACGCAGAACGGTTGCAGAGTTGAATGGGTTGGGATAGTTCGGCTCAAGATCGAATGCAACCGGCTTCAACGTCTCGTGATTCTTGACGTCGGCTATGATCGAAACGGGAATGGTATCCACCCAGATCCGGTAGTCACTCTTGTACGCTGTCAGGATCACATCCGCGACGTCGGGAAATGAGACATCGACGATCAATCGCCCCGCTGCATCGGTCTGTCCCATCGTCCAGACACTGTCGGCGGCGGCCAGGGTGACCGTTGCCGCAGCGACCGCCCCAGACTCGTTGTAGGCCTCGATGGCCCAGTGCGACGGCCCCGGCGTGAACGTCGTCGGGGCGGCGACGTCGAGTGAACGCGGCGCCGCCTTCCAGGCCGGCATCTCCGGATCGCCATACAAATTGTTCCCATAAACCAGGTCGCGGTAACTCGGAAAGGCCACCTTGGCCAGAGTCTGGTAGACGCCCACGTGGTTGGCGATCGTCGGATCGCGTAGGTAATCGTAGAATTTCTGTACCAGCTTGTAGGAAATCGACACCCATCCCCAGCGCGACTGGCCGACAAACGCCACGGCGCCCCCTTGGGGGATGAATAGCAACTGCTCCGCCACCGATTTGCCGAGCCCTGCGCTGAACGGGGGTGTGTCCATGTCGAATCCCCCCTGGTCGCAGGCCGCCGACAAATGGATGCCCGGACGGGGAGTCGGCACGGTCAGATTCAGATGTCCGTTGCCGTCACCAGCGGTACCGCCCGTGAACACATAGGCGCGCGGCCACTGCAAGAGTCCCGACGAGCGGACGACAAAGCCATCGGCGCGCCCATGCACGAAGTAATTGACCCAGCCCTCACCGTTCGCCAGGAGTGAAGTCAGAGTCTCGCCCGCCGGCCCAACCGGTGCGGGATCATCCCCCGTCGGAGCTTCGGCCATGGTGGAGAGATCGTTGGACCATGAAGAGGGCATCGAGGCCGCCACGAGGGCATGCTGTCCCTGACCATCCGACCAGTCGCGCATTTGGTCGGCGACTACGCCCAAGGAGCGCACGAGGTACGCAGCGTCGTCCGGCCCCCGCTCGTAGGCAATGATCTTGGCGATGATCGCCCGCGCGTCCGCTACGTTTGCGAACGGGAGCCGACCGACATATAATTCCGGGTACAGTTGCGCTTGATCGCCGACCTGCTCACCCCACACCCCATCGCCGTCGGCATCCCAGTTGCCGTCCAATTCTCCATAATACAGGTCGCAGATTTGCAATTCGTATGGGTCGCCGGAGTAGGGCGTTAGCCCGGCGTAGGCATAACGGATCGGCACGACCGTCTCGTCGCCGGCGAGCACAACCCATTCCAGACCCTGCGCGTATGCGTCCTTGAGGTATTCGCGAATCGAAGCGGCGGCATCGACTGCTGGATACTGGGCGGTGATCGATTCGACCGTCGCCAGCCCAGCCGCCACCCCCCGGCGCGCCTTCCATTCGACCAGCGGTCTGACGGTTGCGGCGAAGGCCTCGGTGGTCACGACCACATAGGAGATTCCCATCGGCGTGTCGCCCGGCCATGTCCAAGCCGGTCCGGCCAGAGCGCCTGCCATTTGCCGTGAAATTCCCCCCGTTGCGTTTTCCTGCTGCCGCTTGGTCGACTGTGCCGGCACATCAAAGACCGGCTCGGCATCCGACGCCGCCGTATCGGGCGAACAGTCCGAAGCCTCGTAAGCCCGGATCAAGGCCCGGCGAATGACCACCAACTCGTTTCGGATCGGATCGTAGCGAAACGGGCACCATGCGAGCGCCGTGATCGCCTGACCAGCGAACTCCCCGGAATTTTGACTCCGGACATTCTGCGCCGGAAACCACAAGTCGTGCCCATAGATCGACGTGTCTCCAGGAACTGAAGCCGGTTCGGAGGCCGTGTCGCTGGTGATGATGTCCGGCTGACCGGGCTCGATGGATTTCGGCAGAATCAGAGTGTCCGCAGCGAGAATCTCGAAGATCGGCTGCGCCGACTCCGGCCATGCCTCAGCAATTGTGATCGAGCGCCAGGGGAGAGCGGGGCTGCCGATCGCGCCGGGCATGTCGGTGTCGAGTCCTTTGAGCGACACGCAGTCGCAGATGCCGCCTTGCCGCTCTTCCCACTGCACGGCCGTGTTGAACTCAACTGTATAGATTCCGGCAGCGGCCGAAGACTCCCGCCCCGCGACGACCCACAACAGAACGAAGATATTCCCGGATATCCGACGGACCACTGCCCCCTCCGCTCACTCGTAGGTGTCGGAAGCCGGGCAACTCGCAATGAGTCGCGGCGGGGAAGCTTGTGAGTCCTCTTAAATGGGCACGACCTGAAGCATAATCGCAACACATTTATTATCAGCCGCTTACGATGACCGATGAATTTAACGCTCTAACGAATGATGGGCGTAATGTTTCCATGCAACTCTAACACGCCAGATATCCAATGCCTGCGCAGATGCTCTGGCTGACGATCCCCGGTCAGACTTTTTTCATCTCATTCCCAAGAAATGCCTTGCTTTAGCCAAAAAGTGATCCTAAAGTGGATTGAAGTGGGGCCAAATGGGTTACTTGGCCTGCTGATCGACCAGATTGGCAACGCAAAATGGCTTAGAGTGATTCGTTATGGATCGTTAGCAATTCGCTCTGTTGCAGTGGCTTCACCGTCGGACATCGAGATGTCAGGATTCGTCGGCTCGTTTCCAGCCAAGGTTGATCCCAAGGGGCGTCTGAGTCTGCCCTCGAAGTTGCGGCAGTCTTCTGACGTCTCGCTCGAGGTCTGCTACCTGACCCTGGGTCTAAACGGTTGCCTGTTTCTCTTGCCCCGCGCCGAATGGCAGCGGGTGATGGCGCGCTTCGACAACTACAACTTCGCCGATGAGGACGCCAATTTTTTCATGCGCAAACTGATGGCGAACACCTTCGACGTCGTTCCCGACGCGCAGAGCCGCATTCTCGTGCCGCCAAAGTTGGCGGCAGTCGCGGGGATCACCGACGGCAAGCGCGATGTCCTGCTTCTGGGGATGAACCGTCGTTGCGAAATCTGGTTGGGCGAGCGCTTTGAGTCCTATCTGAGCGGGTACGGCAAGACCTATGAGGAGGTCGCAGCGAAGTTGCTGCTGTGAACGTGGGCGTAGGAGAATCGTCGGCCCCAGCCGGGCATCGGCCGGTGATGGTCGACGAAGTCGTCCGGGAATTGATCACCGATCCTGCGGGGATCTACCTGGATGCAACAGTAGGTGGTGGAGGGCACGCCGAAGTGATTTCGGATCGTCTGAGTGGCGCAGGTTGTCTGATCGGGTTTGATCGAGATCCGGGCGCCCTCGCGCTCGCCCAAACCCGTCTGTCGCGCTTCGGCGACCGGGTCCGATTCGTCCACGCCGACTACCGCAATCTTGCATCGATCCTTCACGACTTGGGCATCACGGCGATTAAGGGCGCTCTCTTCGATCTGGGCCTTTCGTCTTTGCAATTGGATGATCCGGGTCGGGGATTTTCCTACCGGTGGGATAGCCCCCTCGACTTGCGATTCGATACGACGTCCGGTCCAACCGCTGCGGACTGGTTACGAGAGACCGATGAGGAAGAGATCGCGCGTGTGCTGCGCGACTTCGGCGGCGAGCGCCACGCCCGGCGATTGGCGCGGGCTATCGTCCGTGAACGAAGAGGGCCGAACGGCGCGATCGAAACAACAGGGCAGCTGGTCCGAGTGATCGACCGGGTCATCGGAGAGGACAGGCATTCACGGGGTCGTAGTGCGGCGCGCGTCTTCCAGGCGCTGCGGATCGTTGTCAACGATGAACTCGCCGCGATCCCGGTTGCCATTCCCGCTGCGCTCGACCTTTTGTCCGACGGCGGACGGCTCGTTGTCCTGGCCTATCACTCCGGCGAGGATGGTTTGGTCAAGTCGATTTTGCGTGAAGCGGCGCGCACCTGCCACTGCGCGCGCCGGGTGGGTCCCTGCGTATGCGGCGCCAATCCCCGTGGTCGGTTGGTCTATCGCAAACCATTACGGCCCACGGCTCACGAGGAATCCGACAATCCACGCGCCAAAGCGGCACGTCTGCGCGTCTTCGAGCGAGCACAGGGACTGTCCGGGCGGGAATCATGACACCGGGATATGTCTCGCTGCGACGTCTTGTTCGCCCGGCCTGGTGCGTGTTGGCCGTGGCCCTGGCCACGGCATGGGTGTGGCAGCGCTACGCGGTGGTGCGCGTGGCGCGCGACGTTGAACTGGCGCAGGGCCGCGTCGCCCAGCTGGTACGATTGCGCGATCAATTGCTCGTCGAGGCGGCGTCACTCTCCGCGCGGGAAAGAATCGAACGGATCGCCACGACACAGCTGGGTCTGCAACCGACGCCCCGTTCGCGGCGTCGCGTTCTCACCATGCCCGGCCCATCACGCTCAGCGCCGGACCGGGGGACCTTAGCGGAACATTCGAATCACTGACGACTGACGGAATCTGAGGCGCGAGGCCCGAACGCAGGACGCATCCAGGCCAAGGGACGGCATGTACCGGGTACAGGGACGAGGGGGAACGAGTCTGGCGGTGGCATTTGTCCGTCGCCGTCGACTCCTGCTCGGGATCGGTCTGTGCGTTTGGGGGGCGGTTTGGGCCCG
>JACQFV010000077.1 GCA_016199865.1 Candidatus Zixiibacteriota bacterium | reverse complement strand
CGAGTTCTGGATGATCGAGCCGGAAGTCGCCTTCAACGACTCCGAAGCGAATATGCAATTGCAGGAAGACTTGATCTGCCATATCGTCGCGTGCGTTCTTGGCCGTTCCCGCGCCGAGCTGGCGGTGCTCGAGCGGAATACGTCGAAACTGAAACTGGTGAAGCCGCCCTTCCCGCGTCTGTCGTATGACGACGCCATCGCCCGTCTGCGCCAGGCGGGCATGACGATCGAATGGGGGAACGATTTCGGCGCCCCCGACGAAGAGAAACTGATGGAAGAATTCGACCGGCCCCTGTTCGTGTTCAACTGGCCGACATGCTGCAAGGCGTTCTACATGAAGCGCGACCCTAAACGCCCGGACACGGTCTTATGCGATGACCTGTTGGCGCCGGAGGGATACGGCGAGCTGGTCGGCGGCTCACAGCGTGAGGATGACTTGCAACTCTTGCGTGAACGCATTGGCGAGCATAAGTTGCCGCTGGAATCATACGAGTGGTACCTGGATCTGCGGCGATATGGCTCGGTGCCGCATGCCGGATTCGGCCTGGGCTTGGAGCGAACGGTCGCGTGGATATGCGGGTTGGACCATGTGCGCGAGACCATTCCGTTCGCGCGGACTTTGGGGCGGTTGTATCCGTGAGTGGCGGCAGGCAGGGGCACGGCCCGCCGTGCCCCCTTAGGATCGAATGAGGGTCAAAGATTCCAATCGTCGTTCAATTCGCCTCGCCGGGTATGATTACGCCCAAGCGGGAGCGTATTTCATTACGATTTGCGCGCATGATCGCGAGTGTTTGTTCGGCGAGGTGGTCGACGACGCGATGAACCTGAATCAGGTTGGTCGGATCGTTGAAGAGGAATGGTTGCGTACGGCGGCGGTCCGGTCCGATGTGGAATTGGATCAGTATGTGATCATGCCAAATCATGTTCATGGAATAATCGTTCTTGTAGGGGCGGCCCGCTGGGTCGCCCTTCACGAATCCGAACGGGGAGATCGATTCCGGCAAGGGGGCATCGTCGAACGACCCCATCAGAAAAAAAGGGCGACCCAGCGGGTCGCCACTACGGGGCCCGCATCAGGATCGATGGGGGCCATTATTGGGCAGTTCAAATCCATCGCAACAAAACGGATCAATTACCTCCGCCGGACCCCCGGCGCTCCCGTCTGGCAACGGAACTATTACGAGCATGTCATCCGTGACGAATTCGAAATGCTCCGCGCGGGCGAATACATTCGGAACAACCCGTTGGCGTCGACGCTGGAGGGCGAACTGGCTTGGCTGGAGCGCCATTAGCCATGGACACTCTACGCTTCGGCTCCGTCGAGGGTGACTCTTCCCCGAAGCCCCGCATTCCCGACCCATCGGCCAAGTGGCAGAAGAGGTGGGAGCAGATGGGGCTGTTCCGGGCTCCGGATATGCCCCGGGCGGGAAAGAAATACTTCGTCATGCCGATGTTCGCCTATCCCTCCGGCGACATCCACATGGGACATTTCCGCAACTACACCCTGACCGACGCCATTGCCCGCAAGAAGAAGATGGAGGGATACGACGTCCTGCATCCCATCGGCTGGGACGCCTTTGGGCTCCCCGCCGAGCAGGCGGCGATCAATCGCGGCTTGCATCCCGAAGAATGGACACTGTCCAACATCGCCCAATCGAAGGCGACGTTGCAGAAGATCGGCATCTCGTTCGATTGGTCGCGCGAGATCACCACGTGCCTGCCGGATTACTACAAGTGGACCCAATGGCTGTTTGTCCAATTCTACAAGCAGGGGCTGGCCTACCGCAAGCCGGGGGAAGTGAATTGGTGCGCGCATTGCAACACGGTTCTGGCCAATGAGCAGGCCGCTGGCGGTGTCTGTTGGCGCTGCGGCAATTCGGTGGCGAAGAAGACGCTGACACAATGGTATTTCAAGATCACCGCTTGCGCAGATCGCTTGTTGGACGGCATCGACACGCTCAACGGCTGGCCGGAAAGTGTAAAGACTCTCCAACGTGGCTGGATCGGCAGGTCGGTCGGCGCCCAGATCGATTTCCGTCTGGAGGACGGCGCCAAAATCCCGGTGTTCACCACGCGTCCCGACACAATCTATGGCGTTACCTTCATGGCGATTTCACCGGAGGCACCATTGGTGAAATCCCTTCCCGTTCCCGCGGCGCGACGTGCGGATGTCGACCAGTTTCTTCGACTTTCGGCGGCGCAATCCGCCGTGGACCGACTCGCACAGGCCGAGCGGCGCGGCGTTGACACCGGTGTGCAGGTCGTCAATCCGATCAACGGGGAATATATCCCACTCTGGATCGCCGACTACGTGCTGGCGGGATATGGCACCGGGTGCCTGATGGGCGTGCCCGCGCATGATCAGCGCGACTTCGAATTTGCGAAGCAACACGGCTTGCCGATCAAGCCGGTGATTCGCGTCGGGGATCGCGACCAAAATCCGGACACGATGACCGAAGCGGTGCCTGGTGAAGGCACCATGATCAACTCCGGCCGATTTGATGGCTTGGTCGGTCAGGCGGGAATCGACGCCGTCATCGCCTACGTTGAAAAAGAAGGCATCGGACGCGCGCAGACACAGTACCACCTGATGGATTGGCTGATCTCGCGCCAGCGTTACTGGGGCGCGCCGATCCCGATGATTCACTGTGCCCAATGCGGCATTCTGACGGTTCCGGAATCCGATCTGCCGGTTTTGCTGCCCAAGGGGGATATCGACTTTCTGCCGAAGGGGCGTTCCCCTCTGGCGGATGTCCCCGAGTACATCAACGTCACCTGTCCGCAATGCGGGGGTAAAGCGCAGCGCGACCCGGACACGATGGACACCTTCATGTGCTCGTCATGGTATTTCCTGCGCTATCTGGACCCGCATAATGACCGTGAGCCGTTCGCACGCGCAAAGGCGCAGGCCTGGCTGCCCATCGATTACTACATGGGCGGGATCACCCACGCGACCGGGCATTTGATATACTTCCGCTTCTTCACGAAGTTTCTGAAGGATCAGGGCTGGCTGACGGTCGATGAACCTGCGACCGTTCTGTTCAACCACGGCATGGTTATGGACTCAGCCGGACAGGTGATGTCCAAGTCGCGTGGGAA
Organism: Candidatus Zixiibacteriota bacterium; assembly: GCA_016199865.1. Lineage (GTDB taxonomy): Bacteria > Zixibacteria > MSB-5A5 > WJJR01 > WJJR01 > JACQFV01. The sequence continues at coordinate 10,807 of JACQFV010000077.1, read as the reverse complement.
CGTCGTCTCCCCGTTGGATCTGATGCAAGCGCACGGCGTCGATCCGGTGCGGCTGACGATGTTTTTCGCCAGCCCCGCGGGTCGGGAGGTCCTCTGGTCCGATGCCGGTATGGTCGGGATCGAACGGTTCCTGTCCAAAGTGGACCGGTTCGTCCGGGATGCCCGGACAGTCGGCGGCGACCGGAGATTCGATCCGGATCGGCGCTTTGATGTGTCCACATTGCCGGACGTCGAGCGCGAGGCCTACCGCAAGCTGCACGACACGATCCGCCGCTGCGATCGCGATTTCGAGATCATGCAGTTGAACACCTGCATCGCGGCGGTGATGGAATTGATCGCCGTGGTGGCTCCCGGCGATCAACTGTCCGTCGAAATGCGTCTGGTCTGCGCCGCTACCATGGCGCGACTCCTGGCCCCTATGGCGCCCCACCTGGCGGAGGAGTGGTGGGAGATTCTGGGCTTCGGGCCGACCATTTTTCGTTCCCCGTGGCCCACGGTCGATGAATCCGCCTTGCCCACGGACACGGTGACCATTGCGGTACAGATCAACGGCCGTTTGCGCGGCCAAGTCACGGTTCCCGCCTTAGCCGATCAATCGGCGGTCCTGCGGGCGGTCGAGTCTGACGACAAGATTCGCCCCCATCTTTCCGGTGTCCGTCTCAAGCAGATTTACGTCCCCGGTCGTTTGATCAATCTCGTGATTCGGCCTTCTTGAACCGCATTCCAGCGTCGGGACGTATTGTCGAAGATCCCGACGAAGGAGGGACACACGCCAGCCCCAAAGCGCCGCGGCGCTCCGGTCGATCCGGAGCGCCGCGGCGTGACGGTCAAGAGAGGCAGAATCAGGTTGTCGGATCGTCGATGGTGTTGACCAAGGCGCCGGTCTGGTCGATGGTCCAGGTGTCGATCGTGGCGTCGTCGTCGATGTTGGCCGTGGCAATGCACAGGAAGGTGTTCACGGCCGAGGTCATCGCATAGGCGTACCGGGCGTTGGCGCCGACTTGCACGCCGATGCGGGCGAAGTTGTTGCCGTTGTTCTTGTCGGCGGTGATGCCGTTGCCCCAGTAGGTGTCATACTCCTGCCGGTACGACTGTTCCATGACGTAAATCTGCTTCAAGATCTGCTTGGCCTCGCTGGTCTTCGACTTGGCCGTGGCCGCCATGAAGCGCGGGATCGCCATTGCGGCCAGAATGCCAATGATGACCACGACGATCATCAACTCGATCAGGGTGAAGCCCCGATTCGAGCGATGGAGTTTTGACAGCATTACGCCTCCTTGTGGAGTTGGTTCATGGTTTCTCTTGTGCATCTTGCGTCTCATTCATCAACTGTACGTTACGCCCGTTGGGATATGGCAAATCCAGTGCCGCCGGCCCCCGTGGCGAATGGTGTTCTCGGACCGTGCCACCGAATCGATTCCGGTGCGCGGGGTTGGAACAACTGCCCAATCAGTGCACAGGTGTAGACCGGAATGTCTCCCTTCCTGATCTCGCACTGATCCCGCCGGATTCTGCCCACTGTGTCGCATCTTGCAATCGTCTCCTTGTTCGCCGCGTTCAATTCGTTACGTCATCGGACAGGGCCACAAGATTCCCACCGTTGTCGATCGTCCAGGTGTCGGGGGCTGGATCATCATCCAGGCCCGGCGGAGCGACCGTGGCCATCGCCGTGAACTGGGACACGCCGTTGTCGGTCGAGGTGATCGTGTACGTGTAGCGTGCCGGTTGCGACAGTTGCACGGTGATCGGCATAAAGGTATTCGTGTTGACGTTGTCGGCCGGGCCGGCGGGAAGGAAGTACTGGTCGTAAAAGGTGCGGTAGGCTTGCTCCTGAACGTAGATCTGTTTGAGAATGGCCTTCGCCTCCGACTGCTTGGCGCGCGTCGACGCCGCCATGTAACGGGGGATGGCCATCGCCGCCAGAATGCCGATAATGACCACGACGATCATCAATTCGATCAGCGTGAAGCCGCCCGACGGTCGGGGCGCGGTCGCCCGTATGCCGCCTGATCCGGCCTGTCTGTGAGTCCGGCACCCTATCATGATCTATGCCTCTCCGTTGTTCTTATCGGAATCGATCTGCCCATGTCCACCTCGGCGTGGCCGCAAAGGGCAATCGGCGCGCCGAATCCGCTGCCCGATGGCAACCGGCTTGCCCACAGATGGATAAGCACCCCTTCCGCCGACATCCGGCGGTTCGTTCGGTTCAAATGCCCCGTGATTTGCCCCCGGCATTGCAAAATGCAAGGCCCGCACCGGGAGCTCGAGAGACGGTTGCCAGCCGACCGTGTTAGTGGTAGATTGCCAGTGTGAGGATCGCCGATCCGTGTATAAAGCCCGGCGACGGCGCTGGGACTGGCGGACCACAGGGAGAATGAGGGGACCGATGACGATCTGGAAACGACTGGGAAAAATCGTCGGCGCGGCACTGTTGTCCGGCGCGATTCTGATTCCGGTTGCCGTGGTGCTGGCGCAGGGGCAGTTTACTGCCAAACCGTTCAAATTGCCGGGGAAGATTGCCTTCTTGCGCGATCAAAACGTCTGGCTCATGAATGCCGATGGCTCCGGGCAGAAATTGTGGAAGCCGATGGGGAACGCGATCGGTCGCCTGTCCTGGTCGCCGGATGCCAAGCGGGTGGCGTTCTCCCGTCAGGGTGATTACACCTACTCGCTGCCGGACGGCGGGGGGGGAGTCCGAAAGCTCTACGACGTCTTTGCCTCGCACGTCGACTCGACGCGGGAGGCATTCTGGTGGTGGATCACGCTGGATCACGGCTCCCGTTCGCCGGAGTGGTCGCGCGACGGCAAGTACATCGTCTACGCTCGCGACATGAATGCCAACCTGGTCGACGCTGAGATCCCCGATTATCAGATCGAGTACCGGACATTCGACGGTTCCGAGGTTGTCCGGCTGACGCGCAAAGACGCCAAGCCGGGAGAATGCCAGGGTTTGGATCCGACCTGGTCACCGGATGGTAAACGTATCGCCTTCATCTACCAGAAACGCAAGGCCAAGATCGGCGAAAACACCCCCGGAGCTCCCTCCGATCCGATCGGGCTGGTTGTGGTGCCCGCGACGGGCATCACGATTCCCGAAACGGATCTCGAGGCGGAGGCGCGTCGCGTTCCCAACGCGTCCGGCCCAGTCTGGTCGCCGGACGGCCAGTGGATCGCCTTCGTGAGCACCCAGACCGAGGACAACGGCATCTACCTGATCGCGCCCGACGGCGCGAACAAGAAGCGCATCTTCGAGAAGACCGAGCGGCTCGTGCCGGTTAAAGGCGCCGTGTCGTGGTCCGGCGATTCGCAGTGGATTGCTTTCTCGTCCACCGATGGGTACATTTACGTCATCGATCGCGACGGCGCCCAGAAGCCGCAGCGCATCACCTCCGGCGGCAATGATTACATGCCCGCCTTTTCGCCGAAGTGAGGACATTCGATGCCCACGTACATCGACGGCCAGCTGAACGCGCGCGGAATGAAATTCGGCATCGCCGTGTCGCGGTTCAATCACTTCATCACCGACCGCTTGCTGGAAGGATGTTTGGATGCCCTGATTCGCCACGGCGCCGCCGACTCGGACGTCACCGTGGTGCGTGTGCCCGGCGCTTTCGAACTTCCCGCGGTGACGAAACGTCTGGCGACCGCTGGCCGCTTTGATGCCGTCATTGCCTTGGGGGCCGTGATTCGCGGCGAGACGCCGCATTTTGACTACATCGCCTCTGAAGCCACCAAAGGCATTGCCCAGGTCGGTATGCAATCCGACGTGCCGGTTATTCTCGGCGTCTTGACCACCGATACGCTCGAACAGGCCATCGAACGCGCCGGCACCAAGGCCGGCAACAAGGGCGCCGATGCCGCCCTGACCGCCATCGAAATGGCCGATCTGCGCAAACGGTTGTAGGCAACTCCCAGACCCCGCAATTGACTTCTCGGGTCAAGGACCCCTCTCCTTCAGTTCACCAATTGAACCGAAAACCGTTTACGCGACGGGATTGAGGGCTTAGATTCCACTGTTCCATGTGGGGACGAGAGGCCACATTCGATGAGTCGCAGACGGCAGGGACGTGAACTCGTGTTGGGGTGCCTGTACGCCCATTACTCCGCCGGTGAGAATGCCGAGAGCGTGTTCGCCGGTCAGGCGGCGCGGGTGACCTACGATTCTCAGACCCTGGATTACGCCCGTCGAATCTTCTTTCACGCCGTCGAGGCGGATGAACGGATTGATCGCACCATTCGCGACGGCGCCGCGCACTGGGATTTCGCGCGGATCGGATCGGTGGAGAAAAACATCCTGCGCGCCGCCATTTCGGAACTCTGGTTCTGCCCGGAGACGCCGGCGCGCGTGATCATCGACGAGGCCGTCGAGCTGGCCAAGGACTACGCCGGGGCGGAATCAGGACGGTTCGTCAACGGCATCTTGGATTGGGTGTACAAGCGATCTGAGCCAAAGGCAGCCGGGGGAAAAGAAGACGGCGCCCAATCCAAGCAGTCGAAACAGGGCGGAGTCAACCGGCACTTACCATAGATCGGCCTTCATCATGTCCTCGCATTTTTCCGACTGGCGCCGCCGATTGCTTCCCGATCCGATTCTCGGATGGCTCGGTGTTCTGGTCTTCCTGTCGACGCTGATCGTTTATCTGAAGACGGTCCAGCGAACGGTGCCGTTCTGGGATTGCGGCGAGTTCATTACCTGCGCGCATGTCCTCGGCGTGCCGCATCCGCCCGGCAGCCCATTGTTCGTTATGATTGGCCGGATCTTTTCGCTCTTGCCGATTGTCTCGGACATTTCGCATCGCGTCAATCTGATTTCGGTCTTCTCCAGCGCCCTCGCCGCGACCGCGGCCTTTTTCGTGTTGGCGCGGCTGATCACTCTCTGGTACTCGGACCGTTATCCCGACCGTCAACTGGGGCTGTCGCAGCGCCTGTCAATCTATGCCGGCTCGCTGTCGGGGTCCTTATTTCTCGCTTTCTCGAATACGCACTGGTCCAATGCCGTCGAGGCCGAGGTCTACGGATTTTCCATGTTTTTGATGATCGCCTGCCTATGGCTCACTCTGGTTTGGGCCGAACAGCGTGACGATCCCAAGAGCGACCGGTATCTGATCGGCATCGCCTACATCGGGTTCTTGTCCATCGGCGTCCACATGACCGTGTTCCTCGTCCTGCCGCCGATTTTTCTGGCTGTCATCCTCCTGTCTGAGCGTTTGCGCCGCGACTGGCGCTTGTGGGCCGCCAGCGTGGTCATGTTTCTGGCCACTGGGGACATACGCACATTCCTCTGGTCGATCACCGGATTTCTGGCGCTGTCGGGGATACTGGCCTGCTATCGGCGCTGGGGCTGGGTCGGACTGGGATGGACTCTCTTGATTTGGGGGGGCGGCGTTATTGGAGCCGCCGTTCAAGGCGAGGCGTGGCCGGTCTTCATCGCGGCGTTGATCTGGGGGTTGGGCGTCATCGTCTGGGCGGTCAACGATCCGGCCTGGCGGCTGACCTTTTCGATGCTGGTGCTCTCGCTCTTGGGTTTCTCTGTCCATCTCTACATTCCCGTGCGCGCGCATCAGAATCCGGCGATCAACGAAAATGATCCGAAATCGTGGGAGACTTTCCGTGGCTTTCTGGAGCGTAAGCAGTACGGGTCAGAATCGATGTATCAGCGGGCGCTCACCCGGCGCGCCCAATGGGTCAATCAGTTCGGCCAGCACGAGCGGATGGGTTTTTGGGGATTCTTCGATCGTCAGTATGGCTTCAATGACCGCGCCTTCCTGCCCATCTTTCTGCTCGGGCTGGCGGGCATTTACCAATTGACGCGACGACGGCGGACGATCGGGATATTGTTTATCGCCCTCCTATTGATCACCTCCGTCGGGCTGATCTGGTACATGAACTTTGCGGATGGCACCAAGTACAACGCCGCCACGCAGGACGCCTATCTCGAGGTGCGCGACCGCGACTACTTCTTCACGCCGGCTTTCATTCTCTTCGCCATGGCGATCGGACTGGGCGGGGCGGCCTTGATCGGCGCGCTCGGCGGCGGATCGCGCGTCTGGCCGGTGCTCGGCGCCGCCGTGATCACGCTTCTGCCGCTGAGAGCCCTGCAGGCCAATTATTTCATTAACGACCGTTCCCGTAACACCATCGCCTACGACTATGCCTATAACATCCTAATGTCGGCGGACAACGGCGCCATTCTCTTCACCAACGGCGATAATGACACTTTTCCGGTCTGGTGCCTGCAGGAAGCGTATGGCATCCGCCGCGACGTGCGCATCGTCAACCTGAGTTTGCTGAACACGAATTGGTATATCAAGCAATTGAAGCATTATCACGACGTGCCGATGGACTACACCGATGACCAAATTGACCATCTGGTCCATTTCCGCACCCCCGACGGGAAACTGCACCGCGTGCAGGACCAAATGATCGATGAAATCCTTTCGGCCAATCGCGGCAAACAGACGATCAACTTTGCCGTTACAGTGACCGCCGGCAACCGCCGCTATAAAGATCAGCCGCTGGAGAAACACCTGGTCATGATGGGGCTGGCCTATCGCCTCGTGCCGGAGGAGGGTGACGGAATGGTCGATCTGGATCTGCTCCAGCAGCGGCTGAACGGTGTCTTTCAGTACCGGGGAATCAATGATTCCACGATCTACAAGGATGAGAACTCCGACCGGATGGTCAGCAACTATTCCTCCGGTTTCATCTATGCCGCCGACACGCTGCGGCGGGCGGGGCGAATGGACGAGGCGGCGACGTTGATGCAACGCGACGTCGCCATGGCGCCCCGGCAGTGGGAACCGTACGTCTACCTGACCCAACTATACGGAGACCTGAAACGTCCGGAGCCCCTGGAGTCGCTTCTGGTCCAGGCGGCGCACATGCCGACCGAGCGGGAGCGCATCGAAGTTAACATCGGCAACTCATTCCGCAAAATGGGCAACAAGGATCGCGCCGTGGCCATTCTCGACGGCATCCTCGTCCGTCATCCCGACTACGACCCGGCGTTCAAGACGCTCGTACAACTGTACTATGATGCCGCGGAATACGACACGCTGGTCACACTTCTGGATTCCTGGACGAAGAAGAATCCCAAGGACACCCAATCCCAAGACTTGTTGGCCAAGGTGCGCACCCTGGCGGCGCAGCCCAAGGGGACTCCCGTCGGCGCCGACTCGGCTAAGTCCGGGTCGCATTAGGGGCCATGCCGCGCCGCGAGGATCAGAGCAAGGCGCCGGGCGTCAACGCTGGTACTCGTTTCCATACGAGGGGCGATCCTTGCCGCAGATCCCGACCGAGGGGGAGGGATGATCGCCCTTCTCGCTGTACCCTGAGGAGTCCGCTGCTTGCGAATTCTGGCGATCAACTGGCAGGATAAGAAAAACCCGTTCGCCGGCGGCGCGGAAGTGCATCTGCATGAGATTCTCTCCCGGCTGGCGGCGCGGGGACATGCGATCACGCTCTTATGCGCCCGCTTTCCCGCGGGGGCTGACGAAGAACACTACGACGGCATTCGGATCGTCCGCCGCGGACGCTGGCATACCTTCAATTGGAGTGTCCCGGCGGCGGCCAGAACACTCTGTCACGAACTGGATGTTGACGTCATCATCGACGACATCAACAAGATTCCCTTCTACGCCCCGCGCTTCGCTTCACGGCCGGTTCTGGCCATCGTGCATCACCTGTTCGACTCGAGCATCTTTCATCAGGTCAATCCGGTCATCGGATCGTATGTCTACCTGGCGGAATCATTGGTGCCGCGCTATTATCGTAATGTGCCGTTCATGGTCGTCTCGGAGAGCACGCGCGATGATCTGGTCCGACGCGGCATCAAGGCGTCCCACGTCCACGTAGTGCACAACGGCATCGACCTGACACACTACCACCCAGACCCCGCCGACCCTAAAGCCGAGGCGGCGCTTCTGGCCTATGTCGGCCGGCTCAAGAAATACAAATCGATCGATCACCTATTCGCCGCGCTGGCAAGGATTCGCGGCCAATTCCGCGGCGTGACGCTTCAGATCGTCGGCTCAGGCGATGATCGGGAGCGACTGCAGGCGGAAGCCCAGAGGTTTGGTGTCGGCGACATTGTTCATTTCACCGGCTTCGCTGATTTGCAACTCAAAGTGTCGATTATGCGCCGCGCCTGGCTGATGGTTTGCCCTTCCCGGAAAGAGGGGTGGGGCCTGACCAATATCGAAGCGAACGCCTGTGGTACTCCGGTCATCTGCGCCGACGTTCCCGGGCTGCGCGATTCGGTACGCGAAGGGGTCACAGGACTCTTGTACCCCTATGGGGACATCGGAGCGCTGGCCGAGCGGCTATCTCGAATTCTCCGCGACTCCGCCGCGCGCTCCCGTCTGGCGGTCGGCGGGCTCGAATGGGCCGCTCGCTTCAGTTGGGATGAAGCGGCGCTGGCAACGGAGTCACTATTGGAGCGATTAGTTGCCGACAGCACTGCTGACTCCGGGGCGACGAAAGCGGGAGTGTCGCATGCGCCGTAAGGCGATCATCGGCGGGGTCATCTCGCTGTTGTTTCTGTATCTCGCCTTTCGACGGGTCGATTTCGACCGCCTCTGGATTGTTCTCCAGAGCGTGCGCTGGCCCTATCTGATTCCCAATATCGTCATGGTGGTCGGCGTCATGTGGCTGCGCGCCTGGCGCTGGCAGGGGATTCTCAAGCCGGTGGGGAAGGCGCGATACCAACGGGTCTATTCCTCGACGATGATCGGGTTCATGGTCAACAATGTCCTGCCTGCCCGTCTGGGCGAGATTGCCCGCGCCGTATCGCTGGCGAAAACAACCGGGCTGTCGCGGTCGGCGGTGCTGGCCACGATTATCGTCGAACGCATCTATGATTCGTTCACCCTGCTTCTGTTTCTCTGGATGGTCTTTCTGTTCTCACGGATTTCACAATTGACTGAGGTGGGACGGATCCGCGAGGTCGGTTGGGTGTTTCTGGCAATCAATGTGGCGTTGCTCGGAATTCTCGTGGTCATGCAGGTGCGAAATGAACTGGTTGTCCGCGCCGTGCGTCGGCTGAGCCGCTTCTTTTCGGCGCGGGTGCAACAGGTGGCGACGGAAATCACTGAGAAGTTTGCTCGTGGGCTGACTATGCACCACGACTGGCCGACCACCGCGGGCGTATCAATCCTCTCGATCATCATCTGGCTGTGTCTGGCGCTCTCCAACTACTTTGTCTTTCTGGCCTTCGGGTTTAACCATTTGCCCATCGAAGCGTCGTTCGTCGTGCTCGTCGTTGTTTCGCTCATGATCTCGATTCCGTCGACCGCCGGTTTCGTCGGCGTCTACCACTGGGCCACGCAGATATCCCTGCAAATTTACGGTCTGGACAAGACACAGGCCGTGGCCGTGGCGGTGGTCCTTCATGCCGCCCAATACATTCCCATCACGCTCTTGGGGTTCTACTGGCTGCGCCGCGAGCACTTGCGGTTGTCAACTGTCGGCGGCGGGAAAGCACCCCCGGAGACGCCCGACAGCGGCCCGGGCGGTTAAGATGGCATTGGACCTCGCCGCACCATCGCGAGTTGGACGGCCAATCCTGAAGCGACGCTTCGGCTGGATTCTCTTCGCCGCGGCGTTGTTGGTGCGGCTCGCCTACCTGGCGCTGGTTCCTCAGCCGCCGGTGACGTTCGACGCCCGAAAATATGTCGCCGTGGCGCTGGCCGCTCCCCTCGCGATTGCCAACCCGGCACTTTGGTCCGACTCCACCGCCCGCGCCCAGATTGATTTCCATCTGCTTTACGAAGACTTGATCGCGGATGAGGACGTTGCCTGGTTTCCTTATGCATTCCCAAACTATGACGACGCGCTAAACCACCTATACGCCGTCGGGCCGGTCTATCCGGCCTTTCTCGGCGCCATCTTTCGCCTGACCCCACACTGGGATTTCTGGGTTGTACGCGTTCTCCAGGCGATGCTCGATTCGCTCACGGTCGTTCTGATCTGGATTGTGATGAGTCGCCTGATATCCGCCGCCGGTGGGATCATGGCGGCGGGCCTCTGGACGGTCTATGGCCCGGCAATCTACAAGTGTGGCGAGTTGATCACCGAGACGGTCTCGATTCTTCTGGGCGTCATCATTCTCTGGCTCCTAATTCGGGCCCATGAGCGGCACCGTGTCGGCCGTGTCATCGTCGCCGGAGTCTTGACTGGCATTCTCACACTGACCAAAGCATCCGCGTCGGCTCTCGTCGTGCTTCTGGCCGTCGGGTGGATACTGGCCAACCGACGGCAGCCGAAGTGGGCGGCCGTGGGTGCTCTTGGGATGCTGGCGGCGTCGGCCCTCGTTGTCGCACCCTGGTTCTTGGTGATTCATTGGCGCTATGGCGTCTACGCGATCCGCGATCCTTCGTACTCAGGAGGCAATTTCCGCCAGGCCAACATTGTTGCGGCGGAGGGATACAATCTCGACTTGGCGCCCGATGATTTCTGGACGTTCCCCGTCTGGCGGGAGATGAAGGCGCATCCATCCGACTATCTGCTTCTATATCTGCGTAAGTTCTACCGAACCTGGGTTCGCGCTTCCGATGAGTTCCGTCGCGGCTTTCCCGTTGGCTATGCCGGGACAGAGGCGATGCAGCATCTGATCGTTCTCTTGGCGGTCTTCGGCGTATTTCTGTGGCCGACACGGGCGGGGCCTGTGGCTTGGTTGCCGGTGTCCTTTGTCGCCTATTTTGCCGGAGTCCACACGGTGATGCATGCTCTCTCGCGCTACAATCTGGTCGCGATGCCGATGCTTTGCGGTGCGGCCGCCATCGGCACCTTCTGGGTATTGGGAGACAAT
>JACQFV010000011.1 GCA_016199865.1 Candidatus Zixiibacteriota bacterium | reverse complement strand
CGTCAAGAAAGATCAGGTGCTCCTGGTCCAGGTCGTCAAAGAGCCCCTGGGCAGCAAGGGGGCGCGGGTCACGACCAATGTCTCCCTGCCGGGACGGTTTGTCGTCCTGGTCCCCGATGATTCGCACGTCCGCGCCTCGAAACGCATCCAGAATTGGGCCGAACGGCGGCGGTTGAAGGCGCTCCTGGAGCCCCTGCGCCCGGAGGGTTGCGGGCTGATCGCGCGCACGGAGGCGGAGGGCGGGGAAGAGAAAGATTTCAAGAACGACATCAAGGAACTGCTCAAGGCCTGGAAGCAGGTTCGCAAGGACTCCGAGAAACGATCGGCGCCGGCTTGTCTTTATCGTGAGTTGGACATCACCGGCTCGATGATGCGGGACATCTTTTCCGAGCAGGTCGTGCGCCTCGTGGTCGACGATAAAGGTCTGTATAAGGAAATGGTTTCCTACTGCAAGAAAGTCGCTCCCGAACTGGCGGACCGGATCGAACGGTACGAAGGCGAGGTCCCGATCTTCGACCTGTACAATATCGAATCCGAAATCGAAAAGATGATGGAGCGCAAGGTCTGGTTCAAGCGCGGTTCCTTTCTGGTCATCGACCAGACGGAGGCCATGGTCACGATCGACGTCAACACCGGGCGCTATGTCGGGAAGATCAACCAGGAGGACACGATTCTGCGCGCCAACCTGCAGGCGGCGCAGGAAGTGGCCCGGCAGGTCCGCCTGCGCGACATCGGCGGGCTGATCATCGTCGACTTTATCGACATGATGCACTTCTCCAATCGGCGTCGGGTGTACGAGGAATTCAAGGCGGCCTTTGCGCGCGACAAGGCCAAGAACTCGATCGCCCCGATCTCCGAATATGGGTTGATCGAGATGACCCGCCAGCGCATTCGGCCCTCGATCACAACCGCGCTCACCGCCCCCTGCCCGACCTGCGAGGGGACCGGACGGGTTCTCTCCCCCGAGACACTCTCGGCCAAACTGGAGCGCTGGTTTGAACGGGCCCAAGTGGCCACCGACGTCCGCAAGTTCCTGCTGGTGGTCCACCCACGGCAGGCCGAGCACCTGCAGGAGGACAAAGAAGCCCGGCTCAAACGAATCCGTAAACTCTGCAAGCGCGACATCGTATTGGAAACGGACCAGTTGCTGGCGCCCGACCGGTACCGCATCTTTTCCGCCGACGATGGCGTGGAATTGACCGACGCGTTCAATCCCCGATCGACCAAACAGGAATCGCATGAGCGACCCCGCTCCTGAACCGCCGCTTGCGCCGCTGGTGGCTGCCAGCGGCAATTACGAGTATCTCAGCGAAGACTACTACCGGTGCCAGGACATGGAATTGTCCGGCTTGGGCCTACCCCGGCCGACGTGCGCCGAAGCGCTTGATGCCTATATCGTCCCGGTCGCCCTGGAGAAAGCCCGCATGGCCGGGCTGGCCGTGCCGGAGTGGTTTTTGAGCAATGAATACTTTCATCCTCCGGCCGTGGTCGACAGCATCAATCCCTTCTCCCGGCGCTTCGCCGTCGTGCGCTCCGAGGACGAGCGCGCCAAGGCGGCGCAGCAACTGACTTGGAATTTCAAGTTTGCCATGTGCGTGCAGAAAATCGCCACGACAACCGAAGTCATCGAAATTCGCGTCGTCGGGGGGCGCAGCGAGCAGACCGAGTTCGCCGACTGGGCGTCCTTGGTCCACATCGTCTTCGCCGTGCCGATCGCCACCGTACGGCTACTGCGCACGGACAATCAGATCCAATTCTCCGCCATCTCCATTTTGCCCCATCGCACGCTGTCGGCGCAGGAACGCCGCTGGGCGGATTCATTGGCCGGGAGGGGCCGTGGGTAAGCTCGCCATCTTCGTAGACCGGTCGACCATCGCCCGCTACGATGAACTGGAGGCGCTCCTGCGTTTCCGGGAGGCGGCGGAGGCGCGTGGCCACGACGCCCACTTTCTCTTTCGCAGCGAGGCGCACAAAATTCCCCGTTACGACGCCCTGTTCATCCGGGCTCTGACCGATCCCATGAACGCCACCTATGTCGCCGCGCGGGTTGCCGAGATGCACGGCAAACCGGTGATCGATGATTCACACTCCATTGCCGTCTGCTGCGACAAGGTCTTCATGTACCGTTGCCTGATGCGCCGCTCGATCCCCATCCCACGGAGCGTCTTTCTGGACGCCGCTGAAGTGACGGCCCAACGGGCCGAGGGCCTGTTTGCCGAACTGGGCCCCGAACTGGTTCTCAAGGCCCCGAACACGAGTTTTTCATCACACGTGGAAAAGGTCTCCGGGTTTGAGGATTTCCAACGGATCGGTCGCCGGTTTCTACACCGTGCCGACCGGCTCGTCGTTCAGGAATTCATTCATAGCACCTTTGATTGGCGTGTGGGCGTGCTGGCCGGGGAGCCGCTTTATGCCTGCCAGTATCTGATTCCCAACGACACCTTCAAGATTCAGGCGACGGTCAACGGGCATCTGACCATGGCACAGGTCGAGGCCGTGCCTCTGCGGGACACGCCGCCCGCCGTCATCCACACTGCTGTCGCCGCGGCCAATGCCATCGGCCAGGGACTCTACGGCGTCGACCTCAAGCAGACCAACGGGCACGTCATCGTGATCGAAGTCAACGACAACCCGACGATCAATGTCGACGAGGAAGACCGCTTCGCGCCGGACGTTTACGAGCGGATTGTCTGCTACCTGCTGGAACGCGACCCTGTTTCGGTTCCGGAGCCACGCCGGATCGATGATGCCGTCCTGATCCCCGCCGGATCGTTGTGATCCGACTCGCCGAAAAAAGCGACCTGCCCGGTCTTCTGGAATTGGAGCGGCGCGCCTTCCCGAAAGACCATTTCACCCGCGCGCAGTTGCTGCATCTTCTTACGCGCGCCAGCGGCATCTTCCTCGTTGATGCAATGTTCCAAACGTCGACCATTCGCGCGTCGGCGATCCTGCTCTTTCGCAAGAACTCTGGAACCGCGCGCTTATATTCGATTGGAGTCCACCCGGATTATCAAGCGCGGGGTTTGGCTCGTCGACTGCTGCGGCGCTGCGAGATTCTCGCCCGTCTCCGCCGCTGCCGGACGATGGCCTTGGAAGTGCGGGAGGAGAATCGCGCGGCGCGGCGGCTCTATGAGAGCGTCGGATACGTAATCCGCGGGCGGATCCCAGAATACTATTCCGACGGTGCGGCGGCGATCACGTACGAGAAACAACTCTGAGTCAATGCCATCTCAGCGCCGAAGGCGCGACACACCGTAGCCCAGGGCGCCGAAGGCCCTGAGCGAAGCCGAATGGGTAAGCCCTGGGACAAGGGGAATAATAGTTCTTCTTCAATTTTTCCCCTCTCCCCTCTGGGGAGAGGGTAGGGTGAGGGGTTTACGCTGCACCGATGGTGACACACCCGAAGCGGAGCTACTGTTGTTTCTCCAACCCATACTCCCGCATCTTCAGACGCAGCGTGTTCCGGTGGATTCCCAACGTGGCGGCGGTCTGGATGAGCGACCACTGGTGATGCTCCAGCGCGCGTTGAATGTGACGGCGCTCCACCTCGGCCAAGGGCAGGGTGGGGGAGTCAGACGTTGCGGTCGCCTCGGAGGACCCCCGGCGGATTTGTAGGGGAAAGTCGCTGGCATCGAGGACGTCACCCCGCGCCAGAACACAGGCGCGCTCGACGGCATTGAGCAATTCGCGCACATTCCCCGGCCACCCATACGACATGAGCGCATCCTTGGCGGCGGGTGTGATTCCTTTGACCGGCCGTGACCGCCCGACATTCTGGCGCGCGATGAATGTCTCGATCAAAGGGAGGATGTCCATCGGCCGTTCCCGCAAGGGCGGGATCACCAGCTGGATCACGTTCAGCCGGTAATACAGGTCTTCGCGGAAGCGTCCCTCTGCCACCATCGCCTCGAGATTCTGGTGGGTGGCCACCACGACGCGGCAGTCGGATTTGATCGTCTCCGCGCCCCCGAGCCGCTCAAACGTCTTGTGCTCAAGCACGCGCAAGAGTTTTGCTTGAATCGATCCCGGGACATCGCCGATTTCATCGAGAAACAACGTGCCACCCGAGGCCAACTCGAACCGGCCGATCCGCCGCGCCACCGCGCCGGTATAAGCGCCCTTTTCCGAGCCGAACAATTCCGACTCCAACAAAGTCTCCGGTAGGGCGGCGCAATTGACGGCGACGAAGCTCTTGGAAGCGCGTCGAGAGGCATGATGCAGCGCCCGCGCCACCAGCTCCTTGCCCGTGCCCGATTCGCCCCGGACCAGTACCGTCGCGTCCGAATCGGCGGCGCGCGCCACGGTGGAGAGGACATCCCGCATCGCCGGCGAGGCCATGACCAAGTCCTCGGCGCGGTACGGTTCCTCCAGTTTTTCCTTGAGATACCGGTTCTCCGCCAGAAGCCAGTGCCGCTCGCTGGCGCGTTCGATTGTCGCCAGAAGCTGGGTCAGATCGACCGGCTTCTTGAGAAAATCAAAGGCGCCCTTCTTCATCGCCTCCAGCCCCTTGTCGAAATCGGCATGGGCGGAGACCATGATCGCCTGCAAATCGGGATTGGTGCCCTTCAGATCGCTCAACAGTTCCAGACCGGACCGTCCCGGCATGCGGATGTCGAGCAACGCCACTTCAAAAAAGGTCTTCTCGGCGGCTTTGGCGGCTTCCTCGGCCGATCCCGCCTCGGTGACGGCATACCCCTGCTGACGCAAGGCCCCGCCCACCAGCTCGCGCTGGGATTTCTCATCGTCGACGATCAGGATGCGCAGATGTGGCATGGCTCTCCTTCGCAACCAAAGTACAAAACCGCCGCACGGGGTCAATCCCGATGATTTTGACAGGCATGCTAAGAAAATGGGAATAAGTCCCCTTCTCATCGGTATTCTGAGTTCGGAGGTGGAAGTGTCTGCACTTCGTTCGGGATGCTGTCCGGTAATCGCCTTTGGCGTCATGCTGCTTTGCCTCGGCTGCGCTGAGGAACGGCCGACCCGGCCTGTAGGTCAGATCAGTCTGCGCGCGATGAATCTCAACGACAATCCAGTGCTCGAGGTGTCGGATACGGTCGTGGCGATTGCGGTCAACGACACTGATTTTGTAATCCCGCTGGCGGGGTTGCCGCTGGTCCAGCAGGGGCGTGAGGATGAGATCCAAATTGTGTTCAGATACGGATGGGGGCGGCCCTATCGAGACCCATCATTTTACGATTATACCTCGAACGCCTGGCGGGTCCTGGAAGGGCTCAATGCCGGCCCTCGCTGTAATGAAGAATGTTCCTGGTACGGACGCCGGCTGTTGTCACAAGTGGACCTCGATTTCAAACGTTCGCTCATCAGCGGGACACATAAGCTGACATTGGAGATTCCCGCCGGAGGGGATCCGCGCGTATCGGCGTGGGCTGTCCGCTTCCATCCGGAATATCAATTCATCACGGTCAATACACAATTTCTCAGCACCCTGGACTGTCTAACCGATGACGGAACGTCAATTTGGCTTCTCAAATGGTTGTACAGTGGTGAACCGCCGGAGGGGGATTCTGTAATCCAACTCGACCACCAGGGTAATCGTGTTAGCGGATTCTGGCTGCCCGATTATAGGTTCATGTCGATGACGTATGGAGGGGGCGCATTCTGGGTGCTTTGGCAATCAGGTGTCGGCAAACTCTCAAGCATGGACAACGTCGGGGCTCTGAGTTCGACGTTTGATATTGTACTGCCCCGAGGATGGTGGCCGTTGGCGCTCGCATGGGTTCGTGAATCACTCTGGCTGTTGTCCGAGTCGGGGGATGGTCCTAACTCCACGGTTGACAGTCTTTTCGAAGTCGATATCCCCGCGTCGGTCGCGACCGGGTCCGCGCAGTTCCGCCGTCGCTTTGAGATACCGCGCAAGTACGAATATTTCGCCATCGCCGGCGGAAACGAAGAAATTATGGTTTGGAACACTGATTCCTATGCCCATTCACGTTCCCTGCTGCGCTACGACTTATCCGGATCGCTCATCGATTCGCTTGCGCTTCCAGTTGCGCCCGGGAGCGGCATGGCCTGGGATGGCGAATCACTCTGGATGCTCCACCACGGTCCGCCCGAGGCGTACACTGACGCCACGCTCTTGTCGCGCTTCCATATTCCATAGATCAGGACCCCGGAATTTGCTATTTTCCCGGCTGACGCTTCGGCGCTTGGGCCGCGGCTCGTGGAGGTCAACATGAACAAGTTGCTGGCTCTTGCAATGATTCTCTTTCTCTCTTCCAAAGCCATGGGCGCCGTGAAGACCCAAACCGTCGAGTACAAGGACGGCGAGACCGTGCTGGAAGGGTATCTCGCCTATGATGACTCCCTGCCGGGCGGACGTCCCGGCGTCTTGGTCGTGCATGAATGGACCGGGCTGGGAACATACGTTAAAATGCGTTGCGAGAAACTGGCCCGGCTGGGATATGTCGCCTTCGGCGCGGACATCTATGGCAAAGGGGTGCGCCCGGCGACCCCCGATGCCGCCGGCGCGGAAGCGGGGAAATTCGAAGGCGACCGGCCGCTCTTGCGTCGGCGCGCCAATGCCGCGCTAAACATACTGAGGCAGAATCCTCTGGTCGACACGACGCGGGTCGCGGCGATCGGATATTGCTTCGGCGGCGGCACCGCTCTCGAGTTGGCACGCTCCGGCGCGCCGCTGGCGGGCGTGGTCAGCTTTCATGGGTTTCTCGACACGCCGACACCGGACGACGCGAAGAATATCAAGGGAAAGGTCCTGGTCCTGCGCGGCGCCGACGACCCTTATGTACCCGCCAAGGACATCGCGGCGCTCGAGGATGAAATGCGTAAAGCGGGGGTGGATTGGCAAGAGATGGCCTTTGGCGGCGCCGTGCATTCATTTACCAACCCGGAGGCCGGGAACGACAACTCGAAAGGCGCGGCCTACAACGAGTCCGCCGACCGCCGGTCATGGGAGGCGATGAAGACGTTCTTCGCCGAGATCTTCAAATGAACGCGATGACTTGGACTCTCCAACAAAATGGATTTGCCGGAGAGTTCCAATTCGACGTGGAGGCCAGGCGTCCCCGCCTGGCCGTTGCTGTGCCGGGCGAGGACGCCCGGCATCCACCGTCTAACGAGTCATTTTGTTAGAGTCCCTTGGCCTGCATGCGTATCAAGGACGGTCTTTCCGGGTCTGAAGACCCGTGGCACGGAGTGAAATCGAAGACATTGTCGTCAGTTCTCCAAAGAAGGGAGAAGTACAGATGAAACACAAGAGGTGGATCCTCGCCGCGGGAGCCGTGGCGGTGGGGATCGGTTGGGCGTCGCCGCCCTCGGTTTGTGCCGATGAAAAGAAAGAAGAAAAGCCGTGGTATGAGACCTACAGCGGCCACGAAATGTGGAACACCAATCTCTCGCAAGCCCTCGCCATTTCGACCAAAGACAACAAGCCCCTGCTCGTCGATTTCTACAAGCGGCACTGAGGGGCCTGCCGGGCTCTGGCAGAGTCCACTTGGTCTGACCCGAAATTCCAAGCGTGGGCCAAAGGCAAGTTCATTCTGGCCAAGGTTTGCTCCGAAGATTCCACCGCTCTACGGGACAAGTACAACATCGCCGGCACTCCGACCGTTCTGGTCATGAAACCGGGCGGGGAGGAGATCGACCGCACGTGGGATTACATCCCCACGGCCCAGTTCATTGGCGCGGTCGAGGGATACCAAAAGGGAAAAGGCACGCTCAAAGCAACGCTGGCCGAAGAGGGCCAAAAGGGGAAAGACCCCGAGTTTGTGTACCAGTTGGGATGGAAACTCTATTCACACCGGATGTACGACTCCGCCGATGCCCGTTTTGCGAAAGTTGTCGCTCTCGATTCGGCCAATGCCTCAGGCAAGGCGGATGATGCAATCCTACAGCGGGCGTCGATTTGCCGCCGCAAGGAAGACTGGGATGGTGCGGTGGCCCTAAGCCGCGACCTTTTGAAGCGCTGGCCGAACGGCGACCTCGCCGATGATGCGACCATCTACATCGCGTATTACTCCGAAAAGGGCGGCAAGAAGGATCAGGCGATCACCGTCTATAAAGAGTATTTGAACCGCTGGCCCAAAGGCGAGGATGCCGACTTCGCCAAGGAACAACTGGAGGCGCTCCAGAATCCCACTCTCAAAGAGGGCGGAAAATAGAAGCGGTCGATTGACATGGCATCGCGACTTGACCCCGGGCGCCGAGGGATCTTGCGCTTGGGGTCTTGCCTTTGACGGCCGTGGGCAGTGGTTTCAGTTCGTGGCCACGTCCCGTGTTACACGTGAGAAGACCTCCGCTGTCGTCCTGAGCCCTGTCCGCCAAAGGTGGATGGGGCGAAGGACCTGCTGTCCGACAAAGAGTCCGGCCGCGGTAGAAGCAGTTTCTTCGCCATTCCGCCCGCCACGGGCGAGCGGAACGACTCAGAATGACACGGCTTGTGTTGCGCGTGAACAAAGTGAATGTTAAAATCAGGAGGGAATATGCCGGTCAAACGAAAAGAAGGCATCTCCATCGGTGATGACGCCGTCCGCAAGCGGACGGGCAAAGGTTGGAAAGAGTGGTTCGCCATCCTCGACAAATGGGGCGCGCCGAAGTACACCCACACCGAAATCGCCACCTATCTGTACGAAAAACTCGAGCCGGGGGGGTGGTGGGCGCAGATGATCGCCGCGCAATATGAGCGGGAACGCGGTTTGCGCGACATCGGCCAGATGCGCGGCGGGCAATACTCAGTCGACGTCCAGCGCACGATCGCGGCGACCCCAAGGAAGGCCTACGACGCCTTCATCGATCCCAAACACCGGTCGGTCTGGTTCATCGCGAAATCCAAGGCCGATCTGAAAGTCGGCGGCGCCTACGGCAATGCCGCTGGTGACAAGGGGAAATTTCTCGCCTTGACCCCGCCCAAACGGGTGCGGTTCTCTTGGGAGAATGAAAAACACTGCCCCGGCACCGTGGTCGAGGCCGTGTTCACACCTCTGGCAACCGGCAAAGTCGCGATACGTATCAGCCATTCAAAGTTGGCCAACCAGAAGGATCGCGCCAAGATGAAGGATGGCTGGAGTTGGGCCTTGGATTCCTTGAAATCCTACCTCGAAACCGACAGGCCGATCAAACGCTCGGATTGGAAGCGCAAGGGTGGGTGCTTTGCACCCACTTCTTGGGTTTACCATCTTGTCCGAGATTGGTGGGTGCAGAGCACCCACCCTACGAATTCTCTCTCGGATCAGCCCACTCACACCACATACGACGGCTGATCCCGATCCAGCCCGAAGAGCCGCCGGGCGTTGCCGCCCATGATCGCTTCGCGGATGCGATCAGAAAGCCCCAGCGCGGTCATGATCTCCATCTGCTCCGAGTAGATGGGCGTGCGCCAGCCACGCGGGAAAATCCCCGAATCGGTGCCGAAGAGGACGCGTTCCGGGCCGAACGCTTCCAACGTGCGCTCGAAGGCCTGCTTCAAGTCCAGGAATTCTGATTGATCCTCCAGCCAGTT
Organism: Candidatus Zixiibacteriota bacterium; assembly: GCA_016199865.1. Classification (GTDB taxonomy): domain Bacteria; phylum Zixibacteria; class MSB-5A5; order WJJR01; family WJJR01; genus JACQFV01. The sequence goes on along the minus strand of JACQFV010000011.1, from coordinate 16,124 downwards.
GTTGGAGGACGATGTGTCCACGTGGACATTAGGGCATTGCAGGGCCAGGCGCAGGAGTTTGGCCAGTGTGCCGGCGCCAAAACTGGGAATCACGAAATCCACGGTGGGGAAATCGGTGGCGGCTTGATGCAGATCGGCCGGGTCGGCATAGTGCCAGTCGTACACGTCGGACAGCCCCCACCAGCGGCGGGGCGTCATCCGTAAACGGCCGAAATGGACGTAGACAACCAGCCGGTAGCGCCGCGCCAGGCGATAGATCGGATACACCCGGGCGGCATGGGCGGCGAACCGATGCAAGGATGGATAGAGCGCGATGCCGCGAAAACCCCATTCCCGAACCGCATGTTCGACCAGTTCCTCGGCCACGGCCAGATACGGATTAACCGGCATGACCCCGATAAAACAATCGGGATAGACCCGGAGCGCCTCGGCCACCGAGGATTCGTCACCCGGGATCGAGGCGATGGCGGTGGCCCGGTTGACTCCGTGGCGGTCGAGTTCGACCACCCAGCGGTCGGCCAGGCGGACCGGATCGGTTGGCGGCGCTTCGAACTGGTACTTTTCCGCTTGGGCCGCGATGAACGAGTCAATATCATCGTAGTCGTGGCGCAGTTGCGTAAGCAGGCGAAAATAATTGTACGAGAGAAAGTGGATATGGGCGTCAATGACTTCCATGCGAAACCGTGTCCCGCGGCGGGAGGTAGGTTGCTGGAAAGAACCGCGGCTTTGAGTCCGAGGCAATACGAAAGCCAAGAAGAGCTGTGTCTGGTCGTCTCCGCCGAAATGTGACATAATATATATTATCGGACAGTAATGCTGCAGGCACGGTAGGGCCGGAACGCTCCATTCTATCGCCTAATCCCCACACAGACGTGCGAAAAACTCGGCGCTTGGCCATACCCGAATCTCATCTGACTGCAGTCCCTTCGCAACCCTCTCGGCGGATCAAACTTCGCGGTTCCTGTCGGCTCAGTGAAAACTCATGCGGTTCGGCCCGATCTTTGCAACCTGATGTAATCGGAAACAACGGTGACCACCCGCCAATCCGGCGCACCGTTGACTGTGGCTGAGCATCGTTGGGGGGTTAAAGGGAAAATCCTCCCTCTCCGGGTGGTGGTTGGTGATGTACGACAGCGGGGGCGGCTCCGGCCGCCCCCGTGTAATTTGTGACCTCGTCCGCACGATGAACATGAAGCAGAAACGCCGCCCCGGTCGGAGGCAGCGTTGATCGTCTCGATTACGTTGTCTTGAAGGATCCGGCGTGGGTCTAATTTCCCCCTGAATACCCTTCCACCATTCGGACCCGGCCCGTCGAGGCGAGCACGTCCACGGTGTAAGTCAGACTGTGATCTGCCGTCGTCAGGGTGACCAGTCCCGATCCGGAGGCCGACCCATCCGGCTGAAAGACGATGGCGTCGTTGGGAAAGGTTTGGTACTGGACTGTGATATCCTTGCTCAAGCCATTGCTGCTGACAACCGAATCGCCGGCGGAGAACTTGGCTTCCTGTGGGTTATTTTTGTCGAGGAACACGAAATACGAGCTGTCCTTGGCGTCGAAACCGACCCCACAGGGTACCTTGGTCGAGATCGCCATCGACCGCGCCGTGCGCAGCGAGGAGACGACGTCGCGAACGGCGCCCTTGGTGCGGATCTGCGGCATTTCCTTCATGAACGAGGGCACCGCCATCGCGGCCATGACCCCGATGATGACGACCACCGTCATCAGTTCCATCATGCTCATCCCTTTGTCGTTCGTGAATATCATCCTGGTTTTCATCTTGTCCGGCTCCTGCTTACGGTTCTTGTGACCCACCGATCCGCCTTCTGTTGAGCAAGCCGTCTGCCGCAACTGTCAGATTCGTCCGCCAACTCCGGCTTCGTCTAAGCTATGGTGCGGCCGTCAGTTATAAGGTAGCATTAGACCAGCCCGTGAATCTGATGATACGTCGACCCGTTGTGGATAGCGAAGGCAAGGGGTCAGTATGGGGCCGCCCCCACAGTGCTGGCCGATTTAGTAGCTTGAGGGTCTGGGCTGCCATCCCAAGGGGCTGTCCAACGTGATTGTCACAGGAGCCGGATATCCGATGCAGGATCGACCCGCAATTTTGATCATCAGTCCGTGGCCGACTTTGTGGTCGCTGGGAGTGGGCGCGGGCGTGTCGGATGAAAGTCAGATGCTCTTTGGGCTGATCCGCCACGGGTACGATGTTCACATGGTGGTGCCCCGAGCGAAGGGCATGATGGCGTCCCAACCTGGGCTCACCGTGCACCCCATCCCCAAGGTGCTCGTCCTTCCGCGTTGGCTTCCCACACCGATACAGCGACTCTGGTTACTTCCGGCATTCTGGTTTGTGGCGACGCGCGCGGCGGTGCGGGTCGCACGGCAGATTGGCCCCGTGTTGGTCATGGGATTTTCGCCCTATGGTGCTTGGCCTGCCGGGCGGGCGGCACGCGCCTGCGGCGTGCCCTGCGTCCAGAAACATTTCGGCGTCATGCACGCCGCGCGTCTCGAATGGCCTTTACCCCTTTATCTGTACCACAATGCCGAGACGGTTCTCGCTCTCCGTGTGCCGGCTGACCACACGATCATCCTGAACGATGGCACACGCGGCGATCGTGCAGCCCAACGCTGGGGCGTGGCCCCGGACCGGCTCTCATTCCTGCCAAACGGAGTCAACAAGGAATGGGCCGATCTGGAAATAGACCGACAGGCCGTGAGGCGCGAGTACGGTGCCGATGACGATGGCGTAGTTTTCCTGTCTCTCTCCCGGTTGGTGCGATCCAAACGCATCGACCGAATCATCGACGCCATGCCCGAAGTGTCCCGACGCAGCCATTCTAAGATCGAACTCTGGATTGCCGGCGATGGTCCGTTGCGCGCCGACTTGGAGGCGCGCTGCCGCCGTCGCAATGTGGCGGCTCGATTTCTCGGCGTTGTCCCCCATGAACGAGTGCCGCACATTCTGGCTGCGGCCGACGTGTTGGTTGCGACCTCGAATCTGACGAATATGTCGATTCCAACCTGCGAAGCGATGGTCATGGGCAAACCGGCTATTGTCTTGGACGTTGCCGCGACATCCGACGTTGTCCGGCATGAGGTAAACGGTTTGCTCGTCGAGGAAAGCAAACCCAAAGCCCTCGTTGACGCTATGGCCCGTTTGGCCAACGACGCACCGTTGCGACTGCGCTTGGGCGATCAGGCACGCCAGTTCGCCGCCCGAGAGTTTGTGAATTGGGATGGCCGTGTGGCGGCGGAGATTGCAATTATTGACCGGTTGACGGGTTGCACGCCGGAACCGCGGCCACAGACGTCCATGCCACCCGTCCCGTAATCGAGCCGGATCCTCTCGGCGGTCGCCCGCAATGTCGACGGCATTTCTGCCGCTTTGAAACTTTTCACTGCATCTGTCCGTACTCGCAGGACATGGAGATCGCGGCCAACGTCGAGTGCTCGGTCGGGCCATCGTACACCACCAACTACAACGTGTCCCGCTATGTGGCCGACATCCCGCGATTCGATTCAAGCGATTCACACCATCAGACCGTTAAGTTCGTTCTTGTTCGGGAGGGCGAGGCGCCTGCCGAGCCGCGCTCCACGGGCACATAACTCCCAATTACGAGATGAATCTGGAATCTATCGACTCGACCACGTTGATTTGCTTCTATCCGCTCGGAACATTCCGGGCGTGAAACCCCATATGTTCCGCCCCTGTAGTCTTATCCTCTCAGATGTGTTGGCAGCACCGACGTTGTGCCTGCTTCTGGCCGGGTCAGCATCGGCGGAACATCTCTCTCCCCCGCCGCGCAAGCAGATGGCGGCCACGCGCATTCACAGCCATTCTCCGGACGTCGACGGTCGGCTGGACGATTCGTGCTGGGCAGAGGCGGTCATGGTCTCGGATTTCATGCAGAAGGAGCCGAACGAGGGAACAATACCGAAGGAGCGAACGCTCGTCGGCTTCCTCTATGACGATGATGCTCTCTACGTCGGCGCGCGCATGTACTCCGACAACCCAACGGAGCTCAAGAAATACCTGAACCGGCATGATTCGCCGGGCAGCTCGGAGCAGATTATCATTTCGCTCGACACCTACCTGGATCGCCGCACCTGCTATGACTTCGGCGTGAGCGACGCTGGTGTGCGCTTCGACCGTTATCATCCGGTCGACAACGAGGAGGAACGTGATTTTTCCTACAACCCGGTCTGGGAGGCGCAGGCGCAACTTGATTCGCTCGGCTGGACGGCCGAGATGCGCATCCCCTTTTCGCAACTGCGTTTCAACCGGCAGGACGTACAGGTCTGGGGCGCCAATCTCAACCGCTGGAAACCGGCGCACAACGAGGACGATTTCTGGATTTATGTTCCCCGAAATGAGACCGGCTGGTCGTCGCGCTTCGGCGATCTGATCGGCATCAGCGGCATCAGACCATCGCGCCGGATCGAACTCCTCCCCTATGTCACCGGTGACAGCCGTTTCACATCCAATCCGACCCCGGGCGATCCCTTAGACGACGGCAGCGTGCAGAACTCGCGCGTCGGCGGCGACCTCAAGATGGGGATGGGTCCCAATCTCACGCTCGACGCGACCATCAATCCGGATTTTGGTCAGGTCGACGCCGACCCGGCACGGGTCAATCTCTCCGCCTATGAAACGTACTTCGATGAACGGCGCCCCTTCTTTATTGAGGGGAGCCAACTGTTGCAGGTGGATGGCCCGTCGTATTTTTATTCGCGGCGCATTGGCGGTCCACCGCATGGCGAGGCCGACGGGGATTTCGTCTCCAGCCCCAACGCCACGACGATTCTCGGCGCGGGCAAACTGACCGGCCGCCTTAGTTCCGGCACGTCGGTCGGCGTGCTCGGCGCCGTCACCTCCCGCGAACGCGCCCGCGTGTACGATTCAACCACGCATCACGAGTCACGGACCACCATCGAACCGGCGACCGGGTATGGTGTCCTCCGGCTGCAGCAGGAATTCGGACATGACGCCTCGACCGTGGGGCTCCTGCTGACCGACGTGGAACGGGGAATCTTGCCGGGGGACGGTTTGGCCGGCATTCTGCGCCAGCGGGCCATCACCGGCGGGGCGGACTGGACGTTGCGTTTCCAGGGAGGCAAGTATGATCTGATCGGCTACGCCGGCTTCAGTCACGTTGAAGGCGACACCGCCGCCATCCGACAAACCCAGGAGTCCAGCACCCACTACTTCCAACGCCCCGATGCCCCGCATGTGTCAGTCGATCCCAAGCGCACGTCCTTGTCGGGGGCGACGGCCTCTCTGCGTGGGGGCAAGCGTTCCGGCCGCCATTGGCTCTGGGGCGGTGGGTTTTCGTTGGAATCTCCCGGGTTTGAATTGAACGACGCCGGCATTTTGAGTTCCGCCGATGACATCGACTCCTGGGGGCACATCCGCTACCGCGAAACCAACCCCGGGCCGCTCTGGCGCAACTACGGGGTCGAAGTCGATTATTCCGCCGGGTGGAATTTCGCCGTGACCCACAAGTACACGGAATTGAATTTAAATCTGGAATCCACGTGGAAACGCTTCTGGTCCACCTACGTGAACGCCGGCAGAAGTTTTCGCGGCATGAGCGACGATCTGACACGGGGTGGCCCCCTCATGGCCACCTCCGCCAGTTGGTTCGTGGAAACCGGCGTCAACAGCAACTACAGTGCCCCCGTGCAGTATGGCGGGAGCGTCACTTACGGCCGCAACGAGATCGGCGGTTGGGAGTATGACCTATCTGGTCGTTTATCCTCCCGGGCGGGCGAACGGTGGTCCTTGTCGGTCAGTCCCGTCTATAGCCGGAGTCAGACGACGAACCAGTATGTCGCCACGCTGGACAGCGGCACGGACGCGACCGACGGCCAGCGATATGTCTTCGCCCACATCCAGCAAAGCCGATTGTCGGCGCAATTCCGCGTGAGCTACTTTTTCAATCCCGACCTGAGTTTGGAAGTTTATGCCGAACCCTTCGCCGCCAGCGGCCGGTATTACGATTTCGGCGAATTGCGGGCGGCGCGCACCAACGATATCCGTCTCTACGGGACCGACGGCACCACCATCACGCCGGGCGACGATGGCGTCTATCAGGTGACCGACGCGAATCAGACCTTCAAGGTGAATCGCAGCGACTTCGGCGACCGTTCATTCCGCAGTAACGTCGTCCTGCGCTGGGAATTGCACCGGGGCAGCACGCTCTATGTCATCTGGCAGCAGAACCGATCCGCCGACGAGAATCCCGGCATGCTGGTTGGGCCGCGGTCGGTTTGGCGGTCACTCAAGGCCGATGGGAATAACCTTCTGGCGATCAAATTCAGCTACTGGCTTCCGCTCTCGTGATCGGCGAACTGGCAAGCCGCCAACCCCCGTTGGATGTCATGGCGCTGTGTGATTCATCTCAAGTTCCTCGCCGGCAATCCGATAGTCAATCGAGGTCCGATCTCGCCGAGATTTGGTGTTGCGCCCGAGGGTTCACGCCGCTTCTTGGAGCGCGAAAGCCCGCGTCCGACCGCCACGGATCCACGTTTGTCAGCATCGCGCGGGCATGAGAGCATGTCATTAACCATTTGACGGAGGTGCAACCCATGCTGAGACGTACACTGAAAGTCGGGATTTTGGCCGCCCTGTTCATAACGGCGGCCCTCTTAGCGGCGCCGGCGAACACGGCTTGGGCTTCACCCGCTGTCGGCAACTCCTTTGCCGTTTGCCCCTGCGGCGCGGTGTTCGTGCCCGACTCCACGACGAAATACCTGGAGGCGAACGGTAAGCGATATGCCTGTTGCAGCGAGGGGTGCTACAAGATGGCCATGCTGGATCAGGCGGGCTCAGCCAAATTGGCCGAGGACAACATGGCCAAGGCGATGTCTCAGGCCCGCGTCGACGTCGGCGTTGCCAATGTCATCGCGGTGAACGAGAAGGGCGCGACCGCGCTCTGTGGCTGCGGCACAGAATTCACGCTCGGCGCCATGACACCGTATCTCAAGTACGGCGGAAAAACTTATGCCTGTTGCTCGCAGGCCTGCCACGACTTGGCGGCCAAGGATCCAGCTGCCGGCGCCAAGATGATTGAAGCGAAACTGGCTCAGAAGATGCCGTAGGATCGGGCACGGCTCTGTAGTTCTACATGGGTTTTCGCCTGCTTTTGCCAAGCTCGTTCAGTGCCGCGCGGAAGCCCGAAGCCAATTTCTCTACGGGACCCCTTCCCCAGTAATGTAGGAAGACGATCATGGGGTGCAAATTCGTCATGTGATGGTGGATGGCAACAACGTCCAGGTTATTCTCCCGCAGCGCCTTCAACACTGGCGTCACCTCACCCTCCCGCATGGCCACGTCCCCCGCGACAACGGCGCTGTCATTGGTTCCCAAGAACGCCGCCCAGGTGTTCAGGCCCATGCGCGTATTGATTGTCGCGCCCATTTCCTTCACTTTCAGGTCATCGCGCCCCAGCGTGATCTTGTAGACGGACCCAGCCATTTCTCCCGAGTGGCCCACAATTGCGGTGATTCTTGCAGTATCGAGTTTGTCGGCGGTGCCGGTAGTACTCGCATCAGGAACAGGAGGCGTGGCGGGCAACGGCACGACGTGGCCGATCAAGTCGAGCGCCGGCTTCAATTGGCGAGCCACGTCGAGTGCCTTCCCATGGCCGTGCACATGCATGTAGAAGATTCGTGGCTCTTCCCAAAAGAAGTGGTTATGCAAGGCCGTCACATCCAGACCGTGCTCCAGCAGCGATGACATGACCGGGTTCACTTCGTCCTGAAGTAGAACCAGATCGCCCATGACGACATCCTTTCCGTGGTCGCCTTTGGTCATCGCCACCCAGCCGCTGAACCCGAATGGAGTGGGCGTCGGGACGCCCGCGACCGTCACCTGCAAATCATTGCGCGGGAGACCTATCTTCAAAACGCCGCCCTTGTAGTCGCCCTTCCTGCCGAGGAACTTCAAGGCCTCTTGATAATCGCCGGGCATCTCTTGGGCGCGACCGACAGACGTGAAGAGCGTGCTCACGGTGAGAATGGCCAATCCCAAACGATGGTACATACCCGTTTCTCCTTCCTCTCCGTAATCAGTCCGAGCTGAAGTCTACTTTGATGCCGTCATCGCGGAACTCCGAATGCTGACTGTCACTTGGTCGCCGTGTGAGGCGTTCACTCACAATAATAACCGATCAGACCGAGGGCGATGAAGTATTTTCCTGCCGGGGCATCGGTCAAAAGGAACTTGCCGAATGGATCGGTGACGAACTACGATGACGATTGTTGCAATCACATCGCATCAGTCACTGCAGTCCGCGCAAGGCCAGGTGGACAAACAGTCCGGTGAGCAAAGGAACTGTCAGATTGTCATCGATGTGCCGAGAGAATGCTTCCACAATGGTCGCCAGTAGCGCCGCTGCGAGCCCGATTGCCGTTGGAACACCCGGGGTCGCCACACCGGCGATCACGCCGCCAGCCAGAAAGCCGAGTGACCCCTCGAACGACCGGTTCCCGGCATAACGGTGCCGTCCCCAGCGACGGCCAATCAGCGCCGCGGCAACGTCGCCCAGGATGATGATGATCATCCCGCAGGCGGCGGCGGGGCGCGAAAACAAGAGGGGACAGAGCCATCCCGACAGGAGGATGTGCGTGGCGCCGGTGAAATTCACGGATTCGCGGGGGCGCACGATGGGATTGACCCACCACGTCCACAGACGCTGAACCCGCCAATGGCGAAACCGCCCCAAGTCGATCACAAGCGACCCCAGGAAGAACACAAAAATGATCCCAGCGGCCGTCCAGCGCGGCACCCAGTAGTATCCGATGGGAATCGTCAGGGCGAAGAGGTGGAGCAACTTCCGTTTGACCTCGTTGAGGTAACCCAATTCACCCAACGGCGGCTCCGTGCGGACCGTCTGCATTACTGTGCCAGGAAGTGAACGAGGGCCAGGCGATCCGTGTACCGGATCACGTGGTGCCGTGACGACGCGGCCTTGACCCAGGCATTCCGTATTTCTTCTTCATGACGTGACTTGAGGGACTGGCGAATCCGCTCGGTCGCCTGCTGGAGTGTCCGCGGCGGGCTCTGGAATTCGGCAGGATGAGTCCGGTAGTAGTTTTCAATGGCGGTCTTGTCCGGCTCGTACCGGCTATCCGCGATCGACAGTTGCACGATGTCTTTTTGTTCCTGTCGCACCAGATTCGCAGTCAACTCTCCAATCTCCGGGCGATCGAGGTATCCTTGGCTGCGCAGCATCGTGTACCAGCAGGCGCGTTTGTAATACACCTTCGCGATCTGATCGTGGCGGGACACTGAATCGACCAGCTTCTGCTGCTGGATCAGCCCCAGCCGATCCTGCAGGTAGTCGGCGGCGTAAATCGTGTCCTGGCCGTTGACAATGGCCAACGGTGTCTCCGGCCGCAGTTGCCCATCGGGCATACTCGCCGCATCAGGTGATAGATCGAATGATCCGGCCTTCATCAGTGAATCCGAAATCGCCCTCGCCAAAACGCCGCTCTGCGCTCCCGTCAATTGCGCGATCACGTCGTCAAGGATTTCGCCCTGCAGCGGCACCGGCCCAGCGGGGCGCTTGTCCATCACCTGAATGATGTGCCATCCGACCGGACTGGGGAATGGGTGTGAAATGTGGTGGATCGGTTGCGCCTCGCAACTGTCGGCAAATGGCCCCGATGGCAGAAATTGCCGCGACACCCATCCCATACTCCCACCCGATCCCCGGGTCTTGGGATCCTCGGAGTGAACGCGCGCCAGCATCGAGAAATCCTCTCCATGAGCCAGCCGGGTGTAGATCGAATCGATCTTCCGCTTGGGATCCCAGCCATTGTAGACGGAATCGACATAGGTCGTCATCCCCACCGGTACGCCCTTGCCGGGCAGAAACACCGTAATGTGGCGGATCTTCCATTGGTCGCTGCTGGTGGAATAGCGCGAGATATGATTGTGATAGAAGGAATCGACCGTGGCCGAGTCCATTTGCAGCCGCGGCCGGATGTGATCCTCGCCGTAGAGCTTTCCCGCCAATGACGTCTGGGCGCGCCGCAGCCGCACCAGAAAATCCGCTCGTCCCTTCAGACTGACAGTCCCGGCTTCCAAGCCCACCAGCCGATCGAAGATGTCGTCATCCAACATTTTCTCAAGGCGATGGCGGTCCCCTGCCGGACCGGCCGAGTACATGCCGCCATCGATGATGTGCTTCTGCAGATCCGCGACCGTGATCGACATCGCCTCGACGCGCGCCAGGACCGTGGCCGCGTCGGGCGCGTCAGCCACAGCGGTCTTTATAAGACCGGACCACAACAGGACGGAGAAAAGGAGTCCTAAAAGGATGATGCTCGTTATATTCCGTGTTCGTGTCATCTGAGCCGGTAGCGTAGCGATACACGATAGGTGTTGTCGAGAAATTGATGGTCCGTCAGCGCCCCGTCGACACCCCAGCGACCGATTGCGAATCCCGCGCCGACGGCCAGCGATCCGGCGTCCGATCCGATCCGTCCAAAGAGCCGATCGCGGTAGCCCACTTCCAACCCCAAATGCAAATCCACGGAGACCGACCCGCTCCAATACTGAGAGGCGGTCTGTCTGTTTTCAAAATACGTTTCGGCATCGAAGGCCGCAACGGCATGCAGCCCTTCGACCGCACGCGGCAAATCAACCTCCCCCCCCCAATCGACATGCGGCACGATGGTCTCCTTGCGCCCCGAGTCGTAAGATAGAAAGGTCGTGGTGACATCGGCGACTTTGATCCCGGCACGTAGCGATGGCCATTGGTTCCACCAGGCCAGGTCGACTCCCAGTCCATAGGCGGAGTTGCCCGGCAGATCGCGGATGACCGTCTTGGCGGTCACCCCATACGCTCCCCAGCCGGGGACCCGACGGGCCAGCGCCACGCCGATGGCCCAGTCGCCGTGCCGGGCTAAACGGTCTACCTTTGGCCGGCCCGTCGTCGAATCGAAAACCGTCAGTTGGATGCCGGCGCCGCCGAGATAGTACCCATACGCTCCCCAAGCCCACCCGTTCGGCGTCGACGGCGGTACGCCGATTCCAGCGAAATCATGATTCAAGAGCGACCCAAATGCCTCGGCATGTTGAACCATGATCTCCGGTCGTCGCAGTGCGACCAGGGACGCAACATTCCAGTAGGAGGATGAGCCGTCCGGCGTGGCGGCGACGAACGCGCCGCCGCGGCCCAGGGCGCGGGCTCCCACCCCCAGGTAGTATGGCTCTCCCGCATACTTCGTAGCGCTTGCAGACTCCCAGACGACCATGGTAGCACTGATTGTCAGGAATACGGAGCAGCGGGCGGCGCGGAACATGAACCGTAAAGATACGTCTTGGGTGCGGCCGCTACGACGCAAATCGCCGCACGCTGTGACCACGGGGGCGTGTTGAAAAACCCCGATTCTTGATGGGCGCCACGACCGTGGCGTCACATGCCCTCGTGTGACGCCTTGTATGACAACGTGCTGCCACACGAGGACGCGTGGCAGCACTCCCCCGGTTGGGAATCCGGCGGGTTTTTCAACAGGCCCCACGGGGCGATGAAGTGGACAACACCGGCGAATTAGGGCAAAAAAAAGCTACCGTCGTTCAATTTTATCCGAGAGGGGGGCAGGGAAACTCGGATAAAGTGCGGAAACAACGGTAGCTAATGTATTTTCTTGTAGTCTTGCCGCACCCCGTCCCACTCGCAATAAAAGGTCTGGGTGCTGGAAGTCAAATAGAAACTGTTTGGGAAGCTGGATCGAATCCCCGCCCGCCCTGGAGCAGACCCCTTATTTCGCGAGGTCAGTCGGTTTCGATCTTGATTCACCTAGGCTGTACTACCCTGATCGTTTCTTTAGGTAACTCTCGTAACTCATTGTCTTATAGTGACTACCGGCAACATACTCGATCAGGGGCAAGAATTGATCGACGTTCTTGTAACCCGGCGACGGTCCGATCTGCCCACCCGAAGAATCCAAAAACCAGAACGTCGGAAAACCCCGCACCCCATACACTTGGGTCAACGCGCGCTGAGTCATCCGCTCGCCATTGTGAGAGACCATGGTCGCCTTTGAGGTGTCATCACCCCAGACTTTCACGGTCACGATCTTGTCATGCAGGTAGCGGGCCACCTTGGGGTCGGTAAAGGTCTCTCTCTCCATCTTCTTGCACCAGCCGCACCACGTCGTCGTGAAATCGAGCATGATCGGCTTGTTTTCCGCTTTCGCTTTGGCCAGACCAGCGTCGTAGTTCAGCCAGACGATCTCGGCCGACGCTGTCGTAGGCAATGGCGTCGCTTTCTTGACGTCATCCCCGCGGACCGCACCGGAGGCGAGCAACATTCCCGTGAGCGCGATCATTGCTGTGGTTTTCGTTTTCATGTACCTCCTGACAAAATACCTCATACTTGACGTTACGCCCCCGGAACGGCCATTGTTTGCGCGGGCGTCTACCCCCGTGTACAGAACACGGCCTCTTCGCCCAAAAGTTCCCGCAGAGAGTCGATCAATTCACGTGATCCTTCCACCCGGATCCGGCTGGAGCGCACTTTGACCGTCTCCTCCCCCACCGGATAATATAAGTACAAGAAGCCATTTCCCTTGCCATATCGGCTCACGACCGCCTCGAGGTCATCGAGCATCCCCTCCGCCATTTGCTCCGGCGTCAGCCGGATGTTCACATCGAGAACCGCCCCCTGCCTCACCTCGGACAGCGCCGTGGCCGTTTGAACCATGATTTTCGGCCGCTCGCCTTCGCGCGTGGACAGGCGTCCTCCGAGGAGGACCAGAGAATCCAACTTGAGGATCGGGCCGAAACGCCGGTAGGGGTCGGAAAAGCAGACCGCTTCAATCGAGCCGCCGAAATCCTCGAGCGTCAGGAAGGCCATCATCTGGCTCTTCTTATCTGTCTGGGTTTTTACGTGGGTAATCACCCCGCCGATCTGGACTTCCGATTCGTCGGGCAGCTCCGCCGCCTGGTCGGTCGTGGCGGTGGCGAAGAGCCGGAGTTCATCGACGAAGCCGGAGAGGGGGTGGCTGGAGACGTAGAACCCCAGCGACTCTTTCTCCTTCGCCCACATCTGCTCTCTCGTAAACGGAGCGACATCGGGAAGCGTAGGCGCCGAAATTTGGCTATCCCCATTGCCGTCAAACAGCGAGGCCTGTCCCCGCCGCCGGTCATCGGCGCTTTGGGCACCATAGGATAAAGCGTCATCCAACCCAGCCAGTAGCTGGGCCCGGTGCCCAGTCATGTGATCGAAGGAACCCGAACTGACCAGTGCCTCCAGAGCCCGGCGATTGACCGAACGACCATCCACGCGCCCCGTGAAATCAAAGAGCGACGTAAACGGGCCGCCGGCATCGCGCGCCTTGACGATCGCTTCGACTGCCCCCTCTCCCACGTTCTTGACCGCGGACAAGCCGAACAAGATCCTATCGCCCAGAGCCGTGAAGGGCGAACGCGACACGTTGACGTCCGGAGGGTCGACGGCGATTCGGAGGCGGTGGCATTCCCGGATCAGGACGCGAATCCTGTCGGTGTTGTCCATTTCCGAACTCATCGTGGCCGCCTGAAATTCCACGGGGTAATGCGCCTTCAGCCAGGCGCAACGGTAGGCCAGGACGGCGTAGGCGGCGGCATGGGCGCGATTGAAGCCGTAGCGGGCGAACGTGGCGCAATACTCGAAGACCGTTTCGGCGGTCTGCTGTTCGACGCCTCGGGCGACGGCGCCGTCGAGAAACTCGGTTTTCATCCGCGCCATGATGTCGGCGTTCTTCTTGCCCATGGCGGCGCGCAGGATGTCGGCCTTGGCCATGGAGAAGCCGGCCAGCTCACCGGCCACCTGCATGACTTGATCCTGATAGACGATGACGCCGTAGGTCTCCTTCAGGACGCGTTCGATCCGGGGATGAAAGAAGGTCACGTCCTTCTGTCCGTGTTTGCGGGCGATGTACTCATCGATCATGTTGGCGTCCAGCGGCCCCGGACGGTACAACGCGTTCATCGCGATCAGGTCCTCGAAGACCGTCGGGCGCAGTTTGCGCAGGTAGTCGCGCATGCCCGATGATTCGAATTGGAAGATGCCGATCGTCTCCCCGGTCGCGAAGAGATCATAGACGGCGGGGTCCTCCAGACCCAGCGCCTCCCAGTTGACCGTCACGCCGCGATTGCTCTGCACCGCCGCGATCGCATCCTCGAGCACGGTCAAGGTCCGCAAACCCAAAAAATCCATCTTCAACAGGCCGATTTTCTCGATCCACTTCATGTCATACTGGGTCGTGATTTCGCCTTTGTTACCCTTGTAGAGCGGCACAAACTCGGTCAGGGGGGCCGGTGCAATCACGACTCCGGCGGCATGCGTGGAGGCGTGACGGGTCAAACCTTCCAGCGTCTGCGAAAAATCCAAGAGTGTGGAAACTCGCGGATCCTCCTGGGCCATCTGCTTGAGTTCGGGCTTGAGACGCAGCGCCTTCTCCAGCGTCATGTCGATTTCAAAGGGAATGATCTTGGCGATCCGGTCCACCTCGGCGTACGACATGCCCAGCACCCGCCCGACGTCGCGGATGACGCCGCGCGCCGCCATGGTGCCGAAGGTGATGATCTGGCAGACGTTGTCCTTGCCGTATTTGTCGATGACGTATCGGATGACTTCATCACGCCCCCGATCGGAGAAATCGATGTCGATGTCGGGCATGGAAATCCGCTCGGGGTTCAAGAATCGCTCGAAGAGAAGTCCGAAGCGGATCGGGTCGATGTCGGTGATCTCCAAACAGTACGACACGAGAGAGCCCGCCGCCGAGCCGCGCCCCGGACCGACCGGAATCCCCCGCGATTTCGCATGGTGCACGAGATCGGCCACGACGAGAAAATACCCGGCGAAACCCATTTTCTGGATGACGCCCAGTTCGTATTCCAGCCGTTCCCGGAGACCCGGCGTGACATGCGTGAATCGCTTCGCCATTCCCTCATGCGCCAGATGCGACAGGTAGGCATCCCGCGAATCGAATCCCTTCGGGAGGGGGAAATCCGGGAGGTGCAGATGATCCAATTCGAGTTCGAGCCGGCAGGATTCGGCGACGCGGACTGTGTTTTCGACGGCCGCCGGAGTCGAGGCAAAGAGCTTCTTCATTTCGGCCGGTGACTTGAAATAGATCTGGTCGGTGCCGTAGCGCAGACGGTCGGTGTCGGCGATCATCTTCCCGGTCTGGATGCAGAGGAGCGCGTCGTGGGCACGGGCATGCCGTTGCTCGAGGTAATGGCAATCGTTGGTCGCCACCAGTCCGACGCCGAGCCGTTTGGCCAGATCGATCACCTGCGGGCGGATCTTGTCCTCCACGTCAATCCCGTGATCTTGAATTTCCAGGAAATATCCATCGGAGCCGAAGAGGTCAAGATACCTCCGAGCCGTTTCCTCGGCTGAGTCGGTCCGTCCAGCGAGCAGATGCTGCCCGACTTCTCCCTGTACGCAGGCAGATGTGGCGCACAGCCCCTCGGCGTGGGTGCGCAACAGCTCAAAATCGATGCGCGGCCGGTGATAAAATCCCTCCAGGTAGGCCGTGCTGACCAATTTCACTAGGTTCTTGTACCCAGCCGCATTTCGATCGCCCCGAACAGATTGCCATGATCGGTCAATGCCAACGCCGGCATCTTGTATTCGACCGCCTTGGCCACCATCTCTTCAATCCGGGTGGCACCATCCAGCAGCGAATACTGGCTGTGGTTGTGCAGATGGACGAAATCGGCGTGTTTCATGGGACGTTCGGTCCAAGATCATGTCGTAGGGGCGACCGCGTGGGTCGCCCTTTCGCGGTTCCAATAGGGGCGAGGCACCGCCTCGCCCCTACGAAATACGAACCACGTCATATCACGTAGGGGCGAACCTTGTGTTCGCCCGCATCCAAATCCGTCATCGCGAATACCCTGCGACAAGCTCAGGGCAGGCAAGCTTCGCCCGTACCAAAGATACGGAATCAGACTTCGCGAGACGACATTCCCCCGTACAAAATGATACCCCTCACTTCGCCGAACGCCGCCCGGTCTTTTTCCCTTTGCCTATCGGCGACGCATCGATCACGTCCCCCAGGGTCGGGCGGCCGATCTCCTGCAACTCATAGCTCACCCTGACCGTCGGCTTGTTAATCT